>JAFEFG010000129.1 GCA_018240685.1 Pseudomonadota bacterium | reverse complement strand
CGATCACCATGAGACCGGTCGGCGTGCTGATGAGCGGGCTGATATAGCTCGGCGACAGCAGGAACAGGCCGCCGCCGACGATGAACGGCAGGCCGGCCATGATGAGCATCGTGGCGCGCGCCTCCGACGTGAAGGCGCGAATCTTCAGCCGGAGCTGCTGCCTTCCGCGCAGGAGCGCGCTCAGGTTGGCCAGGGTCTCCGCGAGGTTGCCGCCGGTCTCGCGCTGGATCGACAGCGCGACGATCAGGAAGTTGAACTCGTCTGTCTGCACGGTTTGCGCCGCGCGCCATAGCGCCGCCTCGAGCGGCACGCCGAGCTGCATCTCCTGCTGGGCCTGCCGGAACGTCGACCCGACGGGGTCCTTGATGTCGCGCGCGACGTTGCTGATCGCCTCCTGTACGGGCAGGCCGGCGCGCAGGGCGCGGACGATGAGATCGACCGCTTCGGGAAAGAGGAGGTTGAACTTCAGTCCCCGCTTGCGGGCCATTCGGCCGACGAACATGTACGGGATGCCGACGCCCAGCATCACGGCCGCAACGAGCGCCATCAAGAAAGGCAGGGCCAGGACGATCGAGAAGAGGACCCAGACCGCGACGGCGATGCCGAGGCAGACGAAGCCGAATTCGCCCAGGCTGATCTTCAGGCCGGCGGAAAGCAGCCTGGCGCGGATGCTGCCGGCATTGGGAACCAGCCGCCACAGCAGCTTGTCGAAGCTGGCGAGGCGCCCTGCCCTGTCGACCCGGCGCAAAGAAGCGAGCTGCAGGGTGCGCGAGCCGGTCCGCGCACGTCCATCGAGGTCCTCCAGCCTGTCGCGGAGCCGGCGCTCGGCGAAGAAGCCGGCGAACACCAGCCCGAGCGTCAGGACCGTCACGCCCACTCCCAGCGCGATGTAGAGCGCCAGTGCGTCGATGCCGAGGCCGTGGCTGGCCGCGCCCGTCACGAAATGGCCTCCATCACGACCTTGTCCAGTCCGTAGTAGGCCGCGCGCGGCAGGAAATGCGGACGCAGACCGGAACTCTTGAAGGCACCGATCAGCCTGCCGTCGGCGCCCTCGCCCTTGAACTCGTACGTAAACAGATCCTGCGTGATGATGACGTCGCCCTCGACGCCGGCCACCTCGGTGATGTGGGTAACGCGTCGCACGCCGTCGCGCATACGGCTGATCTGCACGATCAGCTGCAGCGACCCGGCGATCTGCGTGCGGATCGCCTTGGGCGGAAGGCTGGAGACGCCCATCGTCACCATGTTCTCGAGGCGCGTCAGCGCCTCGCGCGGCCGGTTGGCGTGCAGCGTTCCCATCGAGCCGTCGTGGCCGGTGTTCATGGCCTGCAGGAGGTCGATCGCCTCCGGACCGCGTACCTCGCCCAGGATGATGCGGTCGGGGCGCATACGCAGCGCGTTCTTCACGAGATCGCGCATGTTCACCTCGCCGTTGCCTTCGAGGTTTGCCGGGCGCGTTTCGAGGCGGACGACGTGAGGCTGCTGCATGCGCAGCTCGGCCGCGTCCTCGATGGTCACGACGCGCTCGCCGTCGTCGATCATGCCGGAGAGCGCATTGAGCATCGTCGTCTTGCCGGAGCCCGTGCCGCCGGACACGACGATGTTCAGGCGGCAGCGGGCGGCGACCCGCAGCAGTGTCGCCATCGCCGCAGAGATGTTCCCCTGCTGCACCATCTGGTCGAATCCGATCTGGCGCTTGCCGAACTTGCGGATCGAGACGGAAGGGCCGTCGATGGCCAGCGGCGGAATGATGATGTTGACGCGGCTGCCGTCCTGCAGACGGGCATCGCAGATCGGACTCGCCTCGTCGACGCGGCGTCCGATGCGGCTGACGATGCGGTTGCAGATGTTCAGGAGGTGCGCGTTGTTTTCGAAGGTGACCGACGTCATCTCGATCTTGCCGCGTCTTTCGATATAGACCTGCTTCGGACCGTTGATCATGATGTCGGTGATGGCCTCGTCCTCGAGCAGCGGCTCGAGCGGGCCGAGGCCGAGCATGTCGTTGACGATCTGGTAGATGAGATCGGCCTGCTCGGGACGATTGAGCTGCAGCCGATGCTCGACCAGAAGTTCGGCGACGAGATCCTCGAACTGGCGTGTCAGTTCCTTGCGCGGCAGGCTGACGGCCGCCGCGAGGTCGATGCGGTTCATGATCAGCGGCTGGATGGCCCGCCGAGCCTGATCGACCTTGCTGCGGGACAGCCGCCCGCCCGACTTTTCCGTGGACTCCGGCCTCGACGACGGTTCGCCACCCTTGTCCGCGGCTGGCGAGGCAAAGACGGACGGCAACAGTTCGCGCGGAACGGAGGGCCGCGGGACCGACGGAGTCGGCGCGCCGGGGGCCCCGGGCAGCGCAGACTCGTCGTCCGGCGCCTCCTCCTGCTCTGCCGGTGCATTGAAATTGGTTGCCGGCAGGATCGGGCGAAGCACGTCACCGACATAGCCGCGCAGCTCGAGTGGCGCGAGGATGACGCCGTGGTTGCGGAAATGGACCTGGATCTGAAGGCCGGCCTGCCGGGTCACTTCGCCTGCGGGTGTGCCATTGTCGACGAGCGCCTTGAGGCGGGGCGCAACGGCGTCCGCGAGTGTCGCCGCCGCCGCCGCGACGCGGCCTGTGCGGTCCGCCGGCGTACGGTCGACCGGAGCCTCGACGGAGCCGCGCCGCCCGATGCGGTCGAGTGCCCCCGCTGTTGCATCCGGTTGCGCCGTCGAGCTTCTGCCGCGCATGCCAAACATCGCAGCGCCTACTTTCTCTTCCCGCGGCCGGCCTTGAGCGACTGCACAAGGCGCACGAGCGTGCCTGCGGACCGTCCTGGTTTGCCATCGGCGACAGCCGCTTCATCCAGGGAAGCCACCAGCGGCCTCAATGCCTTGAGGATGGCGCTGTTGGGCGCCGCCTCGGACAGGGGCTTGCCGAAGTTGACCGCCGCCAGCGCCGCGGAGAGGTCGGACGGCACCTGGCACGCGATCTTCTGCTTCAGCGTGCGTTCGACGTCCGCCACCTTCACCGCCGAGCGGCGCGGGTCGCCGACGCCGCTCGTCACCAGATGCAGGCGCCCGCCGGGCGCCACATCCTGGACCAGTTGCTGCAGGCGCATGGCGTCGCGGACGCCCGGCAGGGACAGGTCCGTCACCAGCACGATGTCGGTCGATGCCTCGATGACCTGGCGCTGGAGAACGGGATCTCCGCGCGGCACGTCGGCCACGATCCAGCGGAACCGGCGATGCATGGCGCGAATGAAGTCGCCTGCCGCGTGCGGTCGCGCCTGGAAGCCGCCGCTGGGCGCTTCTTCCGCACCCATCGCGTAGAGATAGTCGCTCTTCTTCTGCGCCACCTGCTGGATGAACAGCGCGTCGATCCGGTCGGGCTGGTCCAGCGCTTCGCGCAGGGCGTCGACCGCCTCGAGATCGAGCGCAAGCATGAGCGAGCCGTAGTGCAGGTCGAAGTCGACCAGCAGCACTTCCTCCTTGAGACGCTTGCCCAGCAGGCTACCGATGGTAATGGCAAGCGTGGTCGTGCCGACGCCGCCGCGGGCGCCGATCACCGACAGGGTTCGCGGCTTGACGGCGTTCGCGGCACTGGCCCCCAACGGCGAGATGCCGCCGCGCTCGCGCAGCTCGAGCATGCGCTCGACGGTGCGCTTCATGACCCCTTCCCCGAGCGGCAGTGCCAGATAGTCGTGGAAGCCGACCGCGAGCAGTTCCCGATACAGGGCGACGTCGTTGATCTGCCCGAGGCCGATCACCAGGCAGTTGCCGGGCGCAGCCGTCTTGAGCGCTGCCGCGTCGGCGACCGGGTCGTTCGAGCCGGCAAGATCGACGACGAGCAGATCGAGGTCGCGCGGCCATTCGGCGATCGCCAGCGCCGTGTCGATGGAGCCCTCGCGAATCACGGCCTTGCCCAGCGTCAGGCCGAACAGATCGGCCGACACGCGCCCCTGCGTCGCCGAGTCGGCGACGAACGCCATCGCGGAGAGCGGAGCTCTCTCCTCACCGACGAGCGCCTGCGCCGCTGCAGATGCGAAAGACATGTGGCTTCCCCGTCAGTAGCTCGGCGTTCCGCCCGAGGTGGTCGTGGAGGAACCCGTGGCCATGCCGCCGCCGTCCGCGGAGCCCATCGTCGTCGGCGACGTGGTCGACGACGGCCTGACGGTGCGGACCCTGCCCTCGCGGTAACGCTGGATCGCCGCGGCGTTGACCGTTCCGTCCGCAGGTCCGGGGTCGCGGCCGATGGCGGCATCGCGGGGACGCGCCAGCATCTGACCGAAGTTGTAGGCGACGGCGCAGCCGAATCCGCCCATCGTCGCTTCGTTGTTGTTCATGATGCCGGCCGGTTTGTAGTCGGGGCAGTCGAGCTCGGCGATCCGGTAGGCCGACCGCACGACGACGACCTGGTCCGGCCCCGTCGCCATGGCCGGCTCGATCTTCGTCCCGACCCACCGCGCACCGGCATTCGACAGGCTGTTCATGACCTGCCGGGCCCTGGCCTGCTGGATCGGGCCGCCCGTTCCGTCGCTGACGACGACGAACTCGTCGCGCTGCGCCGCGCGGCCGTATGCGACCATCGCCCGGAGAGCGGAGACCTGCGCTGCGTCGAGCTGCCCGGATCCGGGACGGAAACCGAACGCGAGCATGGTATCGCCGCGCACCGGCTCCATGCGCGCGTCGACCATGGCCTGTTGCGCCACCGGGCTCGGCGTGTCGCAGGCAGCAAGCGCGAATGCTGCGGAAAGGGCAAGGAGTGCGGAACGCATGACGGCTCCTAGTTCAGTTTGAACCCGGCGCTGGCGCCGGACACCTGCTGGCCCACGGACAGTCGCTGCGGCGGCGTGGGATTGTTGAAGCGCCCGTAGACGAGGCGATCGACGTCGGTCGGCGGCACGCGACCGGTGAGCGGCGTGCGCAGCTTGCCGTTCACCGGCTCGACGAAGTACGGCGTGACGATGATGACGAGCTCTGTCTCCTCGCGCTGGTAGGCGTCGGACTTGAAGAGCGCGCCGAGGACCGGGATGTCGCCGAGCCAGGGCATCTTCTGGATGTCCTGCTTCGAGGTCCGCTGCATCAGGCCGGCGATGGCAAAGCTCTGCCCGCTGCCGAGTTCGACGGTCGTCGACGCCCGCCGGGTCTGGATGGCGGGAATGACGATGGACGCCGTGCTGCTGATCGCGACGCTCACCTGACCGTTCGTGGTGACCTGGCTCACCTCCGGCGCCACTTTGAGGTTGATGCGGTCACCGATGATCGTCGGCGTGAAATTGAGGCTGATGCCGATCTGCTTGTACATCACGGTCAGCGTGTTGTTCAGGCCGCCCTGGGGCGTGACGACCGGAATCTCGCCGCCGGCAAGGAAGCTTGCCGTCTCGCCCGACATGGCAATGAGGTTCGGCTCGGCAAGGATGGTGGCCTGGTTCTGGGTCGCCAGGAAGTCGACCAGCGAGGTCAGGGCGCCGTTGCTGCTCTGCGCGACCACCTGCGCTGACCCGGGGACCGGGCCGCCGACCGCGGTGATGGTCGATGTCGCGAAGCCCGCCGTGATGGGGCCGAGGCCGAACAGCGCGATGTTGTTGATGTTCTGCCAGTTGATGCCCACGCGCTTCAGCGAGTTGCGGTCGACTTCGGCGACCTTGACCTGAAGCTGCACCTGGGTCGGGGCATCGATCCGGATGTTGTTGACGACCTTGCTGGGGACGTTGTTGACGTATTGCAGCGCGAGCCGCCGCGCATCCTCGGCGACCACCGCCGAGCGGACGGTGCCGCCCAGCACGATCGTCTCGCCTTGATTGTCGAAGGTGACCCCGTTGGCGGGATGGAGCGCGTCGAGCGCTTCCTTGATGCGGCTGAGAGGCGAGGTGACGCTGACGATCGTGTTCAGCAGCACGCGATCCTGGTCGTCGACGGCATAGAGCACGGTGTCGCCCGGCTTCTTGGCGAAGACGTAGATCATACCCGGCGTCTTGACCTGCACGTCGGCGATATCGGGCGCGGCGACGAACACGGTAGTTGCCGGTCCCGGCAGCTTGATCGCCGTGCCCTTGTTCACTTCGAGCCGCAACGTGGGCTGCTGCGGCGACACCATCTGGCTCTGGCCAAAGGCGCGGCCGGGCGCACCCGTCACGGCCGGCGGGCCGGCCGGCGCGACGGCAGGCGGCTGGATGGGGACAGGCGCGGGCTTCTGCATCTGGACCATCTGGCCGGGCGTCAACGGCACGACCTTCGACGGCACCGGCGGCGTGACCACACCCTGCCCGATGCTGGCCGGCGATGACGGATCGGCGCTGCCCGCCCCCACGTCCGGCGTCAACGAGGCGGAAACGATCGGCGGTCGCGGCGGAATGGCGGCAACCGTCGGCGGCTCCGACTCGACAGCGGGCGCCGCCATCGCAGCGGGTTCCGGGATCTTGGCGGACGTCGGCACGATCTGCGCAACCGCCGCGGCCGGAAGAGCGGTGGCCTTGCCGGCGGAGGCGGCCGTACCCGCTGCCGGGCTGGGAGCCGACGTCAGCTGACGCACCATCTGTGCGGCCCGTTCGGCTTCGCGCCGGTTGAGGTCATCGGAGACCGTGTCTGAAGGCATGTGGCGGCTCGCCTTCTTCGCCCCGGCCTTGGCATGCCCCTTGGGCTTGGACGGGCCCTCCGCAGCCGGCTTGCCGTTGGGCGACTGCGCCAGCACCAGCACCGGCTGGAAGCCGAAGGAGAACGAAGCGGACAAGGCCAGGCAGGATCCGGCACGCCGACAGATCGTGGCCAGGGACGTGGCGATACTGGTCATGTTCATGGCGACACGCTGGGGGTTCGAGTGAAAGTCGTGGTGCGGGGCGCCTTGCCCTCACCGGGCTTGCCGTCATCGCCCGATTCCTGGCTGCCCGCGTCGGACGCCGACTTGGGCTGGCTGCTGCCGCGCAGCACATAGACCACCCGGCCGGGCTGCTTGGGCGCCGGCCCGTCACTGATGAGCGGGCTCACCTGCCAGTCGCGCGTAAAGCTGTCGCCCGGCTCCGCCGGTGCATTCTCCGCCGTGACGGCGTCGCTGCCGCCATCGTCGTTTTCCTGGAGGCTGCGCAGGACCAGCGACAGGTCTCCCATCTTGTCCGCGAGCGTGACGATCTCGCTTTGCTTGGGCGTGAGTTCCAGCGTCGCGGTCTTGGCGATGTCAGGCTTGTCGCCGGGAGCAGAGTCGACCTTCTGGTCCATGGCGATGACCCGTGCATTGCGCAGGATCGTCTCGGTCGCCTTGTGCTGACCGTCGGGGCCGTTGAGCGTGTGCGTCAGGAGCACGTCGACGCGATCGCCGGCATAGATGAACCCCGACACGGCCGACGTCGCCGTGATGGGGATACTGACGGCGCGCGTGCCCGGCTGCAGGACCGCCGACATGAAGCCGCGCGTACCGGGCGTCACGACCTTTCCCTCCGTGATCGGCTCCCCGGCGGCGATGGGCCGGCGCACGACGGCGCCCACGAAGTCGTTCAGGGGACGCTTGCCCTCGACCACGTAGCTCGAGGCGAGGTCGCCGGCGGGCCATGGCTGCCAGCGAAGATCGTCCGGCTTCACGATCTGGCCGACGCGGACGGCGGCGGATGCGACGAGAACCTTCTGCGACGACGGAGGCGGCGCCGGTGCCCGGCCTGCCTGGGCCAGGATTGCCGCCCGTTCGCCCTGTAGCCACGCCCGCGCCAGGAACGCCGTGCTGCCGGCGACGATGACCGCCAGGAGCAGGAAGACGATGCGCTTGCTGTTCACTCCCCCGCCTCCTCGTCACACCACGGCAAGGGAGGCGGCGACCCACAAGCCGCCGACCGCTATCGCAGGACCATAGGGCAATCCGCCTTGAAGGCGGCTTCTGATGGCCCCTCCAGCTCGGCCGCCGGCCGGACCGATCGGCGCGCCAGCGAGGATCGCAAGGCCGAGAACACCCCCCACAAGGGCAGTGATGGCCAGGAAGTCGAACTGCAAGGAGGGCCCGGCGAACAGGCTTGCCACCGCGAGAAGCTTGACGTCACCGCCGCCAATCGCCCCGGCGGCGAATCCCAGCGCGCCGAGCACGAACACGCCGGCCGCACAGACAAGGGCCAGGCCGAGCTGAAGGAATTGAAGGCGGCCCAGCAGGACGCCCGCTGCGGCCCAGACGACGAAGCTTGCCCCGATGCCGATCGAGAGGCTGTTTGCGATCCGCATGGTCTTGAGGTCCTGCCACCCTGCCGCCACCAGCAGCAGCGCGAAGACAGCCACGCAGCAAAGCTGCAGAAGCGCCAACAGCGACATCGGACCCCCATCCAAAGACCTGCGCCACAAACGGCACCGTCTCTGCCCCCTGGAATTCGTGTATTTCCGCTTTTTTAGTATCTTAGAGCAATTTCTTAAGAATACTTCTCAAGCAAGAACACAAATCACATTCAAGGCAAGAAACAACATTCAATAACGTTGCAAAGGATACCTTTCAGGTAACATTAAATCAAGTTTCTAATGCATTCAATTTAAATGAGAATTTTCCGTCAAATACAGCTAATAGCGCACAAATGAAACGGGCGGCCCATTCCTTGGGCCGCCCGTTTCCAAGCCAATCGGCTATCGCCGTTTCGGTTTAGGTCAGCGAATTGTTGACGGTGCTGAGAACGTTGCTGACCTTGCCGCTGACGGTGCGCATCGACGCGATGGCGGCGACCGCGATCAGGGACGCGATAAGCGTGTATTCGATCGCCGTCGCTCCCTCCGTACTCAACATGAGACGACGGAACAAAGACAACATGAGGGGATCTCCACTTTTATTAGATTTTTCTGATAGTTATGGAATTTACTTAATAAATTAGTCGAGGTCAACAGCAACGCAGCCCACGGCGCGTGAAAATTCCACCCAACTATTTGATTCTAAATGAATCTACTCGGCAGACCCGCCATCGACGGCGCGCAACGACACAATGTCGGCGCCGGTCGCAGCGCTGCCGTGATCCCGGGACGCCTGGCGCCGATAGGCCATCCAACTGAAGGGGATGGACGCAAGGTAGACCACTCCCAACAGAGACAGGCCGATCCACGGGGAACTCGCCACCACCCCCATGACCAGGGCCGCCCCCAGCAGCGCCGGCAGGACGAGATGGCGCGAGATCCGGCCCTTCTTGAAGGAGAAGGTCGGCAACCGGCTCACCATCAGGCCGCCAACCGCGACCAGGGTCGTGCCGACGACAAGCGGATGGCGCGGCCACGCGACCTCGGCTTCAAAGCTCACCATGAGGGGGATCAGCGCCAGCAACGCGCCGGCCGGCGCCGGCACACCTGTAAAGTAGGATCCCGTCCAGGCCGGCGGCGGCCGGTCGGCGAGCAACGCCGTATTGAACCGTGCCAGGCGCAGCGCCGAGCAGATCGGGAACATCAGGGTGATCACCCACCCCAGCGCGCCGCCGTCCTTCAGGGAGGCGAGATAGAGCACCAGCGCCGGGGTCACGCCGAAGCACAGGAAGTCGGACAGCGAATCCAGTTCGGCGCCGAACTGGCTGGTGACCCCAAGCCGACGGGCCACTCGGCCATCAAGGGCATCGAAGATCGCGGCGACGATGATGGCGATGACCGCAAGGCGGAATTCTCCGTGCAGCCCGAAGCGGATCGCCGTCAGGCCGGAGCAAAGCGCCGCCAACGTCAGGATGTTCGGGATCAACCGGTTGATCGAGAAGCCCCGCAGCCCCCGGCGGCCGCGAAAGTCGCTATCCATGGCGGTTCCCTCGAGGAACTAGAATTCGACCGCCGCGCGCGGCGTCGGGATCGCGGAATCGAGCTCGGCCATCACGGTCTCGCCCCCGATCATGCGCTGGCCGGCGGCCACCAACAAGCGCGCTCCGGCCGGAAGGTAGAGGTCGGTGCGGCTGCCGAAGCGGATATGGCCAAAGCGCTCCCCGGCGACAAGGGCCTGACCCGGCTTGATGTAACAGACGATCCGCCGCGCGACCCAGCCGGCGATCTGGACGCAGCCGATCAGCCGCCCGTCGGGGCGACGCAGCGCAATGGCCATACGTTCGTTTTCTTCGCTGGCCTTGTCCGCGGCGGCGTTGAGGAACCGTCCGGGGCGGTAGGCCACGACCTCGACCGTGCCGGCGCAGGGCGCGCGGTTGACGTGAACGTCGAACACACTGAGGAAGATCGAGACGCGGGTGAGCGGCTGATCGCCAAGCCCCAGCTCTTCCGGCGGCACGGCCTCGGTAACCATCTGCACCAGCCCGTCGGCGGGCGCGATCAGCAGCCCCTCCTCCTGCGGCACGGCGCGGGAGGGATCGCGGAAGAAGTAGATCGACCACAGCGTCAGCGCCATCAACGGCCAGAACAGCCAGGCGACGCCGGTCAGGGCGGCCAGGAAAGTGACGGCGGCGAAAATGGCGATGAAGCGCCAGCCATCATCGAGGATTGGAATCAGGAAATTTGCCAACATCCGCGCATACTCTGTTTCGGTCCCGCCGATCGGGGCCCGCAAGCCTCAGTCGACTTTGGGCAGGGCGAAGACCTGTCCGGGATATATCAGATTCGGATCGCGAATCTGGTCCTTGTTGGCGTCGAAGATGATGGTGTAGCGCACGCCTTCGCCGTAATGCGCGCGGGCGATGTTCCACAGATTGTCGCCGCGTACGACGTGGAGCTGCCGGTTGTCCCCGGCGCCGGCCGCCACCGTCTGGCGCTCGAACGGAACTTCCAGCCGTGCCGTCGGCTTGCCGTCCTCGCCGAGCCTGTCCAGGCGAAGCGTGTGCTTGCCGGCCGCAATGGCCCCGGAGGGAGCCAGCCGCCAATGTCCATCCTTCCCGGCCGCGCCTTCACCCACGAGCTTGTCGTCGACATAGGCGCGGACATGCGCCCCCGCGGCCGCCTGCCCCGACATCGTCACCTGGCCGCGCTCGTCATAATCGAGCGTCGACAGCTGCAGGTCGCGCGACCTGGGCGTGCCCATCGCGCTGGGGGGCTGCACCAGCGTCGCCGGCGCCCCCGGCGGGGCGATCATGACCAGGGTCTGGTCCTTGGAGCCCGGCTCCGGTTTGGGCACGACCGCCACGACCACCTGCTCGGAGGTCACCGGTGCGCGTCCCTCCACATGCTGCACCACCCGAAGCTCATGCTGGCCCGGGCTGAGCGGCGGCTCCTGAAGGAGGAGAACCCACTCGCCGCGATTGTCGGCGTCTCCCTGGGCAATCTCCTTGCCGCCGTCGAGCAGCACGATCTTCGACCCGGGCGCGGCCCGGCCGGCGATGACGGCCCTGCCGTCGGGGTCGATACGCGCGACATCGAAGCTCGGCGCCATCACGGCCGATGTCTGGCTGCCAGACGGCTCGACCGGCTTGGGCTGCGGGGAAGGCGGCGCCGGATGGTCCTTCCGCGCGGCCACAGAGACGCCCTTCGCCCGATCGATGATGGCCTGATCGATCAGCTTCCTCTGCCAGGCGATGCCCAGGGCGATGGCGATAACCACCGTACCAACCGCCACCAGCGCAAAAACCGTGCGTGACATGAAACTCCCAGCGGTGCGACGACCGACCGCTATTGGCGTCGCGCCCATCTTCGGCGAAATGATATCCCTTCTGCAAAATGATATCATGTCGCTCCGGTCCGGAAAGGCGGTCGAGTCCAGTAAATGAATAGTCCGCCTGTGCCCGGATCCCCGCCCCGCTCCATTTGCGTCTTCTGCGGCGCCCGCTTCGGCAACACTCCGGCGGCACGCCAGCAGGCGGCCCGGCTGGGCGAGCTGCTGGCCCGCGAGAAAGTGACCCTGGTCTATGGCGGCGGCGGCGTCGGCCTGATGGGTGTGCTCGCCAATGCGGCGCTCGACGGGGGCGGTCGCGTGGTCGGGATCATTCCCCGCTTCCTTCTCGAACGCGAGGCCGGCCACCCCGAACTGCACGAGACGGTCGTGGTCGAGACCATGCACCAGCGGAAATTGCAGATGTTCGAGCGCTCGGACGCGTTCGTCATCCTGCCGGGCGGAATTGGCACGCTTGAGGAATTCTTCGAGGTCCTGTCCTGGCGGACGCTGGGGCTGCACGCCAAGCCGATTGCGATCCTGGACGTGGATGGCTACTGGGCGCCGCTGGCCGCCCTGCTGCGCGGGGTCGTGGAGGGTGGTTTTGCGGCCCCCAGCCATCTCGACCACGTCGTGTTCGTGAAGGATCTCAGGCAGCTCCTGCCCGCCCTGGCCGCCATGCCGCAGGTTCCGGGTGAGGAAAAGGAGCTGGACCGGCTCTGAGCGTCCGGGGAGACGGGCCGGGCGTCAGCTTGCCGGCCTGCCCCCGCTTCGCTAAAACCCCGCGCGCATTGAATTTTGGGGTTCGAAAGGAAGCACGATGGCGAAGATCAAGGTGAAAAACCCGGTCGTCGAGATGGACGGCGACGAGATGACCCGGATCATCTGGAAGTTCATCAAGGACAAGCTGATCCTGCCGTACCTCGATATCGACCTGAAGTACTACGACCTCGGCGTCGAATATCGCGACAAGACCAACGACCAGGTCACCATCGACTCGGCCAAGGCGACCCAGCAGTACGGCGTCGCCGTCAAGTGCGCCACCATCACGCCGGACGAAGCGCGCGTGACGGAATTCAATCTCAAGGAGATGTGGAAGTCGCCCAACGGCACGATCCGCAACATTATCGGCGGCACCATCTTCCGCGAGCCCATCGTGTGCAAGAACGTGCCGCGGCTGGTGCCGGGCTGGACCAAGCCGATCGTGATCGGCCGTCATGCCTACGGCGACCAGTATCGCGCCACCGACTTCGTCGTGCCGGGCAAGGGCAAGCTCACCGTCAAGTTCGAAGGTGCCGACGGCAAGGTGATCGAGCACAACGTGTTCGACTATCCGGGCGGCGGCGTCGCGATGGTCATGTACAATCTCGACGATTCGATCATCGGCTTCGCGCGCAGCTCGTTCAACTACGGCCTGATGCGCGGCTGGCCGGTCTACCTCTCGACCAAGAACACCATCCTCAAGCGCTATGACGGCCGCTTCAAGGACCTGTTCCAGGAAGTGTTCGACAAGGAGTTTGCCGACAAGTTCAAGGCCAAGGGCATCACCTACGAGCATCGCCTGATCGACGACATGGTCGCTTCGGCGCTGAAATGGGAAGGCGCCTTCATCTGGGCCTGCAAGAACTACGACGGTGACGTGCAGTCCGACACGGTGGCCCAGGGCTTCGGCTCGCTCGGCCTCATGACCTC
>JAFEFG010000128.1 GCA_018240685.1 Pseudomonadota bacterium | reverse complement strand
ACGGCGTGCCCGTCTGGCCATGAAGTTTTGTGCGAGGCCGTAACTCACCGAGTATGGGCCCGTAGAAGCGCCTCGCTTCACCCCCCTCGATCCGGATGCCCGGCTTTACAGGAAGTCGCCGGGTACGGGGGCGACGCTTTGCTTCGAAAAGAAAACCGTTCCGGCTCGAAGACTATTCCAGCAACCTGTCAGGAAGCGGCGAGTCCGGAGGTGATGCCGAGCCGGCCGAGCAGCTCCGCATCGCGATTACGCTCCGGATTCTTCGTCGTCAGCAGCACGTCGCCGATGAAGATCGAATTGGCACCGGCCAGGAAGCAGAGCGCTTGCAGTTCGTCGCTCATATATTGGCGGCCAGCCGACAGCCGCACCACGCTCTTCGGCATCAGCAGGCGGGCAGTGGCGATCAGCCGGACCAACGCAATCGGGTCGGGCCGTTCGGCGGTGGCGTTGACGGGCACGCCCTTGACCTCGTTCCAGAGGTTGATCGGCACGCTCTCGGGATGGCTCGGCAGATTGGCCAGCAGCACCAGCATGCCGAGCCGATCCTCGACCTGTTCGCCCATGCCGACGATGCCGCCGCAGCAGACCTTGAGGCCCGCCTCGCGCGCATGGGCGAGGGTGTCGATGCGGTCCTGCAGCGTGCGCGTCGTGACGATCCGGCCATAGAACTCCGGCGACGTGTCGACGTTGTGGTTGTAGAAGTCGAGGCCGGCGTCGCGCAGCCGTGCCGCCTGTTCGGCCGTGAGCATGCCCAGCGTGGCGCAGGTCTCCAGGCCGAGTTCCTTCACCGCGCTCACCATGTCGCAGACCCGCTCGAGGTCGCGTTCCTTCGGGCTGCGCCAGGCGGCCGCCATGCAGAAGCGGGTGGCGCCGGCCTGCCTGGCGCGCGTCGCCGTCTCGACGACGGTCTCGCGCTCCATGAGGCGCGTCGCCTTCACGTCGGTGTCGAAATGCGCGCTCTGCGAGCAGTAGCCGCAATCCTCCGGACAGCCACCGGTCTTGATGCTGAGCAGGCTCGCGGTTTCGATCCGGTTGGGGTCGAAGTGACGGCGATGGACGGACTGCGCGCGGAACATCAGGTCGGCGAAGGGGAGGCCGTGCAGACGTTCCGCTGCGGCGCGCGACCAGTCGTGGCGTACGTCGCCGTCTCGCCTGTTGTCGACTTCAAACGAATCCATGGCGATGTCCTTTCGGGAGGGGCGCGCGACTGTCGCAGGGACAGATCGCATCCGCCACAGCCCCTTCGACGCAGCCGGTTTGCGTCGTCGCGAACCGGCCGCGCCGATGTTCGCGGCTTCAGGACTCGTCGGTCTTGATCAGGAGGTTCCAGATCACCGCGCCGACCGCGGCACCGATCAGCGGCGCGACCCAGAACAGCCAGAGCTGTCCCAGGGCGTTGGTCTGCGCGAACAGCGCCACCGCGGTCGACCGCGCCGGATTGACCGACGTGTTCGTCACCGGGATGGAGACGAGATGGATGAGGGTGAGGCAGAGGCCGATGGCCAGCGGCCCGAAGCCGGCGGGCGCCGTCTTCGCGGTCGAGCCGAGGATGACGATGATGAAGCCTGCCGTGAGCGTCACCTCGATGATGAAGGCGGAGGGCAGGCCGTAGTGCCCGGGCGAGAGATCGCCGTAGCCGTTGGACGCGAAAGCGCCGACGGTGAAGTCGGGCTTGCCGATGGCGACCGCGTAGAGCACGGCGGCGGCCGCGATGCCACCCACCACCTGCGCGATCCAGTAGGGGATCAGAGCCGACCACGGGATGCGGCCGCCGATCGCCGCTCCCAGCGACACCGCCGGATTGAAATGGCCGCCCGAGATGCCGCCCACCGCATAGGCCATCGTCAGCACGGTGAGGCCGAAGGCCAGCGCCACGCCGGCGAAGCCGATGCCCAGTTGCGGGAAGGCGGCGGCCAGCACCGCGCTGCCGCATCCGCCCAGGACGAGCCAGAAAGTGCCGAAGAATTCGGCCGCAAGCTTTTTCGACATTGCTTCCCCCCATTGATCCGGTGTTGAGGTATGCGAACGTCTACAGGCCTTCGATGACAGCGGCGTTCCCATGCCTCTGCAGAGGATGCCCTCGACGCCGGCGGCAAGTGTGGCGCAATCCCGGCGCGCGCGGAAGCGCACCGACGGCCGTTCAGGCCGTGTCGTCGGCGATCGTCGAGGCCATCGCGTTGAGCGGAGCGCCGTAGCGCGTGCCGGCCTCGGCCTCGCTCAAGGCCGAGCGGATGAAGCGCATGGAGATGCAGCCCAGCACGCGCTGGTCCTTGCAGAGGGCGACCGCGATGCCCTGCAGGCGGGCGTTGCGCGGCACGATGGTGAAGGCATGGCCGTCGCGGCGGATGCGCGCGAAGGCGGCGGCGAGTGCGGCGTCCTCGCGTATGCCGAGATCGCGCAGGATCGCGCGCCGGTCGTCGGGCGCGCTGAAGGCGAGCCAGGCGCGGCCGACCGCGCTCGACAGGATGGGGCTGCGCCGGTTGAAGGCCGCGCGCTCGAAGGCCATCGGGCTCTCCGCCGCCGTCGAGTAGCGAATGGTGATGGCGCGGTGGCTGATCGTTCCCAGGTAGAGCGGCCAACCGTACCGGCGCGTGAAGCGCTGCATGTGCGGAGCGGCGACGTCGACCAGGTGGTCGACGAAGCGTATGCCCTGCGCCAGCACCAGTACGCGATCGGTCAGCCGGTAGCCGACATGGCGCGAGACCTGCGTCGCATAGCCGAGCGTCACGAGCGTCTGCAGCAGGCGGACGACCGTGGGGCGCGGCAGGCCGGTTTCGTCGGCAAGCGCCGAGACGGTGGCGTGCGGCCGGCGGCTCAGCGCTTCGAGGAGGACAAAGGTCCGGCGCACCGGCTCGATCGGTCCGGCCGCCGCAGCGCCGGCGGGCATTTTCATATTGCGGAGGCTATTCCGTAATACGGACTCTGTCGAATCCGGCGCGGCAATCGGAACGCCTCGAGCGTATTCTGAGAACAAGAAGCGGTTTCGTCCGCTCGCCTCTCGCAATCCGAGAAGAGAATAAGAGGAAACATGGTCTCGAGACGTCGTCTGCTGGCTTCGGCCGGTGCTGTCGCATTGGTGTCTGCGCCATCGATCGTGAGGGCGGAGGCCTATCCCGAGGGCCGCGTGACGATGGTCGTGCCGTTCCCGGCCGGGGCGGCGACCGACATCAGCGCGCGCGTCTACTCGGAGCGGCTGGCCGCGCTGTGGGGACAGCCGGTCGTGGTCGACAACAAGGGTGGCGGCAACGGCATTCCCGCCGCCGAATCGGTGGCGCGCGCCAAGCCGGACGGCCTGACCATCTTCGCCACCTCGGCGATGACGCAGGCGGTCAACCCGGCGCTCTACGACAAGCTGAGCTACGACCCGATCAACGACTTCGAGGCCGTCAGCCGCATGGGGACGGCGCCGTTCGTGCTGCTGGTCGACGCGCAGAGCCCGATCAAGAGCGCGGCCGAACTGAGCGCCAAGCTCAAGGCCGAGCCCGGCAAGTACAATTACGGTGCCGGTGCACTGCCGGCCCGCGTCGCGTCGGAACTGTACAAGCTCGAGGCGGGCGCCGACGTCGTCTATGTCGGCTACAAGAGCAATCCGCAGGCGATCCCCGACGTGCAGAGCGGGTTGATCACCTTCATGATGATCGACACCGTCAACGCCAAGATCGCGATCGAGCGTGGCGCGCTCAAGGGGCTGTTCATCACCGATACCGAACGCCATCCCCTGCTGCCGGACGTGCCGACGGCGGCCGAGGCCGGCTATCCGGGTGTGCTGCTCACCACCTGGACCGGCTTCTACGTGCCGAAAGGCACGCCGCGCCCCGTCATCGACAAGATCAACGCCGATCTCCACAAGGTCGCGGCCATGCCGGAAGTGCTGGCCCGCCTCGAATCGCTGGGCGGCGCGCCCAAGCTCATGACGCCCGACGCCTTCGCCGCCTTCACCCGCTCGGAAAAGCAGCGCTGGGCGGACATCATCCATCGCGCCCACATTTCGCTCGAATAGGAGGAAACCATGCAAGCATCCCTGCGCGGCAACGGCGGTCCCCGCATCCGGCACCAGACGGTGGAAAGCGCGCCCTACGAGACGCTCACGATCGACCAGGTGACGCCGATCATCGGCGCCGAAGTGGGGGGCATCGATCTGTCGAAGCCGCTCAGCAACCGGCAGCAGGACGAGCTCCATCGCGCGCTGGCCGAGAACTGCGTCCTGTTCTTCCGCGACCAGCACATCACGCCCGAGCAGCATCTGGCGTTCGGCCGGATGTTCGGCGAACTGCACACCCATCCGGCGGCGCCGCACGAGGCCGGCCATCCGGAATTGATGAAGATCCATGCCGACAAGGACTCGCCGCGCGCCAACGGCGAGGGCTGGCACTCCGATGTGAGCTGCGATCTCGAGCCGCCGATGGGCAGCATTCTCTATATCAAGCAGTGCCCGCCCAGGGGCGGCGACACGCTGTTCGCCTCGATGTATGCGGCCTACGAGGCGCTGTCGGACCGCATGAAGACCTATCTCGAGGGGATGACCGCGATCCATGACGGCGAGCAGGTCTATCGCGGCCTCTATGCCAACTACGGGGTCAAGGACAAGCCGAGCTATCCGCGCGCCGAGCATCCGGTCATCCGGACGCACCCGGTGACCAGGAAGAAGGCGCTGTTCGTCAATCGCGGCTTCACGCGCGCCCTCGTTGGCGTGCCGCGCGATGAGAGCGACGGCATCCTGCACTATCTCTACGAGCACATGGAGAACCCCCTGTTCCAGTGCCGCTTCCGCTGGCGCGAGAACTCGATCGCCTTCTGGGACAATCGCTGCGTCCAGCATCGGGCGATGTGGGACTACTGGCCGCACACCCGCAGCGGCAACCGCGTCACCATCGCCGGCGACAAGCCCTACTGAGGCATCGCCGCCGTCTTCTGAGAAGCGTGGCAAAGGATCGGGCGCCCGTTCTATAACGAGCGCCTTCCTGCCGGGGCCGCCGTTCGGCCCTGCGCTTCGCATGGGACGATCGTGTCTTGCTGGTGATCTTCGACTGCGACGGCGTGCTGGTCGACAGCGAGCCGCTCGCCAATGCGAGTTTTTCCCGGGCCTTGAAGGCTGAGGGCCTCGACTGGCCGGTCGAGGAGACGATGCGGCGCCTGATGGGCCGCTCGCTCAAGTCCTGCGTCGAGATCGTGGAAGCCGAACTGGGGCGCGCGCTTCCGAGCGACTTCCTGGAGAAGATGCAGGCCGTCACCTACCGGAGCTTCCGCGAGGCGCCGCTGCAGGCGGTGCCAGGCGTGAGGGAGGCGATCGTGCAGGTGCAGGCGGCGGGGCTGGCCACCTGCGTGGCAAGCTCGGGCGCCGTGGAGAAGATGCGCTTCACCCTTGGCCTCACCGGCCTGTGGGAGCTGTTCGGCGGGCGCGTCTTCAGTTCCAGCCAGGTGCCGCGCGGCAAGCCGTTCCCCGACCTGTTCCTGCATGCGGCGATCGCGATGGACGAGCAGCCGTTCGACTGCGTGGTCGTCGAGGATTCGGTCCCCGGCGTGCAGGCGGCGCGTGCCGCCGGCATGCGGGTGCTGGCCTATGCCGGCGCGCCCCATGCCGATCGCGATGCGCTGGCGGCGGCCGGCGGCTTCCTCTTCTCGGACATGAAGCAGCTGCCGGAGCTGGTCCTGCAATGACCGCCTCCTGGTCGATGGGGGACGGGAACGGCGAGCGCGTCGTCGTGGTCGGCGCGGGCATGGCGGGAGTCGTCGCGGCGCGGCTGCTGAAGGACAGCGGCTTTGCCGTCACGGTCCTGGAGGCGCGCAGTCGGCTGGGCGGCCGCGTCTGGACCGACGGTTCGCTCGGCGTGCCGCTTGATCTCGGCGGTTCGTGGGTGCACGGCGTGGCCGGCAATCCGCTCACCCTGTGGTGCGAGAAGCTCGGTATCGCGCTGATCGAATCGGAGGGCGAGCGCCTGCTGATCGATCCCCGCGCGACCGCACCCACGCGCGACCGCCAGCGTCGTCAGGCGCGGCTGGGGCGCGCCGCCTTCAAGGCGGCGATGGAATGGGCGAGCTGGAAGAGCCGGGCGATGGCGCGGCTGAAAGGCCCGCGCTCGGTGTCGGTGAAGGAGGCTGTCGATCCGCTGCTCCAGGCATCCTGGCTGCCGGAGATCGACCGGCTCGTGATCGCCACCTTCGTGGAGGGCAGCGAGGGCGTGCAGGGCGCGCCCTACGAGGCGGTGGCGGCGGAGGAATGGTGGCCGACCGAGGGGCTCGACCGCAACGCGCAGCCGAAGGGCGGCTTCCGGCATCTGATCGAGGACGCCGCGGAAGGACTCGACGTGCGGCTGAACGCCCCGGTCGAGCGCATCGCCTGGTCCGGCTCCGGCGTCACGGCCGTGCTGGCCGACGGCGGGAAGATCGAGGCGGATCGCGTCGTCGTCACCGTCCCGCTCGGGCTGCTGCGGGCCGGTCTGCCGACGCTCGACCCGTTGCCGCCGCCTGATCAGCAGAGGGCGGTGGCGCGCCTGGGCTACGGCGCCGGCGTATTGGGCAAGATCTATCTGCGCTTCCCGAGCCGCTTCTGGCCGGACGAGCCGAAATGGTTCGGCCGTCTGCCGGATGCGCCGGACCGGCGCGGCACCTTCAACACCTGGGTGAGCCACCACCACGAGACGGGATTGCCCATCCTGCTGAGCTTCAGCAACGGCGCCACCGCCGCCCGACTCGACCGGTCGGCGAGCGAGGCGGAGGTCGTGGCGGTCGCGATGGGGTCGCTGCGCAAGATGTTCGGCGAGGCCATCCCCGAGCCCGAGCGGGTCGCCTATCCGCGATGGCTTTCCGATCCGTGGTCGCGTGGCGGCTATTCCTATCCCGGCGTCGGCAGCGCGCCCGAGGACCGCGAGATCTTCGCCCGGCCGCTGGCCGACCGGGTTTTCTTCGCCGGCGAGGCGACCGAGCCGGTGGAGTACGGGACCGTGCATGCCGCCCTGTGGTCGGCCGAGCAGACCGCCGAGGCGTTGTTCGAGCGGGTCATCGGCCGAAAACCCTCACGCGCCTTGCGGCCATGGGCGAGCGCGCGCACTGGCGCCGGCCGTCATAATGGACGATAGAGACGGCATGATCTGTGTCGCCCCGGCCCAGCGAGACGGCCGGGCGAAGGCCTGACAAGGGAACCGACATGAAGCTCGCATCCGTCCTCTTCGTTCTGGTGCTGATCTCGGGCCTGACGACGCTCGGGTTCCTGTTCGCCGGCCTGGTCAGCATGGCGAAGGGGCCGACCGACAGCATCGAGCGCGCCCGCGCGAGCAACAAGCTCATGTGGTGGCGCGTGCGCATGCAACTGCTGACGATCGTCCTGATCCTGTTCTGGTATCTCGCGAGCCGGGGCTGACGCATGGTCACGCTCAGCCGGATCTACACGCGCGGCGGCGACAAGGGCGACACGTCGCTCGGCCGCGGCGAACGCGTGGCCAAGCACGACCTCCGCGTCGAGGCCTACGGCACCGTCGACGAGGCGAATTCCGTGATCGGGCTCGCCCGGGCGGCCGTCGAGCGCGGCGTGAAGAACGATGCGCATCGCGCCCATGTCGACGCGATGCTGATGCGGATCCAGAACGATCTGTTCGACCTCGGCGCCGATCTCTGCACCATCGACGCCAGGCGCGGCGAGGAGGCGCTGCGCGTTGTGCCGGCGCAGACCGGACGCCTCGAGCACGAGATCGACGAGATGAACGCGCAGCTCGCGCCGCTCACGTCCTTCGTGCTGCCGGGCGGCTGCGAGGCGGCCGCCTGGCTGCATCTGGCGCGCACCGTCGTGCGTCGCGCGGAGAGGCGCATGACCGCCCTGGCAGTCGACCAGCCGTTGAATCCGGAGGCGGTCAAATACGTCAACCGCCTGTCCGATCACCTCTTCGTTCTGGCCCGCTGTCTCAACGATAACGGCGCGAACGATGTGCTGTGGGTACCGGGCAAGGGCCGTGGACAAGGTTAAGTTGTTGACAAGGCGCGATAAATTCTTTCGCCGTGCGATTTTGTGCAGCGCGCCATAGCCTTGACATGATTGGTTGAACGCCCCTACACGAAAACCCCTTCGCCGGGCGGGAAGCCTGGCCGCAACTCACCAATAGGCGCAACGCGATGAAAGTGCTGGTCGCGGTCAAGCGGGTCATCGACTACAACGTCAAAATCCGCGTCAAGGCCGACAACACGGGTGTCGAGACGGCGAACGTCAAGATGTCCATGAATCCCTTCGATGAAATCGCCGTGGAAGAGGCGATCCGCATGAAGGAGAAGGGACAGGCGACCGAGATCATCGCCTTCTCCGCCGGGCCGGCCCAGTGTCAGGAGACCATCCGCACCGCGCTCGCCATGGGCGCCGATCGCGGCGTCTTGGTGCAGACCGACGCCGAGCTGCAGCCGCTGGCCGTCGCCAAGCTCTTGAAGGCGGTGGTCGACAAGGAGCAGCCGGGTCTCGTCATCGTCGGCAAGCAGGCCATCGACGACGACTCCAACCAGACCGGCCAGATGCTGGCGGCCCTGCTGGGCTGGTCGCAGGGCACCTTCGCCAACAAGCTGAACGTCGCCGACGGCACGGCCGAGGTGAAGCGCGAGGTCGACGGCGGCCTGGAGAACATCAAGATCAACCTGCCGGCGGTGATCACCACCGACCTGCGCCTCAACGAGCCGCGCTACGCATCGCTGCCCAACATCATGAAGGCGAAGAAGAAGCCGATCGAGACGCTGGCGCCGGACGCGCTGGGCGTGGACATCGCGCCGCGTCTGAAGGTGCTCAAGGTCGAGGAGCCGCCCAAGCGCAAGGCCGGCATCAAGGTGAAGACCGTGGCCGAACTCGTCGACAAGCTGCGCAACGAAGCGGGAGTGATCTGATCATGGCGATTCTCGTCGTTGCCGCGCATGACGGCAAAGCGGTCCGCGCCAATGTCGCCAACGCCGTGGCGGCTGCGGGCCAGATGGGTTCCGACGTCACCGTCCTGGTGGCCGGCAGCAACTGCGCCGAGGCGGCCAAGTCGGCCGCCGCGATCCAGGGCGTCGCCAAGGTGCTGCAGGCCGAGGATGCGGCCTACGCCAACTGGCTGGCCGAGGACATCGCGCCGCTGGTGGCGAAGCTCGCGCCGAACTACAGCCACGTCGTGATGGCGGCGGATTCGGTCGGCAAGAACATCGCCCCGCGCGTCGCGGCGCTTCTCGACGTCGCCCAGATCTCGGAGGCGGTCCAGGTCGTCTCGCCGGACACCTTTGTCCGCCCGATCTATGCCGGCAACGCGCTGGCGACGGTGCAGAGCGCCGACAAGATCAAGGTCGTCACCGTCCGCCCCACCAACTTCAAGGCGGCGCCGGCCGGCGGCTCGGCCCCGATCGAGCAGGTCGGCGGCGAGGGTGCCAAGGCCCTGTCCTCCTATGTCGGCGCCGAACTCTCCAAGAGCGAGCGGCCGGAACTCACCTCGGCCAAGATCGTCGTCTCCGGCGGCCGCGGCCTCGGCAGCGGCGAGAACTTCAAGATCCTCGAGACGCTGGCCGACAAGCTCGGCGCCGGCCTGGGCGCGAGCCGCGCCGCGGTTGACGCGGGCTACGTCCCCAACGACTATCAGGTCGGTCAGACCGGCAAGGTCGTGGCGCCGGACCTCTACATCGCCGTCGGCATCTCGGGTGCGATCCAGCATCTGGCCGGCATGAAGGACAGCAAGACCATCGTCGCGATCAACAAGGACGAGGAAGCACCGATCTTCCAGGTGGCCGACTACGGCATCGTTGGCGACCTGTTCCAGATCGTCCCCGAGCTTACGGCCGCGGTCGAGAAGAAATAGCCGCAGGGGTACGGGTCATGATCAAGCGCATCGGCGTCATTGGTGCCGGCCAGATGGGCAGCGGCATTGCCCATGTCTGCGCGCTCAAGGGCTTCGACATCCGGCTGATCGACGTCGATCAGCAGCATCTCGATGCCGGCCTGGACAGCATCGGCCGCAACATGGATCGCCAGATCAGTCGCGGCATGATCCGGCCCGAGGAAAAGGACGCCGGCTTCAAGCGCATCGCGACGGACACCGACTATGCGGTTCTCGCCGACTGCGACCTGGTTGTCGAAGCCGCGACCGAGAACGAGGCGATCAAGCGCGAGATATTCAAGAAGGTCTGCGTCGGACTGCCGCCCAACGTGCTGCTCGCCACCAACACCTCGTCCATCTCGGTCACCCGCCTCGCGTCGGTGACCGACCGGCCCGGCAAGTTCATGGGCATGCACTTCATGAACCCGGTGCCGATGATGGCGCTGGTCGAGCTGATCCGCGGCATCGCGACGGAGGAGGAGACCTTCCGCACCGTCCGCGACGTGGTGCTGAAGCTCGAGAAGAAGCCGGTCAACGCCGAGGACTTCCCGGCCTTCATCGTCAACCGCATCCTGCTGCCGATGATCAACGAGGCGGTCTATGCCCTCTACGAGGGCGTAGGCAATGTCGAGGCGATCGACACCGGCATGAGGCTGGGCGCCAATCATCCGATGGGGCCGCTGGAACTGGCCGACTTCATCGGCCTCGACACCTGCCTGTCGGTGATGCAGGTGCTGCACGAAGGCCTGGCGGATTCGAAGTACCGTCCCTGTCCGCTGCTGGTGAAGTATGTCGAGGCGGGCTGGGTCGGCCGCAAGGTCAAGCGCGGCTTCTACGACTATTCGGGCGAGCGGCCGGTCCCGACGCGCTGAAAAGCTGTTAGTCTCCCTGACGTTGGAAGTTCAGGGAGCGTTTATCGTGAAATCGAAGCTGGGGCGGCTTGCCGCCGTGACGTTGGCTGCCGCCGCCTTGGTTGCCGGAACGGCACCGATCGTATCGGCGCAGATGCCGTGGGTGCTGATTGCCCGCAAGGCCGCCCAGCGCATCCATCACATGGAGCTGCAGGCGCAAGGCGCCGATCAGCCGCGCCAGGATTTCGCCACGGTCATTCTCGAGGCGCCGGCGGATCATGTCTTCGCCACCGTCGTCAACCTCGCGACCAAGAATCCCGAGGTCCATGTCATAACGACGGATCCCGCCGCCCGCCGGATGGTCCTCACGCAGGGCGATCGGCTGGCGACGCTGAGCGTCGCCGAACTCAGCCCCGAGGTCTCGCAGCTCATGATCGCCGGCAGCGCCGGCCCGAACGAGGACCCGACCGCATCGCGTGTCGTCGGCGCCGTCATGCGCGTCTGCGCGGAAATGAAGAAGGAATGCTCGCTCTCCAACTGAGCGGAATCGCCGCCGGCCTCAAACCCATCACACGGACGATCTGCATTCCCGGGTGAGGGGCCTCGGCTGGCCGGTCACTGCCGCCAGTCGAGGCCGATATCGAGCACGCTGGCGCTGTGCGTCAGCCAGCCGGCGGAGATGAGGTCCACGCCCGCCGCCGCGATCGCGGGCGCGGTGGTGGGGGTGATGCGGCCCGACGCCTCGGCAACGGCGCGGCCGTCGATCATCCCGACGGCCTTGGCGAGCGTCGGCGGGTCCATGTTGTCCAGCAGCACCGCGTCCACGCCGACGGCCAGCGCCTCCTCGAGCTGCTCGAGGGTGTCGACCTCGACCTCGATCTTGACCAGATGCCCGATGGACCGGCGTGCGGCCGCGATGGCGGGCTTCACGCCACCCGCGGCGGCGACGTGGTTGTCCTTGATCAGGACCGCGTCGTCGAGGCCCAGCCGATGGTTCACGCCGCCGCCCACGCGCACGGCGTATTTCTGCAGGGCCCGCAGGCCCGGCATGGTCTTGCGCGTGCAGCAGATGCGGGCCTTGTGTCCCTTCACGGCGTCGACCAGCGTCGCGGTCGCGCTGGCGACGCCGCTCAGATGGCCGAGGAAATTGAGCGCCACGCGCTCGGCGGTCAGCACGCCGCGCGCCGGCCCCGCGATGGTCGCGAGCCGGTCGCCCGCCTGCAGGCGCGTGCCGTCGGGCCGGTCGATCTCGATCGCGATCGCCGGATCGACGAGCCGGAAGGCCAGCGCGGCGAGGTCGAGGCCGGCCACGACGCCCGCCTGGCGCGCCACCAGCGCCGTCTCGGCGCGCGCCTGCAGGGGCACGACGGCATCGGTCGTGATGTCGCCCGCGCGGCCGAGATCCTCGAGCAGCGCGGCGCGCACCACCGGCTCAAGCATGAGCGTGGGCAGGGACGGGACGGTCATGACTCTCACTCCAGTTGCTGATGATGTCGGTTCGGCCGGGGACGAGGCGCTGGACCTGACGGTGCGTCCATCGCGGCGATCGCTGCGGAAAATCGCGGCGCCAGTGGCCGCCGCGGCTTTCCTCGCGGTGCAGGGCGGCCCGGGCGATGAACAGCGCGACCAGCGCCGGATCGGCGGCGGCGTGTTCCGAGAAGGCAAGTCGCCCGACCTGTTCGATTGCCGTCAGCAGGCCGGCCTGGTCGCGGACCACGCCCAGTGTTTCATCGACCAGCCCGCGGATCGCGCCGGCGTCGGGGGCGGCGGGCAGGGCCGCGGGCTGAGGCAGGGGCAGCGGTCCCGCCGGTGCTGCCGCGACGCTTTCCGCGACGTCCCCTGCCATGACCACGGCTTCGAGCAGCGAGTTGCTGGCCAGCCGGTTGGCGCCGTGCAGACCGGTCGCCGCCGCTTCGCCGCAGGCCCAGAGGCCCTCGATCGTGCTGCGTCCTTCGGCATCGACCGCCACGCCTCCCATGTGGAAATGCGCGGCGGGCCGCACCGGTATCGGTATCGTCGCCGGATCGATGCCAGCGGTGCGGCAGCGTTCGGCGATGCCGGGAAAGCGCTCGGCGAAACGCGGGCCGAGAGCCGTCCGAGCGTCGAGGAACACGCGATGGCCGCCGGCGATGTGCGAGGCCACGGCGCGCGAAACGACGTCGCGCGGCTCGAGCTCGGCGCGCCCGCGGCCCTCCATGAAACGCCGGCCGGTCTCGTCGATCAGGATCGCGCCTTCGCCGCGGACGGCCTCGCTCACGAGCGGCATGGGATCCAGCGTCACGTCGAGGGCGGTCGGATGGAACTGCACGAACTCCATGTCGGCCAGGGCGGCGCCGGCACGGGCGGCCAGCGCGAGGCCCTGGCCGATCGCGCCCAGTGGGTTGGTGGTGTGCGCGAAGAGGCCGCCGAGGCCACCGGTCGCCAGCACGACGCGGCGTGCCGGCAGCAGATGGGGGCCGAACGATCCGGCGGCGACCAGCCCGGCGATGCGGCCGTCGACGACAAGGAGACGGCGCACCTCCACCCCCTCGATCACGGTGATCGATGACGTGGCGCGCACGGCCGCGACCACCGCCCGCATGATGGCGGCACCCGTGCCGTCGCCGGTGACATGCGCGATGCGGCGCCGGCCATGGGCGGCTTCAAGA
>JAFEFG010000127.1 GCA_018240685.1 Pseudomonadota bacterium | reverse complement strand
CGTCCCACGAGGTTGATGGCCTTCTGCCATCGCCCCAGGGTGAGGACGAGGGCCTCCAGGCGGTCGCGTGTTTCACGTGAAACATCGACCCCCAGCTCCCGCATTTCCTCCAGGAACAATTCCCGGCCGGCATGGACATGGCTCATGGGGTTCAGCCTATGGCACGGCGGCGGTATCGAAACCGGCCGTCATCATGCCGCGCGGCGACGGACGTACTTCAGCAAGGCCACGAGGGCCGCTGGCGTCATCCCGGAGATCCGGGCCGCTTGGCCCAACGTCGCCGGCTTGTGGGCCTGCAGCTTCTGGCGCACCTCAGTGCTCAGGCTGCCGACGGCCGCGTAGTCGAGATCCTCGGGGAGTTCCAAGGCCTCGTCGCGACGATAGGCGGCGATGTCCTGGCGCTGCCGAGCCAGGTATCCGTCATAGCGGGCGTCGATGCTCAGCTGCTCGACGATATCGGTGGGGACCGGGGCGAGCTGCGGCCATACCGCGACCAGCCGCTCCCACGACAGGTCGGGATAGGCCAGCAGATCGAGGGCCGACCGCACGACGCCGTCCTGGTTGATGGCGATCCCGAGCCTGGCAAGGGCGGACGGGCTCGCCTTCAGGGCGCCGGCCAAGGCTCGGGCCTCCTCCAAGGCTTGATGTTTCACGTGAAACATCCGCGTCCGCTCGGAGCCGACACAACCTATAGCGATACCCTTGGGGGTCAGGCGCTGATCCGCATTGTCGGCCCGCAGCCACAGGCGGTATTCGGCCCTAGACGTAAACATCCTGTAGGGTTCGGTAACGCCAAGGCTGACCAGATCGTCGATCAGCACGCCGAGATACCCATCGGCGCGATCGACGGTGAACGGCTGCGCGCCGCCCGCCGCCAAGGCCGCATTGAGGCCGGCCATCAGGCCTTGTGCCCCGGCTTCCTCGTACCCCGTCGTCCCGTTGATCTGGCCGGCCATGTAAAGGCCCGGCACGCGCCTGGTTTCCAGCGTCGGATACAATTCGCGCGGGTCGATATGATCGTATTCGATGGCATACCCCGGCCGGAGCATGACGGCATGCTCCAGACCGGGAATGGTCTGCAGCAGCGCGATCTGGACGTCACGCGGCAGGGAGGTCGAGATCCCGTTGGGATAGACCGTCGGATCGTCCAGCCCTTCGGGTTCGAGAAAGATCTGATGTTTGTCTCGCTGTGCGAAACGTACAACCTTGTCCTCGATTGACGGGCAGTAGCGGGGGCCGACGCCCTCGATCTGGCCCGAATACATCGGCGCCCGATGCAGGTTGGCGCGGATGATCTCGTGTGTGGCCGGCGTCGTCTCGGTGACGTGACAGGCCACCTGCGCCGTCGTGATCTCCGCCGTCAGATACGAGAAGGGCTGGGGCGGCCGGTCGCCTTCTTGCCGGTCGAGCGCGGCGTAATCGATCGTGCGCCCGTCGAGCCGCGCCGGCGTCCCGGTCTTCAGCCGTCCCAGGGTGAAGCCTAACGTCTGCAACCTCAGCGCGAGCGGTGTCGACGGTGGCTCGACGGCATCGGGCGCCAGATCCGCCGGCACGCCGTGGCGCTGGCCCCGCGCGCGGCCAGCGGCAATCTTGATTTCACCTAGGTGAATCAGGCCTCGGAGGAAGGTGCCGGTCGTGAGCACGACGCGGCCGGCATGGATCTCCTCGCCACTTTCCGTCACGACACCGATACACGCTCCACGTGTATCGATGACAATATCTCCCACCGCTTCCGCGCGAATGGAGAGATTGTCCTGCTCGGCCAGGAGCGCCTGCATGGCCTGCCGGTAGAGCTTGCGGTCGGCCTGCGCGCGCGGCCCGCGCACAGCGGGGCCCTTGGAAAGGTTGAGGGTGCGGAACTGGATGCCGGCACGATCGATGGCGCGCCCCATGACGCCGTCCAGCGCATCGATCTCGCGCACGAGGTGGCCCTTGCCGAGACCGCCAATGGCCGGGTTGCAGGACATCTCGCCAATCGTGTCCAGGCGATGCGTGAGCAGCAGCGTGCGCGCGCCCAGGCGCGCCGCAGCCGCCGCCGCTTCGCAGCCGGCATGGCCGCCGCCCACCACGATCACGTCATAGGAAAAGCCCGACATGGCGCGCCTTTTACGCTTGGCGCGCACCCCCGGTCCAGCCGGCGGCCATTGGTGACCGGAATCGTCGCTCGCCGACGACCGGCCCTACCATGGCGGCGATGCACGGCGCCAAACTATTCCCGCTTCGAGACCATCTCCATTTTCCCACCATTTATTTAATGGGAAACGGCCTCAACCCGCCCGTCGGCCAGGCGCCTTCCGCCCCCGCGCCTTGGAACCTGTTGCCTTGGGACGGCCTGCCTTGGGACGGCCTGCCTTGGGACGGGTCGCCTTCCTCCGCGCCTGCGCCGCCATGAACCGCTCCGCCTTGTCGCGCCGGGCGCCGCCACCCTGCAGGCTGCGGCGAAGGGCTTCCATCAGATCGACGACCTTCTCCTCGCGCTCCCCTTCGGCAGCCGTCACCAGCGCCTCGCCCTTCTTCTTGCGGGCGATCAGGTCGCGCAGAGCGTCCTCGTACCGGTCCTTGAACGCGGCGGGATCGAACTTCGACTCCTGCTGCGTCACGATCTTCTGCGCGATCTCGAGCATGCGTGCATCGGGCCTGGACGGCGCGCGGTCGAAGATCCCGTCGGTGCTGCGGATCTCGTCATGGGTGCGCAGCGTCGTCAGCAGCATGCCGCTGCCGCGCGGCTCCAGCGCGCACAGCCGCTCGCGCTGATGCAGCACCAGCCGGCCGAGCGCCACCTTGTTCTGCTTCTCCATGGCAGCGCGGATCACCGCGAACGCCTCGGCGCCGGTTTTGCCGGCCGGTGCGAGATAGTAGGGCTCGTCCCAGTAGATGCGGTCGATCGCGTCGGCATCGACGAAACGCGCGATGTCGATGATGCGCGTCGATTCGAGCTTCACCGCATCCAGCTCCTCCTTGTCGAGCAGAACGTACTTGTTCCTGCCGACGGCGAAGCCCCGCACCAGCGTCGAGCGGTCCACCGGCTCGCCGGTGACGGCGTCGACCGTCTGCATCCGGATGCGGTTGTGCGTCTCGGGATTGATGAAATTGAAATGGACGTCGGCCGTGCGCTCCGTCGCCGAATAGAGCGCGACCGGGCAGGTCACGAGCGAGAGCCGGAGATGGCCCTCCCAGGTCGGACGAAGCGCCTTCTGCTGTCCCTTGGCCATGGTCTACCTCTCGCCGTTCACCAGTCTCTCGATGGCCGCACGCAGCGGCCGCGCCGCCGCATCGTAGCCGCGCCACGGCTTGTGCTTCCTGAGAAGCGCCGGTGCGGAACGGATCGTGTAGCGCGACGGATCGAGCCCGGCTTTGACCTGGGTCCAGTCGAGCGGCATCGACACCGGCGCGCCGGCGCGGGCGCGCGGCGACAGCGGTGCCACCGCACTGGCGGCGCGGTCGTTGCGCAGATAGTCGAGGAAGATGCGGCCGCCGCGTTCCTTCTTCGCCATGCGCAGCACGTAGCGCTCCGGCTGATCGGCCGCGAGGCGGCGACAGATCTCCTTGGCGAACATCTTGGCCGCCTGCCAGCCCGGATCGTCCCTGTCGACGGCAAGCGGAACGACGACATGCAGGCCCTTGCCGCCGGTGGTCTTGCAGAAGGGCACCAGGCCCAGCGCATCCAGTCGACGCCGCAGTTCCTGCGCCGCCTCGACGACCGCCCCGAACGCCACATCGGGCGCAGGATCGAGATCGAACACCAGCCGGCCCGGCCGCTCGGGCGCGCCGGGCTGGCAGTTCCAGGGATGGAGCTCCGTGGCGCCGATCTGCGCCAGCGCTGCCAGTGCCTCGATGCGATCGATCTGCAGATACGGCTTGCGGTCGCCACGCACCGTCACTTCGGTGACGAGATGCGAGCCGCCGGGCATGGCATGGCGCTGGAAGAAGCACTGTCCGCCCGCGATGCCGTCGGGCGTGCGCAGGACGGCGCAGGGCCGGCCCTCGACATGCGCGAGCATCCAGTCGCCAACCGCCTCGTAGTATCGCGCCAGCTCGAGCTTGGTGATGGGCGGACTCTCGCCGGGCCACAGCGGCTTGTCGGGATGCGAGATCGACACGCCCATCACGACCGCCGCCGCGCCGGAGGACACGACCGACGATCCCTCCGGCGACGCTCCATCGGACACCGATCTTCCGCGCGATCGCGCCCGCGGCCCGGCCGTCCTGCGGCCCGTCGCCCGGGCCGGCGTCTCGGCTTTCACCTCTCCGGCCGGCTTGTCGCCGCGCAGGCCCTTGAATGCCGCCTGTCGCACGTTGCCGTCGCGCGTCCAGCCGGCGAACTCGATCTCCGCCACCAGCTCGGGCCGCGCCCAATGCATGTTGGCCTCCTGGGGCGGGCCGGCGCCGGGCGCGAAGGGCGCGGTCCTGCTCTCGACCGCCTTGAGCCGCGGCAGCAGTGTGCGCACCGCGGCCTCGCCGAAGCCCGTGCCGACACGGCCGACATAGACCAGCCGGTTGTTGCGATACACGCCCGCCAGGAGCGAGCGCAGCCTGGTTCCCGTGGTCGTCCATCCGCCGATGACGACCTCCTGGCCGCCGCGGCACTTGGCCTTGGTCCAGCTGCCGTGGCGGCCCGACCGATAGGGCGCGTCGAGCTTCTTGGAGACGATGCCTTCGAAATGCATGCGGCAGGCCGATTCGAGCACTGCATCACCGGCCGTCTCGAAATGGTCGACATAGCGAAGGAGGGACCGCCCGCGTCCCGCCGCCGACAGCAGATCCTTCAGGTGCGCCTTGCGTTCCCGCAGCGGCAGCAGCCGCAGATCCTCGCCGCCGGCGAACAGGAGGTCGAAGGCGAAGAAGACCACGTCCTCCGACCGGCCCTCCGACAGCGCCGCCTGCAGCGCGCCGAAGTCGGGCGCGCCCTGTCGGTCGAGCACGACGGCTTCGCCGTCGATCAGGCAATCCGGCAACGGCCGCGCGGCCTTCGCGATCGCGGAGAACTTCGCCGTCCAGTCGAGCCCCTTGCGCGTGCGCAGCGCCGCCTTGCCGTCCTCGACGCGCAACTGCAGGCGATAGCCGTCGAACTTCACCTCGTGGCCCCAACCCGGGCCGGACGGCGCGCGCTCGACCAGCTTGCAGAGCTGCGGCTCGATGAAGTCCGGCATCGTCCGCACCTTCTTCGGCTTCACTCCCGACCGGGGCTTTGCCGTCATGAACGGCGTCGGCGCACGGCCCGTGCCGAGCGCGATCTCCTTCAGCGTGCGGCCCGACGCCACCGATGTCGGATCCCGCAGCAGCCTGTCGCCGTCGCCCTCGATCGCCGCGTCGTCGCGATGCTTGATCAGGAGCCAGTTGTTGCGACCGCCGCCGCGCTCGCGACTCCACTTCATGCGCACCAGCACCCAGCTTCCGCCCAGCCGTTCGCCCACGAGCGTGAACTTGAGGTCGCCGCGCTTCAGCCCCTCATGTGGATCGCCCTCGGGGATCCAGTAGCCGCGATCCCAGATCTGCACCGTGCCGCCGCCATACTGGCCCTGGGGGATGGTGCCTTCGAAGTCACCGTAGTCGAGCGGATGATTCTCGACCTCGACCGCCAGGCGCCTGTCGTGCGGATCGAGCGAGGGTCCCCTGGTGACGGCCCACGACTTGAAGACACCGTCGAGCTCGAGGCGGAAATCGTAGTGCAGCCGCGTCGCGTCATGGCGCTGGATCACGAAGCGAAGCCGCTCGCCCGCCGACACCGATGTCTTGCCGGAGGGCTCGTCGGTATGGCCGAAATCGCGCTTGGCGCGATAGGTCGCGAGACTGTCCCTGCGCATCGAAGGCCTCGGCTGCACAGTCGTGAACTGGAGTGCGCTTACCCCGGTTCCCCTTACTTGCCAATGCAGAAGTCGCGGAAGATCACGTCCAGCAGTTCGTCGATGCGCACGGTTCCCGTGATGCGTCCGATCGCACGCATGGCCAGCCGCAGATCCTCCGCCGCCAGCGCCACTTCCGGTGCCCGCAGCGCGCGCTCGAGCGCGGCGACCGCCTCGGCGAGAGCCTCGCGATGGCGGGCGCGGGTGAGGGGCGGTGCGCCCGCGCCCTGTTCCATCAGCTGGCCGGCCGAGCGCTGCAGACGCGCCAGCAGCTCCGGCAGGCCGGCGCCCGACTTCGCCGACAACGCCACCACGCCGACGGCATCGACCGGCGCGAGGTCCATCTTGTTGACGACCACGATATCGAGCGCCGGATCCCAGCGCGTCCCGCCGGCGGTCAATTCGGTCATCTCGGCCTTCCAGTCGGCCGTTGCGTCGACCACGAGCAGGCGCAGGTCGGCCGCCTCGGCGCGGGCCAGCGCCCGGCGCACGCCTTCCTGCTCGATGGCGTCGCCGGTGGCGCGCAGGCCGGCCGTGTCGGCAAGGACGACGGGCCAGCCGCCAAGGTCGAGATGGACCTCGATCACGTCGCGCGTGGTGCCCGCCGTCTCAGACACGATGGCGGCCTCGCGGCGCGCCAGCAGGTTGAGCAGGGACGACTTGCCGGCGTTCGGCGGACCGATGATCGCGATGCTCAATCCCTCGCGCAGCCGCTCGCCGCGGCGATCCTCAAGATGCGCCGCGATCTGCTCGCGCAGCGCCGTCATTTCCGTCCGTACCTGCTCGCCGATGCCGGCCGGCAGGTCCTCGTCGGGAAAGTCGATGGCCGCCTCGAGATGCGCCAGCGCCCGCAGGCCGAGTGTGCGCCAGTCCTCGTAGAGCCGATGCAGCGCGCCTTCCATCTGCTGCAGGGCCTGTCGTCGCTGCTGGTCCGTCTCCGCCGCGACTAGGTCGGCGATCGCCTCGGCCCGGGTGAGATCGAGCTTTCCATGCTCGAAGGCCCGCCGCGTGAATTCGCCCGGTTCGGCCAGGCGGCAGAAGCCCAGCTTCTGGATCGCCGCCAGGGCCGCATTCACGACCGCGCGGCCGCCGTGGAGGTGCAATTCGGCCATGGTCTCGCCGGTCTCGGATTGCGGCGCCTCGAACCAGACCACCAGCCCGCGGTCGATCTCCTCGCCGCTCACCGGATCGAGGACCGGCCGCAGGGCCATGTGCCGCGGCGGCGGCAAGGCCGGGTCGCGGGCGGAGTAGCCGCGCTCGAAGGCGCGCCGCTCGGTCAGGAAGACCAAGGCATCGGCCGCCCGCGGGCCGCTCAACCGGATCACCGCGAGCGCGCCGGGTCGGGCCGGCGTCGGCGTCGGCGTGCCCAGCGCGAAGATCGTCGGGCCGTCCATCACCGTCGCGGCTGGCCCTGGGCTGGCCGGGCCGGGGTGGCGGGCGCGGTGGGAACGGGCCGGGCCATGACCTTGTCCGAGATCTTCTCGTACAGGGATTCCGGAATGATGTGGCGCTCGACCAGCTCCGTCTTGGCGCGGAACGGCCGCGACCGGATGATGGCGTCGGCCCTGACCTCGCCAATCCCCTCAAGATTCATGAGGTCATCGCGACTTGCCGTGTTGAGGTCAATCAGGCTTGCCGCCGGAGCGGCGGGCGCGGTCCTGGTCTGGGCGGCGGCCGGCATCCACCCCGCGGCAGACGACAGCACGAGAAGGAGGGCAGGGCGCAGGAAGGTGCGAACGATCCGGACCATGCGCCTCCTCTAGCACCGCCACCCTGCAACAACCTCCCTATTTTATGCCCAACGGGCGCTGTACTATCCGCGCTTCATGCCTACCCCCTACGACCGCATTCCCGATCGCCGTGCGATCATCCGCCGCCGTGCGCTGGAAGAGGCGTTGGCCAAGCTGGTGGAGGATCTTCCCACCGGCAACGAGCCGCCGCGGCAACAGGTCCTGGCGCTGCTGCGCGCCGCGTTGGCCGAAGGTCGGGTCGAGATCCGACGCCGCTTCGAAGGGACGGGCCCACTGCGCAACGACGGGTCGGCGGTGCTGATCGCAACGTCGTTCCTGATGGATCAACTCGTGCGGGTGATCTTCGACTTCGCCGACGGCAAGGTCTTCCCCGCCGCCAATCCCAGCGCCGCCGAGCGCCTGGGTGTGATGGCCACCGGCGGCTTCGGCCGCGGCGAGCTGGCCCCGCTCAGCGATCTCGATCTCCTGTTCCTGCGCCCCTACAAGCAGACGCCGCGCGGCGAGCAGATCGTCGAATACATGCTCTACCTGCTGTGGGACCTCGGGTTGAAGGTCGGCCATGCGACCCGGACGGTCGAGGAGAGCGTCCGCTATGCCGAGCGCGACCAGACGGTGCGCACGGCGCTGCTCGAGGCGCGGTACATCTGGGGCGACCGCGCGCTCTGCGACGAGCTTCTGAAGAGCTTCGCCCAGCATTTCGGCGGCGGCGACGGCCGCGACTTCGTCGAGGCCAAGCTCAACGAACGCAATCAGCGCCATCTGCGCATGGGCGATTCGCGCTACGTCGTCGAGCCCAACGTCAAGGAGGGCAAGGGCGGCCTGCGCGACCTGCACACGCTGTTCTGGATCGCCAAGTATCTCTATCGCGTCGACAAGCCGTCGGAACTTGTCGCCAAAGGCGTGCTGACCCGCGAGGAAGCGCGCCACTTCGAGCGCGCCGAGCGCTTCCTCAGCACCGTTCGCTGCCACATCCACTATCTCACCGGTCGCGCCGACGACCGGCTGTCGTTCGATCTGCAACGGGAGATCGCGGCCCGCCTCGGCTACCAGGACCGGCCGGGCAGCCGCGGCGTCGAACGCTTCATGAAGCACTACTACCTGCACGCCAAGACGGTCGGCGATCTCACCCGCATCTTCGTCGCCGCGCTCGAGGACAGCCATCGCCGCAAGCCCAAGCTCGCCGCCCTGTGGCAGAGCCTGCGGCCGCGCCAGCTGAGCGGCTTCCGTCTCGATGGCGAGCGGGTCGCCGCCGCGTCACCAGACGTGTTCGAGAAGGATCCGGTCGCGATCCTGCGCCTGTTCCACGTCGCGCAGGAGAACGATCTCGACGTCCATCCCGCGACGCTGCGCCTGATCACCCACAACATCCGGCTGGTCGACAAGCTGCGCAACGATCCAGAGGCCAACCGCCTCTTCATGGAGATGCTGACGTCGCGGCACGACCCGGAGACGACGCTGCGGCGCCTCAACGAGGCGGGCGTCTTCGGCCGTTTCATTCCGGACTTCGGCCGTGTCGTCGCGCAGACGCAGCACGACATGTATCACACCTACACGGTCGACGAGCACACGATCCGCGCCATCGGCGTGCTCGCCAGCATCGAGAACGGCTCCTCGAAGGAGGATCATCCGCTCTCGGCCGAGATCGTGCACAAGATCCTGTCGCGGCCGGTGCTCTATCTCGGCGTGCTGCTGCATGACATCGCCAAGGGCCGCGGCGGCGACCATTCGGTGATCGGCGCCGAAGTGGCGATGCAGCTCTGCCCGCGCCTCGGCCTGAGCGCCGCCGAGACGGAGACCGTGGCGTGGCTGGTGCGCTACCACCTCTCGATGTCCGCCACGGCCTTTCAGCGCGACCTGATGGATCCCAAGACCATCGAGAGTTTCGCCGCGCTGGTGCAGTCGCCCGAGCGGCTGCGGCTGCTGCTGGTGCTCACCGTCTGCGACATCCGCGCCGTCGGCCCCAATGTCTGGAACGGCTGGAAGGCCGCGCTGCTGCGCCAGCTCTACCACGCGACCGAGCACATCCTCTCCGGCGGCACGCTGTCGGGTGGCCGCGCCGAGCGGATCAAGGCGGTGCAGGTTGAGGTGGGCAAGCGGCTCGCGGGCTGGACCGAGGCCGAGAAGGAAGAGCATTTCGCCCGCGGCTATCCGCCCTACTGGCTGTCCTTCCCGCCCGAGACGCTGGCCCGGCAGGCCGAACTGGTGCGCCGCGCTGAACGCGATCACCAGCCGCTCGCCATCGAGCACCGTATCGACATCGAGCGTTCGGTCACCGAAGTGACGATCTACACGCTCGACACGCACGGCCTGTTCGCGCGCCTTGCCGGTGCGATGGCGATCAGCGGCGCCAACATCGTCGACGCCAAGATCTTCACCCTCGCCAATGGCATGGCGCTCGACACCTTCTGGCTGCAGGACCTCGAGGGCAAGCCGTTCGACGGGCCGCAGCGGCTGGCGCGACTGGCCGCCCGCGTCGAGATCGCGCTGTCCAACCGCCTCGACATCGCGCGCGAACTCGACAGCCAGAAGAGCTCGTGGCCCAAGCGCGACCGCGTCTTCACGGTCGAGCCGCGCGTGCTGATGGACAACAACGCCTCCGACACCTTCACCGTGATCGAGGTGAACGGCCGCGACCGGCCGGGCTTCCTGCATGTCGTCACGCGCGCGCTCACGCGCATGAACCTGCAGATCGCCACCGCGCACATCACGACCTATGGCGAGCGGGCGGTCGACGTCTTCTACGTCAAGGACCTGTTCGGCCTGAAGATCGTCAACCAGGAGAAGCTGAAGCAGATCGCCGACGAAGTGGAGAGGTCCATCCGCGAGTTCGACGCCCGCTTCGAGCCGGTAGCGAAGGCCGCCGAGTAGCCCCTTTTCGCGCCACAATTCGGCACCACGCTCGCGGCAATCGTCCGGTTCCCGCAGTGTCGATTCACGCGTTCGAGGCTTTCCATGCGCTTCCTGTTCGTTCTGCTCGCCGCCGTCCTTTCGCTGCCGGCTGCCGCGACCGCACAGGTGCCGACCCGCTCTCCCGTCGCCTCCGGTCTGGTCCTCTCGCCGCCGACGCTGGCACCGCTTGTGCGCCGGGTAGCGCCTGCGGTGGTCAGCATCTCCATCCGCGGCCGCGTGGCCATCGAGGAAAACCCGCTCTTCAGCGATCCGCTGTTCCGGCAGTTCTTCGGCATTCCCGAAGGGCCGATCATGCGCGAGATCCAGGCCGTCGGCTCGGGCGTGATCGTCGATCCGCACCGCGGGCTGATCGTCACCAACAACCATGTCGTCGAGCATGCCGACGAGATCGCCGTGACCCTGTCCGACGGCCGCCGCCTGCACGGCCGCAAGATCGGCGCCGATGCCCGCGCCGACATCGCCTTCGTCCAGGTGTCGGCCGGACATCTCGAGTCCATCCCGTTCGGCAATGCCGATGCACTTGAGGTCGGCGACTATGTCATCGCCATCGGCAATCCGTTCGGCATCGGTCAGACGGTGACCCACGGCATCATCAGCGCGCTGCGGCGCACCGGTATCGGCGAAGACGAGAAGGAGGATTTCATCCAGACCGATGCGCCCATCAATCCAGGCAATTCCGGCGGTGCCCTGGTCGACATGAACGGCGCCCTGGTGGGCATCAACACCGCGATCATCGGCCCCAGCGGCGCAAATGTCGGGATCGGCTTCGCCATCCCGGTGAACACCGTGCGAGCGGTCATGGACCGGCTCATCAGGCGGGGGGCAGTCTCACAGGACCACTTCCACTAGCCGCGCATCAGACCCAGTGCGCTTCGAATACCGCAGCGGCGCGAAACGCCGCTATGGCACGACGGACACGGTGGTGGCGCAAGCCGAGCCGGCAGCGGTCTGGCACACGATGCCCATCACCTTGCGGCTTTTCACGCGGTCACACGGCACACCCAGCACAGGCGAGGTATCGAGATGCTGCTGCAGGAGCGCCCTGTTACCCGGCGCGATGGGATAGTGGATTCCTTCGCGATACGCCGACTGAAGCTCGAGCTGCCGTTCGGTTCCGTCGGCGAGGGTGAGAAGAAGATCGATCTCGAGATAGTCTATCGTCTCCGCGGACCCGTTCTCGACCGCAAGGCTCGGCACACAGCTTCCATAGACCAGCCTGTCCTCTCCGCGGCGAACGTCGATCTCCGGTCCAGCGGCCAGGGCCGGGCAGGTCAGGACCAGGGTAGACGCAACCACGAAAGTGGATCGCATGGCCGCCTCCTCAGGGCGCCGGACTCTCCCCGGCCTGCAGGCGCTGCTCGCGCCGGACGTTCAGCATCTGCAGGATCGCCGCCGCCGTTTCCTCGATCGAACGCCGCGTGACGTCGATCGTCGCCCATTTTTGCCGCGCATAGAGCCGCCGCGCGTCCTGAATCTCGCGCTGGACCTGCTCCATGTCGGTGTATTCGCTCTCGGTGTCCTGCTGCAGCAGCCGCAGACGGTTCACGCGGATCTGCACCAGGCGCTCGGGATCGGTGATCAGTCCCACGACCAGTGGCCGCTTTGCCGTCTCGAGTTCCAACGGCAGGGGCACGGACGGAACCAGCGGTACGTTCGCCGCCCGAACGCCGCGATTGGCGAGGTAGACACAGGTGGGTGTCTTGGAGGTCCGGGAAGGGCCGACCAGGACCACGTCGGCATCGTCAAGGTCGTGGGTTGACTGGCCGTCGTCGTGCGCCAGGGTGTAATGCATCGCGTCGATGCGGTCGAAATAGCCGTCGTCGAGCTGATGCTGCCGCCCCGGCCACTGCTCGCTCTTGGAATGGAAATGCACCGCCAGCACGCTCATCACCTGATCGAGCACACCGACGCAGGGAAGCTGCAGACGCCGGCAGTGGTCGCGCACGCAGTCGCGCAGCTCCGGATCGACCAGCGTATAGAGAACGGGACCGCGGTCGCGCTCCACCGCCTGCATCACCTTGTCCATCTGGCCCTTGGTCCGGACCAGGGACCAGACATGCTCCTGCACGAAGATGCCTTCATACTGCACGAGGCACGCGCGGGCGACGCTCGACACGGTCTCGCCCGTCGAGTCGGAAACCAGATGAACGTGGAAATTGCGATTGGCCACGCCCGAACTTACTCCACAGCGGCGCGGGGAGAAATCAGCTTTGACGGTAGCAAAACGGGGACAAGGGGGTGGGTTTCCCCCGGCGGTCCGGTTCGAGCCCCGACTCGCCGTTGCCATCCCGGCTGCCATCCCATCGGGATAAGCCGACATGAATGGTCTGCGAATCGGGAAGAAGCTCATCCGATGGCGATGAATGGCTCTTTCCCGATCCACAAGGGGCTGGGGACCGATGTCTAATGACGCTGATCCCCATCCTCCACACGCTCAACGACTCCTACTACCTAATATGAAAGAGTATGAGGAAGGCATGAGGGGACGAAATTGAACCGCGGAAAATTCCTGGCAACGCTGACCGGGACGCGCTTTCCGACGCCACCGATCTGGCTGATGCGCCAGGCAGGACGGTATCTGCCGGAATATCGTGCGATCCGCGCGACGACCCGTTCGTTCCTCGATTTCTGCTACACGAGCGAAAAGGCTGTCGAGGCAACGCTGCAGCCGATCCGCCGGTTCGACCTCGACGCGGCGATCATTTTCTCGGACATCCTCGTCGTGCCGGATGCACTCGGCCAGAAGGTCTGGTTCGAGGAGGGCGAAGGACCGAAGCTCGAGCCGCTCACCGATCCGGTGCAGTTCGGGCGCCTGTCGCGGGCCCGTCTTGCCGATCACTTGGCGCCGGTCTACCGCGCCATTGCCGATACGCGGGCTGCCTTGCCAAAGGAAACGGCACTGCTGGGCTTTGCCGGCGCGCCCTTCACGCTTGCCTGCTACATGATCGAGGGCGGCGGCAGTCGCGACTTCGCCAAGGTGAAGCTCTGGGCCTACCGGCATCCCGATTCGTTCGGCCTGCTGATCG
>JAFEFG010000126.1 GCA_018240685.1 Pseudomonadota bacterium | reverse complement strand
TTCCCGCCGCGTTCGGCGGGAAGCAGAAAGGAGGAGACGCCTTCCGGCTGAAAGAAAAACGGCCACCATAAGGTGACCGCTGGGTAGCCTAGTTGATCGGACCCATGATCTTGCCCGGGTTCATGACGTTGTCCGGGTCGAGCGCCTTCTTGATCGCGCGCATCAGCGACACCGCCTCGCCGTGCTCCTCGTACAGGAACTTGATCTTGCCGACGCCGACCCCGTGCTCGCCGGTGCAGGTGCCGCCCAGCGCCAGGGCGCGGGCGACCATGCGGTCGTTGAGCGCCTCGGCCTTGGCCAGGTAGGTTGGATCGTCGGGGTCGATCATCATGGTGAGATGGAAGTTGCCGTCGCCGACATGGCCGACGATGGGCGCATAGAGGCCGTTCGCCTGGATGTCCTTCTGCGTCTCCAGGATGCACTCGGCAAGCCGGGAGATCGGCACGCAGACGTCGGTCGCCCACATACCCCAGCCCGGCCTGGAGGCCTTGGCGGCCCAGGCGGCATCGTGCCGAGCCTGCCACATCTTCGTGCGCTCTTCGGCCTGGTTGGTCCAGGCGAAGTCGCCGCCGCCGTTCTCGGCGGCGATCGCCTGCACCATCTCGGCCTGCTCCTTGGTGCCCGATTCGGTGCCGTGGAATTCCAGCAGCAGCAGGTTCTTCACTGGCAGGTCGAGCTTGGAATACTTGTTCACGGTGTCGACCGTGTAGGTGTCCATCAGCTCGATGCGCGCCACCGGGATGCCGGACTGGATGGTCTGGATCACGGTGTTCACCGCGCCTTCCAGCGTGTCGAAGGCGCAGGTGGCGGCGACGATGGATTCGGGAATGCCGTAGAGGCGCAGCGTGATCTCGGTGATGACGCCCAGCGTTCCCTCCGAGCCCACGAACAGCTTCACGAGGTCGTAACCCGCGCTCGACTTGCGCGAGCGGCGGCCGAGCCGCATCAGGCGGCCGTCGGCGGTGACGACCTGCAGCGCCAGCACGTTCTCGCGCATGGTGCCGTAACGCACTGCGTTGGTGCCCGAGGCGCGGGTGCTGGTCATGCCGCCGATCGAGGCGTCGGCGCCGGGATCGATGGGGAAGAACAGGCCGGTGTCGCGGATATATTCGTTGAGCTGTTTGCGCGTGACGCCGGGCTGCACGACGACGTCGAGATCCTCGGCATTCACGGCCAGCACCTTGTTCATGCGGCTGACGTCGAGCGAGATGCCGCCGCTGGGGGCGCTGATATGGCCTTCCAGCGAGGTGCCGGTGCCGAAGGGGATGATCGGCGTCTTGTCGCGGGCGCAGATCTGCACGATCCGCTGCACCTCTTCCGCCGACTCGGCAAACACGACGGCGTCGGGCAGGTGCGCTTCGTGATAGGAGATGTCCTTGCCGTGCTGCTCGCGCACGGCATGTGCGGTCGTCACGCGGTCGCCGAAGAGCGCCTTCAGTTCGGCGATGGTGCTGTCGACGTTGGGGGCTTTCGCCTGGGCCGCTGCGGCCATGTCGGTTCTCCTAGCGTAGGCTCGATGGATACGCTCAAATGCGGCCAAAGCCAACCAAGGGAAACGCCCGGAGAACCCGCAAAATGCGCGACGTCTACGTCATCGGCGCCTATACGACCGCTTTCAAGAAACACCCTGGCATGAGCTTCGAGGCGCTGGCCCGGGAGGCTTATCTCGGCGCCCTGTCGGACGCCGGCATGAAGACCGGCGCCGACATCGAATCGGGCTGGCTGGGCAATTGCGGCATGGTGTTCTGGGGCCAGAACTCGATCCGCGGCCAGGCGCTGTTCCAGCCGCTGGTCGAGGAGGGGCTGTTCCCCGAGCGGGTGCCGATGTTCAACGTCGAGAATGCCTGCGCCACCGCTTCGACCGCCTTCATGGGGGCGTGGAAGGACGTGCTGGCGGGCACCCACGAGCTTTCCTTCTGCATCGGCATTGAGAAGCTGTTCAGCCCCGAGGCGCCGGAGCGCACGGCCAACCTCTTCAACCAGGGCTACATCACCGGCCAGCACGACCGCCTCGTCGCGGAGATGGACCGGGTCGGCAAGATGGTGGGCTCCGAGTTCAAGCCGGGCGACGACCGCACCATCTTCATGGACACCTACGCCATGCAGGCGAAGTGGCACATGTGGAAGTACGGCACGACGCAGGACCAGATCGCCATCGGCGCCGCCAAGAACCACAATTACGGCGCGCTCAACGAGAAGGCGCAGTACCGTTTCCAGATGACGCCGCAGTCGGTGCTGGAGGATCGGCCTGTTTCCTGGCCGCTGACACGCGCCATGTGCGCCCCGATCGGCGACGGTGCGGCGGCGGCGCTCCTCTGCTCGAAGGAATACCTGGAGAAGCTGCCCAAGGCGGTGCAGGCGCGGGCGGTGAAGATCGCGGGCGTCGGCTTCTCGGGCGGCATGTATCGCGACCTCGACACGCCCGGCCTGACGCGCGCCGCCGCCGACAAGGCCTATCGGATGGCCGGCCTCGGTCCGCAGGACATCGACGTCGCCGAGGTGCACGACGCCACCAGCTTCTGCGAGATCTACCAGTGCGAGATGCTGCGCTTCTGCCCCGAGGGCGAGGGCGGCAGGTTCGTCGCCTCGGGCGCCACCGGGCCGGACGGCAAGCTGCCGGTGAACACGTCGGGCGGCCTGGTTTCCAAGGGTCATCCGGTCGGCGCGACGGGGCTTTCCATGCTGGCGGAGCTCGCGACGCAGTTGCGCGGCGAGGCCGGCGCACGCCAGGTGATGGATGCGGAGATTGCACTCGCCGAGAACGGCGGTGGCGTGATCGGCATGGAGGAGGCGGTGGCCTCCGTGGTGATCCTGCAACGCGTTTGAGGGCTGCGCTGTCCGAGGGTTGAAACCGGGAGCGGAGACCCAACATGGTGTCTCCCGCCGGCGATGGTCCTATAACCTCTCCCGGACTTGATTGACCGCAAAGGGAGATGAGAGAGATGACCATTCGCTTCGATAACCGCGTCGCCATCGTCACCGGTGCCGGCAACGGGCTGGGCCGTGCGCATGCGCTGCTGCTGGCGAGCCGCGGCGCCAAGGTGGTGGTGAACGATCCGGGCGGAGCGGTCGACGGCAAGGGCGGGAACCACGCCGCGGCCGACAAGGTCGTCGCCGAGATCAAGGCGGCTGGCGGCCAGGCGGTCCCCAACTACGATTCGGTCGCCGATCCCAAGAGCGCCGCCAACATCGTCAAGACCGCCGTCGATTCCTTCGGCACCGTCGACATCCTGGTCAACAACGCCGGCGTGCTGCGCGACAAGACCTTCCACAACATGACGGTCGAGGATTTCGACTTCGTCGTGAAGGTACATTTCCTCGGCACCGCCTATGTCACGCATGCGGCATGGCCGATCATGCGCGCCAAGGCCTATGGCCGTGTGGTCGTGACCTCCTCCAACTCGGGCATCTACGGCAACTTTGGCCAGTCCAACTACGGCGGCGCCAAGCTCGCGGTCGTCGGCTTCATGAATGCGCTGAGACTCGAGGGCCAGAAGTACAACGTCTTCGTCAATGCGCTGGCGCCGGTCGCGGCCACCCGCATGACCGACAGTCTGATGACGCCCGAGGCGCTCGAGAAGCTCAAGCCGGAATACGTGTCGCCGATGGTCGCCTATCTCTGCAGCGAGCAGTGCCAGCGCACCGGCGAGATCTGGAGCGCGGGCGCGGGCTACTTCGCGCGCATCGAGTATCGCGAGGCGCCGGGCGTGCGTATCGAGGGCCGCGCCCCGACCCTCGAGGACGTCGAGGCCAACATCGAGAAGATCGCCGATCTCACGACGAACAAGATCTACCGGACGTCGGGAGAGGAGGTGCAGGCGGTGGTCGGTGCCTGATTCCGGGTCCTCCTCGGAGACCGCCTCGAGGGACGGCGCGATGCTCGACTGGAAGGTCGAGCCGGTCATCGACTGGCTGGTGCATGAGGGTCGGCTGATCGCCGACCCCGGCCGGCTGGTCGAGGAACTGGCCAACCGGATGGTGGCTGCCGGCGCGCCGCTGCTGCGCTTCACCATCGGCCTGCAGGCGATCCATCCGCAGTGGCGGACGATGGCAATCCAGTGGCGGCGTGGCGAGAAGGTCCAGCAGGCCGGCCGACCGCACGGCATCGAGCAGACCTCGGCCTATATCGGCAGTCCGTTCGAGAAGCTGGCCGAGACGCGCAAGCCGGTGCGATACCGGCTGGACCAGCTGACGGAGGACCATCACGAGGTGCTGCACGAGCTCGCGGCCTCGGGCGGGACCGACTACTACGCCGCGCCCATGCGCGTGGCCTATGGCCGTGCGCCGGCGCTCACCTTCACGACCGACCGGCCGGAAGGGTTCTCCGAGGCCGATCTCGGCAAGTTCCATCGCCTGATGGACTATTTCGCGCCGATCGCCGAGAGCCGCATCAACCACCGCCTGGCGACGACGCTGCTCGACACCTATCTCGGCCGCATCGTCGGCGAACAGATCCTGGGCGGGCTGATCAAGCGCGGCGACGGGCGCGAGATCAACGCCGTGCTGTGGTTCTCCGACCTGCGCGACTTCACCGGCCTCAACGAGCGCATGGCCTCGGGCGAACTGCTGGAGCTGCTGAACAACTACCTGCAGCTCGTTGGCAACGCGCTCACGAGCCACGGCGGCGAGATCCTGAAATTCATCGGCGACGGCGTGATGGGCTATTTCCCGGCCGAGGACGCGCTGTTCCTGCCGATGGTCACGGCCAATGCGTTGGGCGCGGCGCGGCAGCTCACCGAGGATATCGGCGCCGCCAACGAGGCCCGCGCGGCGGGCGGGCTGGAGCCGCTGCGCTTCGGCGTCGGCCTGCACATCGGGCCGGTGACGTTCGGCAATGTCGGTACCGAGGACCGGCTCGACTTCACGGTCATCGGCCCGGCCGTGAACCGTGCCGCCCGGCTCGAGGGCCTGACCAAGGATCTGGGCGTGCCGGTCCTGGCCTCGGCGGAATTCAAGGAAATGACGACCCAGCCCCTGGTGTCGATGGGCAAGCACACGCTGCGTGGCGTGCCGGAGCCGGTGGAAGTCTTCACCCTGCCCTGAGGGCGGGGCGGGCGGGCCTCAGACCTGTGCCTTCCAGCCCTCGATCCAGGCCAGCGCCTCCTCGTCCGGCAGCGGCTGGGTCGAGGCATCGACCTCGAGGCGATCGCCGATCTTCCTCGCACCGCACAGCTCGAACACGCGGTCGAGCTTCTTGCCGCCGCCGCAGAACGTGTCCTGGTAGGTCATGTCGCCGAGCGCGATCACGCCGTAGCGGTGGGCCGAGAGGTCCGGTTTCTCGCGCTCCAGCGTCTCGGCCAGCGGCAGGATGTTGGTCGGGATGTCGCCGGAGCCATGGGTCGCGCACACTACCAGCAGCACGTCGTGCGCGGCGAGGTCGGCGGTCGAGGCGGCCTTGTCGCTGACGTCGACGGCGTGTCCCGCTGTTTCGAGGACCGGCTTGAGGGCGTCGGCCACCATCTGGGCGTTGCCCGACTCGGTGCCGACAAGGATCAAAATCTTGGACATTGCGCCTCCCATACGGGACGCCGTGCCGCCCTGCGACGCGACCGGTTGGCGCGGGACAGGGGGCATGCCAGTCTGGCCGCATGGACACGATACCCAAGGACGAACAGCCCCTTCTCGCCGTGCTCGAGGACGGGGTGCTGACCCTGACGCTCAACCGCCCGGCGCGACTGAATGCCCTGAGCCAGGAACTCCTCGTCGAGATCATCGCGCAGCTCGACCGCGCGCGGACCGACGCCTCGGTCCGCACGGTGCTGATCACCGGCGCCGGCCGCGGCTTCTGTGCCGGCGCCGATCTCGCCGGCAGCGGCACGGGGACGGTGATGGGGCCGGACGGCAAGCCCGATCTCGGGCTGGTCATGGACCGCCTCTACAATCCCATGATCCGCGCCATCCGCGCGCTGCCCAAGCCGGTGATCGCGGCTGTGAACGGCGTCGCCGCCGGCGGCGGGGCCAATCTGGCATTGGCCTGCGACATCGTCCTCGCGGCGCGGTCGGCGCGTTTCGACCAGGCTTTCGTGCGCATCTCGCTCATCCCCGATCTGGGCGGCACCTGGTTCCTGCCGCACACGGTGGGCGACGCCAGGGCGCGCGCGCTCGCCATGCTGGGCAACTCGGTCCCGGCCGAGGAGGCTGAGCGGCTGGGCATGGTCTGGCAGGTCTTCAGCGACGAGGCGCTGCCGGCCGGCGCACTGCAGCTCGCGAAGCGGCTGGCGGCCGGGCCGACGCTTTCCTATGCCGCCATCAAGCAGGCCATCAACGCGGCGGCCACGAACACGCTCGACCAGCAGCTCGACCTCGAGCGCGACAGCCAGCGCGCGCTGGGTCGCAGCGCCGATTTCAAGGAAGGGGTCGCGGCATTCCTCGCCAAGCGGCCGGCGCGTTTCACGGGGCAATGAACCACGAGGCAATGAACGACATGACTTACGAGAAGATCACCCTCGCCAAGGCCGACGGGCTCGCCACGCTGACGTTGAACGCGCCGGACAAGTTGAATGCCGTCTCGCGCAAGATGATCGCCGAACTCAAGCAGTGCTGGGAGGAGCTTGCGGCCGACGCATCGGTGCGGGCCGTCCTGCTCACAGGCGCGGGCCGCGGCTTCTGCGCCGGCGCCGACCTTGCCGACCCCGATCGCGAAGCGAGCGCCACCGCCGATTCCGGCGCCGCCCTCGACAAGTACTTCAATCCCGTCATCCGCACGATGCGCGCAATGCCCAAGCCGATCGTCGCGGCGGTGAACGGCGTTGCCGCGGGCGTCGGCATGAGCTTCGCGATGGCCTCGGATATCGCCATTGCCGCCCGGTCGGCGTCGTTCCTGCAGGCCTTCGCCCGCATCGGCCTGATGCCCGACGGCGGCAGCACCTGGTTCCTGCCGCGGCTGGTGGGCGACCAGCGCGCCCGGGCGCTGGCGATGCTGGCGCCGCAGATCCCGGCCGAGCAGGCCAAGCAATGGGGCCTGATCTGGGACGTCGTCGACGATGCGGCCCTGATGACGACGGCGACGGAACTGGCGCGGCGGCTGGCCGACGGGCCGACGCTGGCGCTTGCCCGCATCAAGGAGGCGATGAACAGGGCGCCGGGCAACACGCTCCCGGCGCAGCTCGACGTCGAACGCGACTTCCAGCGCGAGCTGGGCCGCAGCGCCGATTTCAGGGAGGGCGTCTCGGCCTTCCTTGCCAAGCGCAAGCCGAGCTTCAAAGGCGAATGAAGAGGAGGAATGCCCATGACGCCGCACAAGGAGATCACCTCGGGCCTGCGCTTTCCCGAGGGTCCCATCGCCATGCCGGACGGCTCGGTGATCCTGGTCGAGATCGCACGCGAGACGCTGACCCGCGTCATGCCGGACGGCCGGCAGCACATCATCGCCAAGCTTGGCGGCGGGCCCAACGGCGCCGCGATGGGGCCGGACGGCAGGATCTATGTCTGCAACAACGGCGGCTTCAACTGGATCGAGCGGCCTGACGGTCGCCTGTTCCCGGGGACGCAGCCCGCCAGCTACAAGGGCGGATCGATCCAGGTCGTCGATCCGGAGACCGGCAAGTTCGAGACGCTGTACGACTCCTGCGACGGCCGCAGGCTGAACGGCCCCAACGATATCGTCTTCGACAAGAACGGCGGCTTCTGGTTCACCGACCTCGGCAAGACGCGCGAGTACGACTCCGATCGCGGCGCGGTCTACTACGCGCAGGCCGACGGCTCGAAGATCGAGCAGAAGGTCTTCCCGCTCGAGCGGCCGAACGGCTGCGGCCTGTCGCCGGACGAGAAGACGCTCTACGTGGTCGAGACGCCGACGGCGCGCTGCTGGGCGTTCGAGCTCTCGGCGCCGGGCACGATCAAGGACGCCAACGGTCCCTATCGCGGCGAGAAGGGGCGGGTGATCGCCGGCCTCGGCGGCTACCAGATGTTCGATTCGCTGGCCGTCGATTCGGCCGGCCACATCTGCGTGGCGACGCTCATCACGGGGGCGGTCAGCGACATCTCTCCCGACGGCCGGTCGGTGACGCAGTACAAGCTGCCCGATCCGATGGTCACCAACGTCTGCTTCGGCGGCAGGGAATTGCGCACCGCCTATGCCACGCTCTCCATGACCGGGAAGCTGGTGAGCTTCGAATGGCCCCGGCCGGGGCTGGCGCTCAACTATCTGAACAAGTAGCACGCAGGGGCGCGCGGCCGGAACGCCGCGCGCGCCCGGCGCCTAGCCCTTCGCGAGCGCCCGCACCTCGCGGCTCGCCACGACGCGACCATTGGCATAGGCCTCGTGGTTGCTGTCGACGTCGCCGAGCTTGTAGCGATAGTTCACCATCAGGCCGTAGGACTGCTTGAGGCCGTTGGCGCTGGTGTCGCCCAGCCAGTTGATGCGCTCGATCACCGCGCCGTTGCCGAGATGGAAGTGGGCCACGCGGTCGAGCGCACGTCCGCGCTCGTCGGTGCTGGTGAGATAACGGGCGGCCAGGCGCATCAGGATGGGCCGCAGCGCCTTGTCGATCGCGGGCACCTCCCACCATACCGGCTTGTCGAGCAGCTCGCGGACGGCCGCGGCTCCGATCGCCTTGTTGTTGGTGACCGGCACCAGCGAGGCGATCTCGGCGGCGGTGAGGGTGCCGTCGCCTTCGTTCTTCAGCCGGCCGTCGAGGTGCTGGCGCAGGCCGGGAATCGGCGACAGGGTGGCGAAGTCCTTGATGTTCGGCAGGTCGCGTGAGAGCTGCTCGGCGACGCGCTTGATCAGGAAGTTGCCGAAGCTGATGCCCGCCAGGCCGCGCTGGCAGTTGGAGATCGAGTAGAAGATCGCGGTGTTGGCATGCTCGGGGTCCGATGTCTCCGCCTTGGCGTCGAGGAGGCGCTGCACGTTACCGGCCATGCCGTTCACCAGCGCCACCTCGACGAAGATCAGCGGCTCGTCCGGCATGCGCGGATGGAAGAAGGCGAAGCAGCGCCGGTCCGAATCCAGGCGGTTCTTGAGGTCGCGCCACGAGCGGATCGCGTGCACCGCCTCGTAGGCCACCAGCTTCTCCAGCAGCGCGGCCGAGGAACGCCAGTCGATGCGCACGAGGTCGAGGAATCCGACATCGAACCAGGCGCCGAGCAGAGGCCGCAGGTCCTCGGCCAGCATCCGGGCCGGAACGTCCGTCTTGCCGAGATTCATCAACTCGGCCCGCAGGTCGACCACGAACTTCACGCCCTGGGGGACGCCGACGAACTCGCGCAGCAGGTTTACAGCTGGCGGTTCGAGCGCCTTGGCCAGCGACTGCGGCGCTTGCTTGGAGGTGCGCCAGCGCTCCACCTGCACCATGGCGGCTTCGCGGCTGAGCCCGTAGTCGTGCGCAAGCGTCAGCAGGAACTTCCGCCGGCCGGCCGAGGAGAGCGACAGATAAGCCTCGCCGAGTTCGGCCGCCCGTGCCCGCCGGGCCGTTTCGCCGCCTTCGCCTTCGAGACACGTGTCGATGCGGCTCTTCAGGCGGGGAATGTCGTCGTCGGGCAGATCCGGTCGGAGCGGGGCTCCCACGGCTTCCCGCGCCCCGCGGGCAGTCTGGACGAAAGCGGTACGCAGGCGTTCGAGCGTGCGGTCGACGGTATTGGAAAACAAAAGTGCCATGGCCGCGATTATGTCATGACCGATGTGTCACTGCAGTGGCGCAGATGAACGCGGCCTCACGTCGTGGGCAGGTCGAGCGCCCGCCAAAGATACCAGCTCGCCACCGTGCGATAGGGTCGCCATTTCTCGCCGTGGCGCTCCAGCGTTCTCTGCGCGGGCAGGGCACGTTTGCCGAAGGCGACCGCATAGGCCTTGCGCAGGCTGTAGTCGTCGAGCGGCAGCACGTCGGGACGTCCCAGCCGGAACATCAGAAACATCTCCGCGCTCCAGCGGCCGATGCCGCGCACCTGCACCAGGCGTTCGATCAGGGCGTCATCCGCCAGGGTGTGCGCCTGTTCGAGCGTGGGCAATTCGCGAGCTGCCACGCGGCGGGCGAGATCCTGCAGTGCCAGCACCTTGGCGGCGGAGAGCCCGACTCCGCGCAGTGATTCGACCGGGGTCTGCAGGATGTTCTGCGGCGTGAAGCCTTCGGTGCGGGCCGGGAACAGGGCTTCGAGGCGGCCGTAGATCGTGGCCGCCGCCTTGGTCGAGAGCTGCTGGTAGACGATCGCCTCCGCCAGGGCGCCGAACAGGCTGCGCGAGGACTTGAGCGCCATGGCGAACGGCCCGACCCTTGCGATGAGGGTAGCCAGCGCCGGATCGGCCGCTTTCAGGTGGCGGACCGCGCGACGGTGATCGAAGGGCCATTCAGCCATGCGGTCCCTCCGGTCTTTCGAACAGAGGTCCGGCGGCGAGAGCCGAAGCGCCTTCGATCTCGAGGATGCGCCGCTTGGTCGTCACGCCGCCGGTGGCGGAGAAGCCGCCCATCCAGCCGCCGGCGCCCAGCACGCGGTGGCAGGGGACGATGATGGCAATGGGATTGCGGCCGAGCGCCCGGCCCACCTCGCGCGACTCGTGCGGCCTGTCGAGGCGGCGGGCGATCTCGCCGTAGGTCATGGTGCGGCCGGGCGGGATCGTCCGCGCCACTTCATAGACGCGGCGGTGGAACTCCGGGACGGCCGCCAGGTCGAGAGGGATGTCCGACAAGTCGGCAGCCTCGCCGGTCAGCAGCGCTCGGATGCGGGCAATCGCTCGCTGCACGCCGGGCGGCGGCACCGTCTCCTGAGCCTCGGGCCAGCGGCGGCGCAGGCGGGCACGGGTCGCGGCTGCTTCCGCCTCGGGAAGCTGCAGGCCGCAGATCCCCGCGGCGCTCCAGGTGAGGCCGCAGATGCCGATCGGCGTATCGAACAGGGCGAAGCTGCGCACAGTCATCCGCGCAGCCTCTATCTAACCGGTAAACCCGTCAAGCATCCGGTCTCAGGCCGCCGCACGGCGGGTCAGGCGCGCCAGCTCCTCGTCGACCAGCAGGCGGTAGGGCCCCCGGCGGTGCAGCAATTCATCGGGCCTGCCGTCCTGGACCACGCGCCCTGCCTGGAGGACGACGATGCGATCGAAGCTGCGCAGCGTCGACAGCCGATGGGCGATGGCGATCACGGTGCGTCCCTCCATCAAGCGATCGAGCGCGCGCCGGATCGCCTCCTCCGACTCGCTGTCGAGCGAGGATGTCGCTTCGTCGAGCAGCAGGATCGGCGAGTCCTTCAGAAGCGCGCGGGCGATGGCGATGCGCTGGCGCTGCCCGCCGGACAGGCGTGCGCCGCGGTCGCCGACGATGGTGTCGAAGCCCTGCGGCAGGGCCTCGACGAAGTCGCGGCAGCAGGCGGCCTCGGCAGCCTTCTTGACCTCGGCCTCGCTCGCTTCCGGCTTGCCGTAGCGGATGTTGTCGAACACCGAGCGGTGCAGCAGGCTGATGTCCTGCGGTACGAAGGAGATCGCGCGCCGCATGCTGTCCTGGGTGATGCGCCGTATGTCCTGGCCGTCGATCTGGATGCGGCCGCCGTCGACATCGTAGAAGCGCTGGATCAGCGACAGGATGGTCGACTTGCCGCCGCCCGACGAACCCACGAGGCCGGTGCGGCGACCGGCCTCGAAGCTGAGGTCGATGCGATCGAAGACCTTGTCGCCGCCGGGATAGGCGAAGGAGACCCCCTCGAAGTCGATGCCGCGATGCCTGGGCTCGATGTCGGGTTCGAGCGGCGTCGCTTCGGGATGGTCGCGCAGCTCGTGCGGCTGCAGCAGGGTGGCGATCGCTTCGGAAAGCCGCGCCATATGCTGTGTGACGTCGACCAGCGCTACGGCGAGGTCGCGTGTGGAGTGCAGGATGGTGAAGCCCAGCGTGCAGACCAGCACGACATCGCCGGTCGAGGCATCCCCCTGCTGCCAGAGCAAGATCGCCCAGGCCAGCATGCCTACGGTGAGAATGATGGTCACGGCCGCATGCAGCAGGCGCAGGCGTTCGAGGTAGAGCAGGCTCTTGCGCCGCGCCGTCATCTCCTGGCCGACGGTCTCCTCGAAGCGCACATGCTCCCGCGCCATGGCGCCGAACGTGCGCACCAGCGGCATGTTGCCGATGACGTCGGCGAGCTCGCCCTCCACGCGGGCAGCCTTGTCGGCGAAGCCGTGATGCAGCGGTGCCCCGGCCGCTGCGAGCCTGAACAGGACCACGATCAGCAGGGCGGCGACCGTGGTGAGCCCGGCCGCCATGGGCAGGCTCACTGCCACCAGATAGGCAAGTGCGCCGGCCGTCGCGATACAGGGTGGCAGGACGTTCCACATGAAGAGGTTTTCGACGGCGAAGGCGGCGTTGGAGGTCGCCGTGATGCGCCCTGTAAGCGTACCGGCCAGGCGCTCGGAGAAATAGCTCGGTGCATGGCCGGTGAGATGGCGGAACAAATCGCCCCGGAGGTCGCCGCTCACGCCGACGAAGGCGTGACTCGCGACCCAGCCGCCGAGCCGCCACAGGAGGTTGTCGGCGGCGACCAGCGAAACGAGCGCGGCAAAGGCGAGCCAGATGCCCGGATGGCTGTATCCGGCGGCCAACGTGTCGACCAGGGTTTTCACGGCATACTGGGTGCTGACGGAGCAGCCGACCGCAGCCAGGACGGCGGCGAGGATCGAGGCATGCGCGATCGGCCGGCGACCGACATAGCGCAGAAGGAACGCGACGGGCCGCCCCGCGTAATTACAAAGGCTGAGCATTCATCCAGCCTAATGCTGCAGAACCCGATTCGGCGGCATGAAGAGGCCGATTCCACTGTGACAAAACGAGGGTCGCCGCACACCCACTGCATTTCCCGTGATCCGGAAGCTTTGCGACCACCGTCAACCAGGAGGTCCCACACATGCGTATTGCGCAGATCGCTCCGCTGACCGAGGCAATTCCGCCGAAACTGTATGGTGGCACGGAGCGCGTCGTCTCCTGGCTGACCGAAGAGCTGGTCGAACTCGGGCACGACGTCACGCTGTTTGCCAGCGGCGACTCCCTCACCAGGGCCAAGCTTCAACCAATGTGGCCGCGTGCCCTGCGGCTGGACGGCGCGGTGCGGGATCCGGTGGCGCTGCACATGGCGATGCTCGAACATGTCCGGCAGCGCATCGAGGAATTCGACGTGCTGCATTTCCATCTCGACTACTATCCTTTCTCGCTGTTCGCGCGCCAACCGACGCCGTTCGTCACCACGCTGCATGGTCGCCTCGACCTGCCGGAGCAGCAGACGGTGTTCGACGCCTTTCGTTCGGTCCCGCTGATCTCGATCTCGAACAGCCAGCGCAAGCCGCTGCCGCGGGCGCATTGGGTGAAGACGATCCATCACGGCCTGCCCGAGAATCTGCTGGCGCCGCGCCAGGTGAAAGGCGGCTACCTCGCCTTCCTCGGCCGCATGGCGCCCGAGAAGGCGCCGGACCAGGCGATCCGCATCGCCGTTCGCTGCAAGATGCCGCTCAAGATCGCGGCCAAGGTCGATCCCGTGGATCGCGGCTATTTCGAGCGCGAGATCGAGCCGTTGCTGACGCTTCCCGGTGTCGAGTTCGTCGGCGAGATCGGCGATCGGGAGAAGTCGGAGTTCCTGAGCGGTGCCCAGGCGCTGTTGATGCCGATCGAATGGCCGGAGCCGTTCGGCCTGGTCATGATCGAGGCGATGGCCTGCGGGACGCCGGTCCTGGCCTACGACAATGGCTCGGTGCCGGAGATTGTCGAGGACGGCGTCACCGGCCTGATCGTGAAAAACGAGTTCGAGGCCACCGACGCCATCCGCAACCGGCTCGATACGCTTTCCCGTGCCCACATCCGCGCCCGCTTCGAGGAGCGCTTCACGGCCCGCCGCATGGCCAACGAGTATCTCGAGATCTATCGCGGCCTCGTCTCCAACGAGGTGCCGCGGCTGCGCCTCGTGAAGGGGTGATC
>JAFEFG010000125.1 GCA_018240685.1 Pseudomonadota bacterium | reverse complement strand
GTAGGCGGCAGGCATGTCGTCGACATATGGGCCGATCTGTACCTTGCCGTTCAGGCCGGCACTCTCGATGGCGCGTTCGAGATCCTTCTCCAGCGGTGTGGGAGCGCCCGCCGATCCCAGCAGGAGGCAGAACACGTCGTCCCGGCCAAGCTGCCTGACAGCTTCGATCAGTGTCTTCTCGCCCCGTTCTTCGACGAGGCGACTCGGGTAGAGGACGACATGGGCGCCATCGGGCACCCGCAGCTGGGCGGCGAGCTTGATCACGCGGTCGGCACGTACGATCGCCGGATCGAACCGATCGAGATTCACGCCGGGCGGGATCACTTCCAGCCGGTCCGCTGCCGCCGGGAAGCGTTGTCGCAGATCGCGGGCCACGTGCTCGGATACGGCGATCAGCCCGTCCGCGGTCGCCTGCTGGCGCTCGACATAGGAGGGCAGCATGCCGGTTGCGACAAAGGGATGGTGGAGGGTGGCGATCCACTTCACGCCCAGGCGGCGCGCAACGGCGCCGGCGATCCAGCCGGTGAGCGGCGATCGTGCCTGTACGAGTTCCGGACCGAAGCTGCCGATGCTGGACACGAGGCGGGAAGGCATGTTCAGGCGGGCCCAGAGCGGGTGGCGCGCCAGCGGCAGTTCGAGATGGCTGGCGCGCAGTCGCAGCAGATCCGGCACCATCGTTCCACCGGGCGAGGCGACGATTGCGCTGCCGCCCGCGGCGATCACGGCCTGTGCCGCGTCGAGGGTGGCGCGGGCGACGCTGCCCGAGAGGCTGGGAACGATCTGGAGGAGCTTGGGCGCGGGCATGGCGGTGGCGGGGACTTCGTCGCTGTGGCAGGTAACACGGGATGAGCACTCAAGGTAGCGTCCTGCGGCTTCCCAGGCCCGATGGGAATACCGTCGCCTATGCGAAGATCGACGGCAATGCGCCGACTGTGGTCTTCCTGGGCGGCTTCCGCTCCGACATGACCGGCACGAAGGCGATGGCGCTCGAAACATGGGCGCACAAGCGCGGCCAGGCCTATCTGCGGTTCGACTATTTCGGGCACGGCCAGTCGTCGGGCCGTTTCGAGGACGGCACCATCGGCCGCTGGCTCGACGATTCCCTGGCGGCGATCGACCAGCTCACGGCGGGACGTCTCGTTCTCGTCGGCTCGAGCATGGGCGGATGGCTGTCGCTGCTCGCGGCGCGCGTGCGTCCAGACCGGCTGGCCGGCCTGGTGCTGATCGCCGCTGCTCCTGACTTCACGGAGCGCATGCTGCTGAGGGGCCTGTCGACGGAAGAACGCGAGCGTCTCCAGCGCGAGGGGCGGCTCGAACGGCCCTCGCAGTATTCGCCGGAGCCTTCCATTTTCACCTGGAAGCTGATCCAGGAAGGGCGCAACCACCTGTTGCTCGACAAGCCGCTGGCCTTGCCCTGTCCGGTCCGCCTGCTGCACGGGCAGAGCGACCCGGATGTTCCATGGGAATATTCGCTGCAGATCGCGCAACACCTCGAAGCGCCAGAGGTGATCACCACCTTCATCAAGGGCGGCGATCATCGCCTGAGCACGCCCGCCGACATCGCGCGTCTCCTGGCGACAGTCGAGGAACTGGTGAGGTAAAGCGCCCGGCGGGAGGAGTCATTCTCCAGCTGCGATCGCCCGCAGGCCCTCGCGGTAGGTCGGATAGCGCAGCGTGACGCCGAGTTCGCGCTTCATGCGGTCGTTCCTCACACGGCGGCTCTCTGCATAGAACGAGCGCGCCATCTCGCTCATCGCTGGCGCCGCCTGCTCCCAGGCGACGAGCGGCGGTACCGGCAGGCCGAGCAGTTCGCAGGCAAACGCCGTGACTTCGGCGCTGGAGGCAGGAAGGTCGTCGGCGACATTGTAGACAGCGCCCGGCCCGCCGCGAGTCATCGCCGCGATGACAGTTGCCGCGATGTCGGTGACGTGGATGCGGGAGAAGTACTGACCCGGCACGTCGATGCGCCGCGCCCGGCCCGACCGCACCTGGTCGATGGCGCTGCGACCCGGGCCGTAGATCCCGGGCAGGCGAAAGATGTCCACGGGGGTGCCGCTTGCCGAGCCGAGGGCTTGCCAGGCCCGTTCCGCGGCGAGGCGGTCGATGCTGCGGGGCTGCGTCGGCGCCGGCGGAGTCTGCTCGTCGACCCACCCGCCTTTGTGATCGCCATAGACACCGGTCGTCGACAGATAGCCAAACCAGCGGGCCGCCCGCAGCAGATCGGCGCACAGCCGCAGCACCGGGTCGCCTGTTTTCCCGGGGGCAATGGTGCAGAGGATATGACTCGCGTCCGCCAGGGCGGCAGTCGGGACGGCGGCCGTTCCGTCGAACACCAGGGCCGCGATGCCACCGGCGCGCAGGCGCCCGGCCTTTTCCGCCGACGTGCAGGTCCCGGCGACGCTCCAGCCCCGCTTCCGCGCAAGCATGGCGATTTCAAGGCCGGCAAAGCCCAAACCGAATACGAAAAGACGTCCTGTCATCTTGTCAGGATCATCGCGACGCTGTTCTTTTCAACCATGTTCTTGGGAAGTGGATTCCGGGCCGCGGCGTTCGTTCTGCCGGCGCTCGTGGTAGTGGCAACTTGGTCGGCATCGGCGCAGGATCTCGGCGCCTTCGCGACATCGCCCGACAATCTGCGCCTCTATACGGAGTGCATGTCCCTGGCGCGGCGCGATCCGATGCGGACGCTGCCCCAGGCCGAAAGCTGGTTGAGCAAAGGCGGCGGCTTCGGCGCGCGACATTGCCTGGCCATCGCCACGTTCGAGGCCGGGCGCCATGCGCAGGCCGCTGGCGAGTTCGAAGCCATCGCCCGCGACATGGGACAGGATCGGCCGGGCATCCGGGGGGAGTTGTGGGCCCAGGCCGGCCAGGCGTGGCTTGCGGCCGGCCAGGCGGAGAAAGCGGCGGCGGCGCAGAGCCGGGCGCTCGATCTCAAGCAGAACGACGCCGATCTCTGGGTGGATCGGGCGCTGAGCTACGCTACCTTGAACGATTGGCCGCGTGCCGTGTCCGACCTCGACCACGCGCTCGCCCTGCGGGCAAACGATGTCGAGATCCTGGTGCTGCGGTCGGCGGCATGGCGGTTCGCAGGCAATCTGTCGCGCTCGCTGGCAGACGCCCAGCTTGCACTGAAGCTGGCGCCCGACAATACCGGGGCGCTGCTCGAACGCGGTTTCACCCAGCTGGCCCTCGGCGAGACGGTCAGGGCGCAGGCGGACTTCAACAAGGTCAAGAGCCTCGTCCCCCCCGGATCGGAAGCCGACAAGCGCGCCCAGGCCGGACTGCGCGGCGAACAGCCGGAGCGAAATCTTCCCGCGACGGCCAGCCGGCCGGCTGCGGCCGCCGGGGAGAAGCGGTAATGTTTTCTTTACCCCTCATGTAAGAGCCAGGATGATGAAACGAATTGCGCTCCCCCTAGCTTTCCTGCTCGCTGCCGCGCCTGCCTTCGCGCAGAAGCCGCCGGCCGGCGAGTCGCAGACGCCTTCCGCGTACTATCCAGCGCCGCCGCCGTTGGAAGCTCCGAAGGTGGAGCAGGGTGCACCGGTGACCAACCTGACCTCGCCGTTGGCCCAGGATATGGCGAAGGTCACGCGCACGGCGATCGATTCCGAAGCCGAGGCACAGCTTTTTGCCGGTGCTGGCAGGATCGTCTGGGGCCGCTACGCCAAGGTGAAAGGCGAGAAGCCGGGCGCCGTCACGGTGACCAAGGGGCCGGTGTGGACGGTGAAGGGTCGCATCGACAGCACGGCGCCAGGCGCGGAGGGGGACTATGCCTCGATCGATGGTGTCGTCGAGCGCATCACGGCCAACCATGTCACGATCCGCGGCGAGGTCGCCTTCCGGGTCGGCAAAGTCCAGAAGGGGACGGCGTGCAAGGTGGCGGGCTCTCTGCATTTCCGCCGCTCCGGGAAGTCTCATGTCTGGCGGCTCGTAGAGGGTGATAATCCCTGCGATGGCACGCAGGAATTCTTCGACCTCGTCTACGAAAAGGCGCCGGGCGAGAAGAAGCCGGTTCCAGCCCAACCCAAGCGCGGCTAGAGCGCGAAGACTCTTCGTCGAATTGCGCCGTCGCCCCGGCACATGCGCGGGGCGACCGCTGAGACAAGAGGCATCGTGCATTGGCACGCGGGCCGCGGGCTCCCGGCCCGCCTCGTCACGACCTGATCTTGGCGATCTCCATCCGCGCCAACTCGTCAGCGCGGTCGTTCTCGGCGTGGCCGCTGTGGCCCTTCACCCAGGCCCAGTGGACCTTGTGCGCCGCCGCAGCGGCGTCGAGACGCTGCCACAGCTCGACATTCTTCACGGCCTTCTTGTCGGCGGTACGCCAGCCGTTCCTCTTCCAGCCGTGGATCCACTTGGTGGCGCCATCGAGCACATAGCGGCTGTCGGTGTAGAGCCTTACCTCGCACGGCCGCTTGAGCGCTTCGAGTCCGGAGATGGCACCCATCAGCTCCATGCGGTTGTTGGTCGTGGCAGCCTCTCCGCCCGACAGTTCGCGCTCGTGGCCTCCCATGCGCAGAATCGCCGCCCAGCCGCCCGGTCCCGGATTGCCGCTGCATGCACCGTCGGAAAAGATCTCGACTTCGGGCCTGGCGCTCAAAGGCCGTAGTCCGCAAGCGATGAAGCCGTGCGATGGAAGCGCAGGTAGGCAAGGTATTCGAGCGGATCCTTGCGCTTGACCAACGCATTGGCCGGCGTGTGGATCCAGTCGTAGAGCCGCGTCAGCAGGAAACGCAGCGCCGCGCCGCGCGCGAGCAGTGGCAGGGCACGCCGCTCGGCTGCTTCGAGCGGCCGCACTTTTTCATAGGCCAGCAGGAGCGCACGCGCCTTGGTGGCGTTGAACGAGCGGTCGGGCTCGAAGCACCAGGCGTTGAGGCAGATCGCGACGTCGTAGGCGAGTGCGTCGTTGCAGGCGAAGTAGAAATCGATCAGTCCCGAGAGCCTGTCATGCAGGAAGAAGACGTTGTCGTTGAACAGGTCGGCGTGGATGACGCCTTCGGGCAGATCCCTGGGCCACTCGGCCTCGAGGAACGCGAGTTCCGTCTCGAGCTCGTGCGTCAGGCCGCGCGATACTTCGTCGGCATTGGTGCGGCTGGCATCGAACAGGGTCCGCCAGCCCGTGACGGAGAGCGCGTTGGGGCGCTTCAGCGCGAAGTCGCGCCCGGCCAGATGCAGGCGCGCCAGGGCTTCGCCGACCGGCCCGCAATGATTGACGCCGATGCGGCGCGGCCACATGCCGTGCAGGAAGCTCGTGATCGCGGCCGGCTTGCCGGCGAGCGTGCGCAGTGCCGTGCCGTCGCGGCCGTGGATCGGCCGCGGGCAATTGATGCCGCGCGCCGCCAGATGATCCATGAGGCCGAGGAAGAAAGGCAGATCGCTCGGATCGACGCGCTTCTCGTAGAGGGTGACGATGTACTGGCCGTGCGTCGTGGTCAGCAGGTAATTGGAGTTCTCGACGCCTTCGGCGATGCCCTTGAACGCCACCGGTTCGCCGATGTCGTATTCCGAGAGAAACGCCTCGAGCTCTGCGTCGCCGACTTCCGTGTAGACCGCCATCAGGCCACCAGCTGGCGCGGCAGCTTGAAGACCACGCTTTCCTCGCTCGTGCGCGTCTCCTCGATCGATACCGCATAGTGCAGGCGGCAGGCCGCGATCAGTTCCTCCACCAGTAGCTCCGGTGCGGAGGCCCCCGCCGCGATGCCGAGCCGGTTCGCGTCGCCCAGCCAGTCCCAATCCATCTCCGCGGCGCGCTGCACCAGCCGGGCATTGGCGCAACCGTTGTTGGCCGCCACTTCCACCAGCCGCATCGAGTTGGACGAGTTGGGCGAGCCGATCACCACCAGGGCGTCGCATTGCGGCGCGATCGCCTTGACCGCGGCCTGGCGGTTGGTCGTGGCATAGCAGATGTCCTCCGTCTTCGGACCGTGGATGGTGGGGAAGCGGCGACGCAGCACACCCACGATATCGACGGTGTCATCGACGGAGAGCGTGGTCTGGGTTGCGTAGGCAAGGTTCTGCGGATCCGGAACTTCGATCGTCGCGGCCTGCTCCACGTCCTCGACCAGCAGCACGGATCCCGGCGGGAGCTGTCCCATGGTCCCGATCACCTCTGGATGGCCGTCGTGGCCGATCAGGATTACCGTGCGGCCCGCTTCGAAGTGGCGTTCGGTCTCGCGATGGACCTTGGAAACGAGGGGGCAGGTGGCGTCGATGTGCAGCAGTTTGCGTCGGGCAGCCTCCGCCGGCACCGTCTTGGGGACGCCGTGCGCCGAGAAGACGACCGGCCGGTCGGACGGAACCGCGTCGAGCTCCTCGACGAAGATCGCACCCTTTCTCTCCAGCGTCTCGACCACGAAGCGGTTGTGCACGATCTCGTGCCGGACATAGACGGGGGCACCGTAGCGCTCGATGGCACGCTCGACGATCTGGATCGCGCGTTCGACACCCGCACAAAAGCCCCGGGGGCGTGCGAGCACGATGGTAAGCGGCTTCTTTTCGTGGATCATGAAAGGATTGAGGTCATGAGAAACGGTCGCGCTGCATGCGGACGCACTCGCTTGCGGGTCCGCAGACCATTGCCTAGACTCCTCCCGAACGGATTTGCGCGGCACCGTAACAAAGCCGCCGCAGCGGGGAAAGCAACATGACGCAGCCGGTTGTCGCGGCCAAAGCACCGAACAAGGTGACGCTGGAGGAGGGGAAGGATTACTGGTGGTGTGCTTGCGGCATGAGCAAGAACCAGCCTTTCTGCGACGGGGCCCACAAGGGCAGCGGCATGGCGCCGCTCAAGTTCGCGGTGGAGAAGTCCGGCGACTACTGGCTGTGTGCCTGCAAGCAATCCAACAAGAAGCCGTTTTGCGACGGCGCGCACAAGTCGCTGGCATGAGCGACCGCATGCTTATTCGGTTGGCGCCACTTGCCTTGGCGCTGGCCCTTGGTGCCTGCGGGCCGTCGGAGAAGGAGCAGATGGCCGCCGACTATTGCCCGCAGCCTCTCCAGGTGCAGGATGCGCAGACCCTGACGCGCTTCACGCCGGGCTCTGCCGGCGATCCGCGCGACATCATGTTCGAGGCCCAGATGACGGGTGCGGCGACCGGGTGTTCGCTGGGCAAGGGCCAGATGAACGTCAATCTGGTCGTGCGTGTCGCGGTCAAGCCCGGTCCGGCCGTCGGTTCCGGCGTGACGAACGTGCCCTATTTCGTGCGCGTCGTCGACGCCAGCGGCCGGGTTGTGCAGGGGCAAGACTTCAATGCCGATTTCCAGCTCACGCCCTCGGGATCGCCGAAGACCTCTCGTGAGGAACTCACGCTCACCTTGCCGTTCACCAAGCCGGCGGACGTGATCAGCTATCAGATCGCGGTTGGACTGAAGCCGACGCAGCAGGAGCTGGAATACAATCGTCGCGGCCGGCGCTGATCCCCCAGAACCGCGGATTTGCATCGAGGCCAGTGACGGCGGTTCGCGGGTCGCGCAGGCGGCCTGAGAATTTTTGCGGGTTCGCCTGTAATGGCGCGCTTGACTTGCGCCGGACTGCGACGCTCCATCCGCGGAGGCATTCTGCGGCGTGGAGGCTGTAGTGAGCGCTTATGCTGACCGCTTGGAGGCCTTGGCCGGGGCTGCAGCCGACCGCTGCACCGGCTGCGGCAAATGCTTCGAAGTCTGCCCGACGGCGCACGAGGTCGGGCTTGACGTCGGCACAGCCAGGATTCGCGTTGCAGAGCTCTCGGCCCTGACCCGCGGCGGTGAGGCGGCCGGGCCCCTGCGGACTTGGCTTGACGCCTGTGACGGCAGCGCGCGCTGTAGCGCCGCTTGCCCGGAAGGAATCAATGTCCGCCAATGGATCAGCATTGCCAAACTGAAGGCGACGCGGGCCGCGCGCGCGGCCGAGGAGAATGCCGCTGCCGCTGCCGACCGCTTTCGCCGCATGGCGCAGTCGGTGCGGCTGCTCGCCAGCATGCAATTGCCGTCCGAGACGCTGCAGCGGATCCTGGTGCCGGCGGAGAAGCGCAAGGCCGACGTGCTCTTCTACACGGGCTGCAACGTCCTGCGCACGCCGCACATCGTGCTGAACGTGATGGACATCCTCGACGCGCTGGAGCTCGACTTCGATGTCGTCGGCGGCACGTCGCATTGCTGCGGCGTCTATCAGTTCCTTGAAGCCGATCTGCCGACCTACGAGCGTATCGGCCATCGCACTTTCCAGCGCTTCGGCCAGTCCGGTGCGGCGCGTGTGCTCACCTGGTGCCCGACCTGCACCAAGAATTTCGGTGAGCTGGAGAAGGATGTCGAGCCGCCTGCCTTCGACCTCGGCCATGTCAGCGAATTCCTGGCCATCAACCTCGACGCGCTGAAGGCGCGCTTCGGGGCCGACCAGCCTCGGCGCCGCGTCGTGATCCACGAGCATCTGGGGATCGGCGCCACGCTCGAGAGCATCCGCAAGCTCCTGTCCGCGGTGCCGAACCTCGAATTGCTGGAGCTGCCGCAGGATTCGGGTTTTTCCTATGCCTGCGGCGGGCAGGCGGCCAAGTTCAAGGACCGCGAAGCGGCGATCCATCGCGCCCTGGCGGAAGGGGCAATGGCGGCCGGCGCCGACACGATCGTCACGATGTACCACTCGTGCCACCGTGCGCTTGCCGGCGCGGAGGCGATCTACGCCTTGAAGGTAGCGAATTTTACCGACGTGATCGCCGAGGCGCTGGGCCGCGGCGGCCATCCCGATTACTACCGCCTCTACAAGCAGGGCGGAGCGATGGACGAGGCGGTCGCCGCCGCCCGCAGGTTCCTGCAAAGCAACGGCGTCGAGGTCGACGAGGCGTCCGTCCAGTCTTTGACGGCCGAAATCTTCGCCGAGACCGGCCTCGCCGGCTCGCCCGATGCGTTTCGGGACGCTTTTGCGGCGTTGGCGCGGGAAAGCTAGGAGACATTTCCCCGTGGACGGCTCCGGGCCGCCTGCCTATGTTCGGCCACCCAGACGATCCCTGTGGGAGAGACCGCATTCTCGTCGCATGACGAGAGGAGCGGCGCCGAAGGAGCAACCGGCCCCGGAAACTCTCAGGCAAACGGACCGCAGGAGGATGGGTCTCTGGAAAGCGGTGTGCGCCGGTGACGGCGGGCATCCACCGACGAAGTAAGGTCCGACGGCTCATCCGGGCATGACGACCGAATCTTTCAGGTCTCCGGACAGAGGGGGTCGCGAACGGCGCGATGATTGCGTCGGATAACGCGACTCTGACGGAGACTCTTTTGACCGATCCTGCTGCCGGCCCCCTCAAGCGTACGCCGCTCTACGAGCTTCACCGGGAACTCGGGGCGCGCATCGTCCCCTTCGCCGGCTATGAGATGCCGGTCCAGTATCCCACCGGCATCCTGGTCGAGCATGCCCAGACCCGCACGGCCGCCGGCCTGTTCGACGTCTCGCACATGGGCCAGGTGCGGCTGACCGCCAAGCCGGGCCAGAGCGCGGCCAAGGCGCTGGAGACGCTGGTGCCGGGTGATATCGCCGGTCTGCAGCCGGGTCAGCAGCGGTACACGCAGTTCACCAACGAAGCTGGCGGCATCCTCGACGACCTGATGGTCACCAGCACGGGGGATCACCTGCTGCTGGTCATCAATGCGGCCTGCAAGGACGCGGATCTGGCGCACATCCAAAAGCATCTTTCTGCGACCTGTGAGATCGAGCCCATGTTCGCGCGCGGCCTGCTCGCGCTGCAGGGACCGCAGGCCTCGCAGGCGCTGGCCCGGCTCGCGCCGTCGGTCGCGACCATGAAGTTCATGACGGGCGCCTATGTCGTGATCGACGGCGCGGAGTGCTACGTCACGCGCTCGGGCTATACCGGCGGCGACGGCTACGAAATCTCGACACCGGCCGAGGCGACGGAAGCGATTGCGCGCAAGCTGCTGGCGCAGCCGGAAGTGAAGCCGATCGGCCTGGGTGCGCGCGATTCGCTGCGGCTCGAGGCGGGGCTGTGCCTCTACGGCCACGACATCGACACGACCACGACGCCGGTCGAGGCCGGCCTGCTGTGGAGTATCGGCAAGGAGCGCCGCGTGCAGGGCGGGTTCCCGGGCGCTGCGGTCGTCCAGAAGCAGATTGCCGAAGGCGCGCCGCGCAAGCGCGTCGGCATCCTGCCGGAAGGCAAGGCGATCGCGCGCGAGGGTGCCGAGATCGCCATTGCTGGCAAGGGCGTCGGCAAGGTCACGTCGGGCGGCTTCGCGCCGACGCTCGGTCGCGCCGTCGCCATGGGCTATGTCGAGCGCGCGCATGCCGCCAACGGCACCAAGGTCGATCTTCTCGTGCGCGGCAAGCCCGTGCCGGCCGAGATCGTGCCCATGCCTTTCGTCAAACACGCTTACTACCGCGGATAAGGGGAGCTTCCGATGAGCATGAAGTACACGAACGAGCACGAGTGGATCCGTGTCGAGGGCGATGTCGGCACGATCGGCATCACACAGTACGCGCAGGAGCAGCTGGGCGACGTCGTGTTCGTCGAGGTTCCGGCAGTCGGCCGCACGGTCGCCAAGGGCGAGTCGGTCGCCGTCGTCGAATCGGTCAAGGCCGCGTCCGACATCTACGCGCCGGTCTCGGGCGAAGTCGTCGAGGCCAATGCGGCGCTGGCGGACACGCCCGGCGACGTGAATGCCGAGCCGACGGGCAAGGGCTGGTTCTTCAAGGTCAAGCTGTCGGACAAGTCCGAACTCGACGGCCTGATGGACGAGGCCGCCTACGACGCCTTCGTGAAGAGCCTCGGTTGAAGACTTACGCATCACGCTCCTTCGGGCCGCGAGCTTTCGACTTGCGGTCTCCTGGAGCCTGAGCACGCAAGGAGCATTCGATGCGCTATCTCCCCCTGACCGATGCCGACCGCCGCGAGATGTTGCGCGTGATCGGCGCCAAGTCGGTCGATGATCTGTTCCGTGACGTGCCCGCGTCGGCGCGGCTTCCCGGCAAGGTTGCGGGCCTGCCGGATCATCAGGGCGAACTCGAGGTCGAGCGCGCCTTTCAGGGCTTCGCGGCGAAGAACGTGTCGCCGGCCATGGCGCCGTTCTTCATCGGCGCCGGCGCCTATCGCCATCATGTCCCGGCGACGGTTGACTACATGATCCAGCGCGGCGAGTTCCTGACCTCCTACACGCCGTACCAGCCCGAGATCACCCAGGGCACGCTGCAGTACCTGTTCGAGTTCCAGACCCAGGTGACGCTGCTCACCGGCATGGAAGTCGCGAACGCCTCCATGTACGACGGCTCGACTGGCACGTCCGAGGCGGTGCTGATGGCCAACCGCGTGACGCGCCGCCACAAGGCGCTGATCTCCGGCGGCCTGCATCCGCAGTATCGCGGCGTCATCGAGACCGCCGCGCGCTGGGAGGGCTTCAACGCCGTCGTCGGCAAGGCCGATGTCGACGGGCTCGAGGACCTGATCGCCGCCGTCGACAAGGAGACCTCCTGCGTCGTCGTGCAGAACCCGAGTTTCTTCGGCCATGTGCGCGATTTCAGTAAGCTCGCGGAAGCCTGCCACGCCGCCGGTGCGCTGCTGATCGTGGTGGTGACCGAAGTGGTGTCGCTCGGCCTCATCACGCCGCCGGGCGAGATGGGCGCCGACATCGTCGTCTGCGAGGGCCAGTCGATCGGCAACGGGCTCGGCTTCGGCGGCCCCTATGTCGGCCTGTTCGCCACCCGCGAGAAGTACATGCGCCAGATGCCGGGCCGCCTCGTCGGCGAGACCGTCGATGCCGACGGCAAGCGCGGCTTCGTGCTGACGCTCAGCACGCGCGAGCAGCATATCCGGCGCGAGAAGGCGACCTCCAACATCTGCACCAATGCGGGCCTGTGCGCGCTCGCTTTCACGATCCACCTGACGCTGCTCGGCGAGGCGGGCTTCCGCCGGCTGGCCGAGCTCAACCATGCCAAGGCGTCCGAGCTGGCCGACCGCGTCGCCGCCGTCCCCGGCGTGACGGTGGTGAATGACAGCTTCTTCAACGAATTCACCGTGCGCCTGCCCAGGCCGGCGGCCCCGGTGGTCGAGGCGCTGGCGGCCAGACGCATCCTCGCCGGCGTGCCGGTGTCCCGACTCATTCCCGACGATCCCTCGGTCGCGAACCTGCTGCTGCTGGCCGCCACCGAAACCGCGACCGAGCATGGCATGGCGCCGCTCGTCGCCGGCCTGAAGGAGGTGCTGTGATGGTCCAGTCGCTCGACCGTAGCCAGGGCCGCGCCGGCGCCGTCGCCACCGATGGCGCCGCCGCGCCGAAGACCTTCACCGGTAACCGCGCCCTGCAGATCGAGGAGCCGCTGATCTTCGAGATGGGCCAGGCCGGACGCTGCGGCGTCGACCTGCCGGAGCCTCCCAAGGTGAAGGACCGCCTCAACGGCCTGCGCCGCGGCGGCGAGATCGGCCTGCCGGGGCTCAGCGAGCCGCAGGTGGTCCAGCACTACACGCGGCTCAGCCAGAAGAACTACGCCATCGACATGGGCGTCTACCCGCTCGGCTCGTGCACGATGAAGCACAATCCGCGCATCAACGAGAAGGTCGCGCGGCTGGCCGGCATCGGCGATCTGCATCCGCTGCAGCCGGTCTCCACCGTGCAGGGCGCACTGGAACTGATCGACACGCTGGCGCACTGGCTCAAGACCCTGACCGGCATGCCGGCGGTGGCGATGTCGCCGGCGGCCGGTGCGCACGGCGAGATGTGCGGCATGATGGCGATCGCCGCCGCGCTCGATGCCAAGGGCGAGCGCGCGCAGCGCAAGATCGTGCTGGCACCGGAATCGGCGCACGGCACCAATCCCGCGACAGCCGCCGCACTCGGCTTCACCGTCAAGCCGATCCCGGCCAACGACCGCGGCCGCGTCGATCTCGCCGCGCTCAAGGCGGCGCTGGGGCCGGACGTGGCGGCGATCATGCTGACCAACCCCAATACCTGCGGCCTGTTCGAATCGGAGATCGTCGAGATCTCGACCGCGGTGCATGAGGCCGGGGCCTACTTCTACTGCGACGGCGCCAACTTCAATGCCATCGCCGGCCGCGTGCGGCCGGGCGATCTCGGCGTCGACTGCATGCACATCAACCTGCACAAGACCTTCTCGACGCCGCATGGCGGCGGCGGGCCGGGCGCGGGTCCGGTCGTGCTGTCGGCGGCGCTGGCGCCCTTCGCGCCCTATCCCTGGATCGTGAAGACCGGCGACGGCTGGACGGTCGCGGAGGAGGGCACCCGGGTCGCCGGCACGCCGTTCGGGCGGCTGAAGGCCTTCCACGGCCAGATGGGCATGTTCAGCCGCGCGCTGGCCTACATCATGAGCCACGGCGCCGACGGGCTGAAGCAGGCCTCGGAGGACGCGGTTCTCAGCGCCAACTATGTGATGGCGGCGCTGAAGGACGTCATGACGCCGGCCTTCGATGGGCCATGCATGCATGAGGTGCTGTTCGACGACAGCTTCCTGAAGGATACCGGCGTGAGCACGCTCGATTTCGCCAAGGCGATGATCGACGAGGGCTATCACCCCATGACCATGTACTTCCCGCTGGTGGTCCATGGCGCGATGCTGATCGAACCGACCGAGAGCCAGGCCAAGGAGGATCTCGACCAGTTCATCGGCGCGCTGCGCTCGCTCACCGAGCGGGCGAAGACCGGGACTGCCGCCGAGGAGTTCAAGGCCGCGCCGCGCTTCTCGCCGCGTCGCCGCCTCGATGAGACGCTGGCCGCCCGCAAGCCGATCCTGCGCTGGCGGCCCAGCAACAACCCGCCGGAAGGCGGCCCGATGCGGCAGGCCGCGGAGTAGGCGCGGGAAACGCAGCCGCGGCCGTCGCGGCTGCGGCGCTTGCCCCATTGCCGTGGCGCACCGGTGAAGTACCCTGTTCTGGTCTTCACCGGGAAGCGGGCGGGTCATGGAAGCGATGAGCGTATTGGTGCCGGTCTTCGGCGTATTCATTCCGGCGCTGCTGCTGCCCGGGCCGGACTTCGTGGCCGTTGTCCGGTCGTCGATGACGCGCGGCACGACCGCCGGACTGCTCACCACCGTCGGCGTCTCCACCGGCCTCGCCTTCTATGCGACGCTGAGCCTGCTCGGCCTCTCGGCCGTGCTGGTCCAGTACCAGTGGCTC
>JAFEFG010000124.1 GCA_018240685.1 Pseudomonadota bacterium | reverse complement strand
GCCGACATCCACTGCCGCGTGCCGATCTCCATGGTTCAGGCGACGCTCGGCGGCGCCATCGAGGTACCGACGCTCGACAGCAAGATGGCGCGCATCAACGTGCCCGCCGGCGCCCAGAACGGCCACCAGTTCCGCCTGCGCGGCAAGGGCATGCCGATCGTCCGCTCCACCCAGCGCGGCGACATGTACATCGAGATCATGGTCGAGACGCCGACCAATCTCACCGCCAGGCAGAAGGAACTGCTCAAGGAATTCGAGAAGGCCGGCAAGACCAGCCCCGAATCCGAGGGCTTCTTCAGCAAGGTGAAGGAGATGTTCGGCGGCTGATGGGCAATTGGCTCGCCTCGCCCTGGCAAATCGCCCTTTCCGCCACAGTTCCCGTGGCGATGGCCCTGCTGTTGTTCCTGCTCGAGCGACGCGGGCCGCTGGCCCGCCCCCTCCAGGAATCCAAGGGCCTGGTCGCTCCCTACTTCAGCGCGATCGCGGTCGTCTTCAGCCTGTTCGCCGCCCTTCTCGCCAGCGACGCCTGGCGCAAGGACACCGCGGCGCGGGCCGCCGTCGAGGCCGAGGCGGATGCGGTCCGGCAGATCGTCCACGTGGCACGCGTGGCCGGCATCGGGACGGAAGTGCTGCCGACGCTCAAGAGCTACATCGAGGCTGCGAGCGCCGAGGATCCCTATTCGGCCGAGATCGAGGCCGACCGCGGCAGGACCGACAAGGTCCTCGAACGGCTGCTGACGGCGATCGTCCGCAATCAGACCCTGGACTCCACCTCGCGCTCCCTGCTGGCGAGCAGCGCCCAGAGCCTGATGAAGGCGCATGACGACAGACTCCATCTGGCGACCGACGTCACGGCGCTGATGAAATGGGTCACCATCATCGTCCTGGGCACCATCACGCAGGTGGCGCTGCTGCTCGTCCATATCGGCAACCGGCGCGCCCAACGGGTGGCGGTCGGGCTGTTCACCGTGACCTTCAGCTTCTGCCTCATCGTCGTGGCGATCTTCGATACGCCGTTCGAGACCATCCTGGCCGGCGAGCCCGGCGCGACGCTCGGCGTGGTGCTCAGGACCCTCTGACGTACGGTTCCGGTCGGGCAGTGGCGCGCGGGCGCGCCCGCCTCCCGGTCAAGCGGCGAGCACGCAGCGCACCGAATGGTTGTCGCCCGTCTCCCTGAGCGGCGGCGGCGCGGCGAGGCACTTCGCCTCGGCGAACTTGCAGCGCGGGGCGAAGCTGCAGGCCGCCGGCGGCGCCGAGAGATCGGGTGGCGCGCCCGGGATCGCCTCCAACCGCTTGCCGCGCATGCCCTCGTGCACCGTCGAGGCGAGAAGCCCGCGGCTATAGGGGTGGCGCGGGCTGTCGACCATCTGCTCCACGGAGGCGAGCTCGATCAGCTTGCCGGCATACATGACGCCGATCCGGTCGGAGACTTCCACCGCCACGCCGATGTCGTGGGTGACGAAGATCACGCCGAGATCGAGCTCGCGCTGCAGCTCGCGGATCAGGAGCAGCACCTGGATCTGCACGGTGGCATCGAGCGCGGTCGTCGGCTCGTCGGCCAGCAGCAGGCTGGGGTTGCAGGAAAGCGCGAGCGCGATCATGGCGCGCTGGCGCATGCCGCCCGACATCTCGTGCGGATAGGCCTTGAGCCGCTGCGCCGGCGAGGGGATGCGCACCAGCTCGAGCAGTTCCCGGGCCCGCTTCCAGGCCTCGGCGTCGCTCTTGCCGGTATGGCGCCGCACCGTCTCCGCGATCTGCTGGCCGATGGTGAAGACTGGATCGAAGGCCGTGGCCGGCTCCTGGAAGATCATGGAGACGCGGTTGCCGCGCAGATCGGCAAGCGCCTTGCCGCCCATCGACAGCACCTCGTCGCCCTCGATCCTGATGCTGCCCGACCAGCGCGTACGGTGCTCGGGATGGAGCTTCAGGATCGAGCGCAGCGTGACGCTCTTGCCCGATCCGGACTCGCCCAGGATGCCGAGCGTCTCGCCGCGCGCGACGTCGAAACTCACGCCGTTCACGGCATGCACGGTGCGGTCGGGCGTCACGAAGGTGACGTGCAGGTCCCTGACTTCCAGCAGGTTGCTCATGGCCGGGCCGCCTTCGAATGGCCGGAACCCGCCGTGTACATCAGGCAGGCGACGGATTGCGCGCCGGTATCGGCAAGCACCGGCTCGACCCTGGCGCAGACGTCCTCGGCGTAGGGGCAGCGGGTGCGGAAGCGGCAGCCCGAGGGCGGATCGATGGGATTGGGCGGATCGCCCTGGATCGGCGCCTCCTTGGTGCGCTTGCGCGGATCCATCGACGGCCGCGCCGACAGCAGCGCCCGCGTATAGGGATGCTGGGGGCTGCCGTAGATGGCGTCGACATGGCCGATCTCGACGATCTTGCCGAGATACATGACCATCACGCGGTCGCTGAGATACTGCACGACATTGAGGTCGTGGCTGATGAAGACGTAGGTGAGGCCGAACTCCTGCTTAAGATCGACCAGCATGTTGAGGACCTGCGCTTCGACGGACTTGTCGAGCGCCGACACGGCTTCATCGAGGATGACCAGACGCGGCCGGAGCGCCAGCGCGCGAGCAATGTTCACGCGCTGCCGCTGGCCGCCCGAGAGTTCGTGGGGATAGCGGTCGGCGAAGTTGGCCGGTTCCAGCCCGACCTTGGCCAGCAGGTCGCGGGCGCGCTCGCGCGCTTCCGCCGCCGGCACGCCGTGCGCCTTGGGCGCGAAGGCGAGCGTCTCGACGATGGTGAGCCGGGGATTGAGAGAGGCGTAGGAATCCTGGAACACCATCTGCACCTGGCGGCGCAGCTCGTTCACCGTGATGCCGTGCGGCTCGTCGACGGGATCGCCGTCCAGAACCATCGTGCCGCGATCGGGCTTGATGAGACGGATCAGCAGCCGGGCGACGGTCGACTTGCCGCAGCCCGACTCGCCCACCACGCCCAGCGTCTCGCCCTTGGCGACGGCCAGCGAGAGATCGTCGACCGCCCGCACGACCTTGGTCGTGCGCCCGAGCAGGCCGCCGGGGATGGGGAAGTGCTTGCGCAGCCCGGTCGCCAGCAGAAGCGGCTGAGCGGGACCGCCACGATCGGTCGCGGGCACGATGGTGTCCATGTCAGCCCTTCACATCCATGGCGGCCCGCAGGCCGTCACTCATCAGGTTGAAGCAGATCGAGGTCACGAAGATCATCACGCCCGGCAGGGCCGCGAGGACCGGATTGACGTAGATCGCCTGACGCAGGGTATTAAGCATCAGGCCCCATTCCGGTTCGGGCGGCTTCACGCCCAGGCCAAGGAAGGAGAGGCCGGCGGCGAGGATGATCGCCACGCTGATGAGCGAGGTGGCATACACGAGGATCGGACCCAGGACGTTGCCCAGCACATGCACCCGCACGATGGTCAGCATGCCAGCGCCGCTGGCCCTGGCGGCATCGACGAAGTCGAAGCCGCGCACCTGTGTCGTCACACTCTCCGCCACACGGCAGATCGGCGGGATGAAGACCAGGGTCAGGGAGAGCAGCGTGTTGTCCGCGCCCGCCCCCATGGCGCCGGACAGCGAGATCGCCAGCAACACCGAAGGGAACGCATAGAAGACGTCCATCACGCGCATGATCAGCATGTTCACGCGCCCGCCCAGGAAGCCGGCCGTGATGCCCAGAAGGCCGCCGATGAGCAGAGAACAGACGACCGGCGTCACCCCCATGAAGAGCGACAGGCGGCCGCCATAGACGAGCCGGCTCAGCATGTCGCGGCCGAGCTCGTCGGTCCCGAGCAGGTGGCCGGGCGAGCCGATCGGATGGAGGCGGCGGAGCATCGACGTCTTGTAGGGATCGGCAAGACCGAGCCAGGGTGCAGCAAGCGATGCGGCGACAATCAGCAGCAGCAGACCGACGCAGACCAGCGTCACGGGATCGCGAGAGAGGCGCCGGCGGACCGTCTGCCAGTAGCCGCGGGCGGCCGAAGCGGGCGTCGCCTTGACGGGCGCGGCCGAGCCGATGTCGAGCGAGGGACTCTGGAGGGTCATGGGATCACGTCCGCTTGATGCGCGGGTCGACCGTGGTCTGGATCACGTCCACGATCAGGTTCAGCATCATGAAGAAGAAGGCGAGGACCAGCGTCGTCCCCTGAAGGATCGGCAGATCGCGCCGGAAGATCGCGCTGTTGAGCAGGAAGCCCGTGCCCGGCCAGGCGAACACCGTCTCGATCAGGATCGAGCCGCCGATGAGATTGCCCGCCTGCAGGCCCATCACCGCGAGGCAGGTGGGGGCCGCGTTCTTGAGGACATGGATCAGGATCTGCCGGTCGTTCATGCCCTTGGCCTGCAGCGCCGTCACGAACTCCATGTTCAGGATTTCCTTGATCGTGGAGCGCACCGTGCGCGTCATCACGCCGAGCGGGATGACCGAGAGGGCGATGGTCGGCAGGACCATGTGGGCGAGATGGGCGCGGTCGAGATGCCAGCCGGTCGCATTGTCCGGCCCCAGCCCCATCGGCGGCAGCCAGCCCAGTTCCACCGAGAAGAAGATCACCAGCACGATCGCCAGCCAGAAATGCGGCACGCTCACCCCCGCCAGCGCGATCGAGGTCACGCAGCGATCGATGGTCCGTGACTTGGCGTAGGCCGCCGCCGTACCGAGGATGATGGCCAGGAAGAAGGACAGGAACGTGGCCCCGACGGCGAGGATGAGCGTGTTCACGAAAGCCGTGCCCACTTCCTCGGCCACCGGCCGCCCGGTGCCGATGGAAGTGCCGAAATCGCCGCTGAGCGTCACGGCCAGCCAGCGGAAGTATTGCACCGGCAGCGGCTTGTCGAAGCCGTAGTAGGTCTTGATCTTGTCGACCACCTCCTGCGGCGCGTCGGGCGGCACGATCGCCGAGATGGCGTCGCCCGGCGCGAGGTGGACGAGCGCGAAGACGAGCAGCGACACGCCGAACGCCACCGGCACCAGATAGATCAACCGTCGAAGCGCATAGAGCAGCATCGCCGCCCGCCTTTCTTCACTGCATGTAGACGGGAGTGAGGTCCTGGAACCAGCTCTGGGCCTGGACGAAGCCCTTCACCTTCGGGTTCATGGCGCGCGGATTGAGATCGTGCGCGATCCAGACCCAGTAGGCCTGGTCGACCACGTAGCTGTGCACGTCCTGCATCGCCTTGGTCTGCTCGGCCTTGTCGAAGCTCGTGTGCACCTTCTCGATCATCGCATCGAGCTTGGGATCCTTCAGGATGCCCCAGTTGGCGCCGACCGGCGGCACGTAGTTGCTGTGCATCAGCCGCGTGAAGCCGGAATAGGGATCGACCAGGGCGCGGCTGATGTTGATGGCATTGACGCCCGCCTTCTGCGCAGCCTCACCCGTCACCGGATGGAAGGAGAAGGTCACCAGCGCGTTCCATTCCATGACCTCGAACTGGCAGTCGAAGCCCACCGCGTTCAGGTTCTCCTGCACGTACTCATTCATCGGCAGCGGCAGCATCTGGCCGGAGCCCGAGGTCGAGATCGCGATCTTGATCTTGGGCTTCTTGTTCGGTCCGTAGCCCGCTTCCTTGAGCAGCTTCTTGGCCTGTTCGGGATCGTACTTGATGTCGAAGGTGGGATGACCGAACCAGGGATGACCCGGGTAAACGTGGCCCTTGGCCTCGACCATCATGCCGCCCAGCAGCTTGGCAAGGCCGGCGCGATCGATCGCGAGATTGGCCGCCTTGCGCACGCGGATGTCGGTCCAGGGCGAGCCGTCGACCATGCTGGGCTGGTAGGCCCAGTTGTGCGGATACTTGTTGGTGACGATCGTCATGCCGCCCTGCTTGAGGCGCGGGATCGCATCCGGGGCCGGCACCTCGATCCAGTCGATCTGCCCGGCGAGGAGGGCTGCGGTGCGGGTCGCGGCCTCGGGCATCGGAAACAGGATCACCTTGTCGAGCTTGGGCACGCGCGCCTTGTCCCAGTAGCCGTCGAAGCGCGACAGCTCCAGACGCTCACGCGGCACCACGCGGTCGACCTTGAACGGGCCGGTACCGATCGGATGCAGCGCGACCTTGCTCCAGTCGCGGCCCTGCGCCTCCCAGTTGGCCGGGCTCGAGTAGAAGACGTATGACATGTCGTAGGGGAACAGGGCGTTCACGATCCTGGTCGTGAGCTCGACCGTGTACTTGTCGATCTTCTTGTAGCCGACGAGGGTCGGGATGCGGGCGCGGACCTGCGCCATCTGCTTGGTGTCGAACTGCGGTGACTTGTCGTTCAGGATCTTGTCGAGGTTCCAGATCACCGCGTCGGCGTCGAAGTCCGTGCCGTCCTGGAATTTGACGCCCTCGCGCAACTTGAAGATCCAGCGCTTCGGGTCGCCGTCGACCGGCTTCCATTCGGTCGCCAGCCCCGGCCTGATGTCGGCGATCGTATCGGCCTTGGAGAGGTCCCAGTTCACAAGCGCGTCGTAGATCGTGTAGCCGGCGAAGCGATAGCCCTCGAAGCCCTGGTCCGGCTGGCCGGTGGTCAGGGGGATGTCGGCCGCTGTCATGCCGATGCGCAGAGTGCCTTGCGATAAGGCAGGGACAGCCGACATGGCCAGGAGACCGAGACTGGCGACGGCGACGCGCAAACGCTGGAACATGACTACCTCGTTATTCGACCGGTATCCATGCAAGCCCCAAGCCAAGCGGCGGCATGTCGCTTGCATGGCCGGACCCCGGAGGGTCCCGCCATGTCGTCGCCGAAGGCACCACCGACACTTGAGGAGTTCCGCGCGCGTGCCGCGCTGACCGGCCTTACGCTGACCGAGGAAGATCTCGGGCATCTGCATAAGGGCTATGTCGGGCTCCTGGCCCAGATGGAACGCATGCCGAGCTGCTGGGCCTGGGCGGCGGAGCCGCCGCACATCTTCCGCGCCGACGAATAACTGCTGCGACACATTCCATGACAGACATGACGACGCTCGGCATCGCCGAAGCCGGCCGCCTGATGGCGCGCGGCGATCTCACATCGACTGCGCTGACCGAAGCGTTCCTGGAACGCATCGCGGCCGTCGACCCCAAGGTCCACAGCTACATCACCGTCACCGCCGACACGGCACGCAACGCCGCCCGCCAGGCCGACATGGAGATGAAGGGCGGCCTGCGGCGCGGGCCGTTGCACGGCATCCCCATCGCCCTGAAGGATATCTACGAGACGGCCGGCATCCGCACGACCGGCCATTCGCACCTGAAAGCCGACTACGTTCCCGCTACCGACGCCGAGACGGTGCGGCGGCTGAAAGCGGCCGGCGCCGTCCTGCTCGGCAAGCTCGGCACGCATGAATTCGCCAACGGGGCGATGACCTCCGACCAGCCCTTCCCCGCGGTGCTCAACCCCTGGACATTGAAGCATCAACCCGGTGGCTCCTCGAGCGGCTCGGGCGCAGCGGTGGCCGCCGCACTCTGCATGGGCGCGATGGGGTCCGACACCGGCGGCTCGATCCGCAATCCGGCAGGCTATTGCGGCGTTGCCGGCATCAAGCCCACCTACGGCCTGGTGAGCCGCTGCGGCATCTTCCCGCTCGCCTTCAGCCTCGACACCGCCGGGCCGATGGCCTGGACGGTCGAGGACTGCGCCCTGATGCTCGACGTGCTGGCGGGGCACGATCCCAACGATCAGGCTTCGGCCAAGGCGCCGAAGGTCGACTACGGCGCTTCCGTGCATCGCCCGATCAAGGGCATGCGCATCGCCCTGGCGCGGAGCTGGTACGAACGAGACGACGCCAGCATGACGGCGGAGACGAAGGCCGGCATCGACGAGGCCGTTCGCGTCCTCAGGGATCTCGGGGCCATCGTCGAGGAAGTCGTCTTCCCCGACCTCTGGAGCTATCACATCTGCGGCCGCCTCATCCTCTCGGTGGAAGCGCATGCCGTCCACCGGCGCGACATCATCGAGCGGCCCGAGAAGTTCGGCTACACGACGCGCCGCCGGTTCCAGATCGGTGCCTTCTTCTCCGGCGAGCAGTACCTCTCCGCCCTGCGCTTCCGCCGCCGTCTCCAGCAGGAGACGCGCGCGGCGATGCGCGGCTACGACCTGGTCCTAATGGCGAGCCAGTGGGGGCCGCCGGAGCCGGCCGACGAGGCGCCGGTGATCTTCCACTTCCTCGGCAAGCCGTCGCTGACGATGCCGTTCAACGTCACCGGACAGCCCGCGCTGGCGCTCTGTTGCGGCTACGGCAGCGACGGCCTGCCGCTCAGCTTCCAGCTCGGCGGCCGCCCCTTCGACGAAGCCAGCGTGTTTGCCGTCGGCGCTGCCTACGAACGTGCCACCACCTGGCGGTCGCGCCGGCCGCCACTCTGACGATCAGGAGACGATCATGAAACTCTCACGTCGCTCGATCCTTGCTGGCGCGGGCGCCCTCACCCTGCCCGTGCTCCAGGGCAGCCGGCCCGCCCAGGCGCAGGAGAAGGTGGTCCGCTACGGCATCTCGCTTGCGGACATCCCGCTCACCACCGGCCAACCCGACCGCGGCGCCGGCGCCTATCAGTTCACGGGCCTCACGCTCTACGACCCGCTGGTCGCGTGGGAGCTCGACGTCGCCGATCGTCCCGGCAAGCTGATCCCCGGCCTCGCCACCGAATGGAAGGTCGACGACACCGACAAGACACTCTGGGTCTTCAAGCTCAGGCCTGGCGTGAAGTTCCACGACGGCTCGGCCTTCAACGCCGATGCGGTGGTCTGGAATCTCGACAAGGTGTTCGACAGCAAGGCGCCGCAGTTCGACCAACGCCAGGCGGCCCAGGTGCGGCCGCGCCTGCCCTCGATCGCGAGCTACAAGAAGCTCGACGACATGACGGTCGGGATCAAGACCAAGGCTGTCGATGCGCTGTTCCCCTATCAGATGCTGTGGTTCCTCGTGTCGAGCCCGGCGCAATGGGAGAAGCTCGGCAAGGACTGGAACAAGTTCGCGTCGGAGCCGTCCGGCACCGGCCCCTTCAAGCTCGCCCGCCTGGTGCCGCGCGAGCGCGCCGAACTGGTGAAGAACGAGGGCTACTGGAATCCCAAGCGCATCCCCAAGAGCGACCGTCTCGTGCTGATCTGCGCGCCGGAGGATTCGAGCCGCACCGCCGCGCTCATCTCCAATGCCGTCGACATGATCGAGACGCCGCCGCCGGACACCGTCGACCGGCTGAAGCAGGCCGGCATGAAGATCGAGACCAACGTCACGCCGCACGTCTGGAACTACCACCCGTCGCTGCTGCCGGGTTCGCCCTGGACCGACATCCGGCTGCGCAAGGCCGCCAACCTCGCCATCGACCGCGACGCCATCGTCAAGCTGCTGAACGGCCTGGCCAAGCCCGCCTACGGCCAGGTCGACCGCACCAGCCCCTGGTTCGGCAAGCCGACCTTCGAGATCAAGTACGCACCGGACGAGGCACGCAAGCTGATGGGCGAGGCGGGCTTCAGCAAGACCCATCCGCTCAAGACCAAGTTCGTGGTCGCCAGCGGCGGCACCGGGCAGATGCTGTCGCTGCCGATGAACGAGGCAATCCAGGAGATGTTCAAGGACGTCTATATCGATCTCGAGTTCAAGGTCGTCGAGCTCGAGGCGATGTACACGGCCTGGCGCGCCGGAGCGAAGGCGGACATGAACAAGGACATCACGGCGAACAACATCGCCTACGTGACGTCCGATCCGGTCTACGCCATCACCCGCTTCTTCGCCTCGAACCAGGGAGCGCCGGTCGGCGTCAACTGGAGCTACTATTCCAATCCCGATGTCGACAAGCTGATCACGGAAGCACAGACCACCTTCGACGCCGCCAAGCAGGACGAGCTGATGGCGCGCGTGCACGAGAAGGTGGTCGACGACGCGGTGCTGATCTGGGTCGTGCACGACGTCAATCCGCATGCGCTCTCGCCCAAGATCAAGTCCTACATCCAGGCCCAGCACTGGTTCCAGGACCTGACGACGATCGGGGCCTAGCCGCTAACCCGAACGAAGAGTGGCAAGAGCGTCCGCGAAGGCGGACGTTGCGAGACCTTCGGTGAAGGTACGGAACGCGACCTTGCTCGCGATCCTCTGGGCCTCGAGGGTGTTGGAGGTCAGGCGGCCCTCAGCCAGGGCGGCGCGGAAGGCTTCGGGCGTCGGCGCGGCGAGATCGGTCTCGCGCAGACCGGGACGCGCATTGGCGACATGGAAGCTGTTGGCCAAGGCGTAGAACAACCGCACGAGCTGCCGCATCACCAGCAGCCGCGCGCGCAACGGCCCGTCCGACGGACGCCCCAGCCACGAGCGGATCAGCACCTCCTGCAGATCCGGCGTCGATGCGATGAACGTCGTCATGATCGCGACATCGGCGAGAGGATCGTTGCGATAGGCCGTCTCCCAGTCGACCAGCCACAGCCTCTCCCCATCGGACACGATATTGCCGGGGTGCGAGTCGTTGTGGCTCGAGACCAACGCCGTGTCGTTCCACGGGTAGGCGGCGCGGATCCGTTCGAAGCCTTCGCGATGAGGATCGAGCAAGCCGTCGGCGAAGAGCCGGGACCGGAGCAGGCGGTCGAACATGCCGCCAATGATCGACGGATAGTCCCCGACGACAGGAAAGGCCGGTATCGCCTGCAGCCTCGCGACGAGGCGGCCGAGCGCGCGCGACAGCGCCTCGGGGCCGCCGGGATAGTCGGCAAGGAGGCGACTCTCGATGAAATCCATGACGACAACGCCGGCTGCCGCGTCGGCGTAGTGGACCGAAGGCGCAATGCCCGCTTCAGCTGCCGCCTGCATGCAGAGATAGGCGCGCGCCGGATCGCGCACTTCGTCGCGCAGGAAGGATTCGAGCCGCAGAAGGCAAGGCCGGCCGCCAATTTCGACCCGGTAGATGAGCGCCGAAGCGCCGCCCCCGACCGGTTTGATCGACGAGACGGAGGCCGTACCGAAAGCCGCTTTCAACGCGGTACGCGCCGTCTCGCGACGGTCGGCGGGAATGGACTCCAACATAGCGAGCTCCTGACATGCCGGACCCGTTGAGCCGGCAGGAAAATGCGGAAGCCTAGCTATGTCAGCGATCCATCGGGCCTATCCTTGTTGCGGCGGCGGCAGCCTATCAGCACCCGATCTTCTTCGCGACCTCGATGATCGAGTCTCCGACGGCATCCCAGTCGCCTTCGGCCTTGAAGTCCCGTTTCTGGCTCGGACCGTGCTCCGTGGGACGCGAGACGAAGCCCGTCGACAGGCCGCATTTCTGCGCCGCCGCCAGGTCGCCGTTATGAGCCGCCACCAGCATCACCTGATGCGGCTTGAGATACATCGTGTCGACGACACCGAGATAGGCCTCGGGGTCGGGCTTGTAGTGATGGAAGGTCTCGCCCGAGAAGCAGTGGTCCCAGGGAATGCCGGCATTCTTGGCCATGTTGATCAGCAGCGCGACATTGCCGTTGCTGAGCGTCGCCACGACGTACTTCTTCTTCATCATGCCGATGCCTTCGACCGAATCGGGCCAGGGGCGCAGCTTGTGCCAGAGATGCGTGAACGCCCAGGCCGCCTCCTCGCCTGGATGCTTCAGCCCGCGCTTCTGCAGCAGCATCTCGAAGGCCTCCTTGTGAAGGTCGTCGATGCGCGTCCACGGCAGCTCGCCCTTGCGCACGCGACCCATCTGCGGCTGGTAGAGGCCGCGCCAGTCGTCGGCAAAGCTCGCCCAGTCGGTGTCGAGGCCGTACTTGCGGCCAAGCTTGGGCAGGTCCTCGATCAGGCTGCCGCGCCAGTCCACGACGGTGCCGAAGACATCGAAGATACAGACCTTGAGATCGCTGAAGTCCTTGGCCATGACAGGTTCCTCCAATTTGCGGCGCAGTGTGGCGTCCCATGCGACGCTTGGGTAGGGTCCGGCATGGTCTGGAAGCACGACACGATTGCTGGCACCGACGGCAAACCGCGATGCGGTTGGGCGACGGCCGATCCGCTCTATGAGGCCTATCACGACAAGGAATGGGGGCGGCCGCTCAAGGACGACCAGGCCCTGTTCGAGCTCCTGACCCTGGAAGGCTGCCAGGCCGGCCTGTCCTGGATCACGGTGCTGCGCAAGCGCGAGCACTACCGCAAGGTCTATGATGGTTTCGATGCCAGGAAGATCGCCCGCTACACGCCGGCCAAGCTCGAGAAGCTGCTGGCCGATCCCGGCATCATCCGCCACCGCGGCAAGATCGAGGCGAGCGTCAGCAATGCCCGCGCCTATCTGGCGCTCGTCGAGCGCGAAGGATCGTTCTCCGGGTTCCTGTGGCGCTTCGTCGACGGCAAGCCGAAGAAGAACAGGCCGAAGAGCCTGAAGAATGTCCCGGCGCGATCACTAGAAAGTGACGCGATGTCGAAGGCGCTCAAGAAAGCCGGCTTCAAATTCGTGGGGTCGACGATCTGCTACGCCTTCATGCAGGCCTCCGGTATGGTCGACGACCATGTCGTGGGCTGCCACTGCCATCGGGACTAGCGTCAGGAGTAAGTTCGTGAGCAAGCGTATCTTCATCGCCGCCTTGGGCACCGAGACCAACCAGTTCGTGCCCTTCCCGACCGGTCTCCGGTCCTACCAGGAGCACGGCATCTGGCGCGGCGATGCGACCAGCCATCCGCCGACCAACTTCACTGCCCCGCTGCATGTCTGGCGCAAGGAGGCGGAGAAGCGCGGCTGGACCGTGATCGAAGGACTGGCAACCTTCGCGGCGCCGTCCGGCACGACCGTGCGCTCGGTCTACGAGGGCTTTCGCGACGAGATCCTGGCCGGCATCGAGGCGGCGCTGCCGCTCGACGGCGTGCTGATCAACGTGCACGGCGCCATGGTCGCGGACGGTTACGACGATTGCGAGGGCGACCTCCTGTCGAAGGTACGCGCGATCGTCGGCCCGAACGTGGCGATCGGCGCGGAGTTCGACCTGCATTGCCATCTCAGCGCCCTGATGCTGGACAGCGCCGACGTGCTGGTCGGCTACAAGGAATATCCGCACACGGACACGATGGAGCGCGCGGCCGAGCTGTTCGCCGTCATCGCCGATACCGTCGAGGGCAAGGTCAAGCCGGTGATGGCACGCTACGACTGTCGCATGATCGCGCAATACCGCACCTCGGTGCCGCCGATCAGCGAGTTCGTCACCCGCATGAAGTCGCTCGAGGGCAAGGACGGCATCCTGTCGGTGTCGCTGAGCCACGGCTTCTCCTTCGCCGATGTCGAGGACGTCGGCACCCGCACGCTGGTCGTCGCCGACGGCGACAAGGCCAAGGCGGAAGCGCTGGCGAAGCAGCTCGGCGAGGAGCTGTGGGACAACCGCGACCGTTACGCGACGAAGTATCTCTCGATCCCCGAGGCGATGGACCGCGCCGCCTCGCACAACCAGGGGCCGCTGGTGCTGGCCGACCGCGCCGACAATCCCGGCTCGGGCGCGCCCGGCGATTCGACCTTCGTGCTGAAGGCGCTGGTGGAACGCCAGATCGGGCCGACGCTGTTCGGCGTCATGTGGGACCCGATGGCCTTCCGCATCGCCGAGGAGGCGGGCGAGGGCGCGCGGCTGCGCATGCGGCTGGGTGGCAAGTCGGGCACGGTGAGCGGCGATCCGGTCGACCTCGACGTGACGGTGAAGAAGATCACCCGCGGCGCACGCCAGCCCTACGGCCCGGTGACGGTGCCGCTCGGCGACATGGCGTTGCTGTCGTCGGAGCATGTCGACGTGGCGATCTGCACCCTGCGCACCCAGACCTTCCATGCCGACGCCTTCAAGGCCGCCGGTGCCGATCCGGCCGACTATCGCGTCGTGGTCGTGAAGTCCGCGCAGCACTTCTACAACGGCTTCGTCGGACTGGCGAAGGAGATCCTCTACGTCGCCTCGCCTGGCGCCGCCGATCCCGACGTCACGCGGCTTCCCTACACCAAGCGCAAGACACCCTTCTGGCCCAAGGTCGCCGACCCCTGGAAGCAGTGATCGTCAATCCCTGCGAAAGGCGAGGCGGGTCCAGGCGATGTCTTCCCGGCCTCTCTGAACGGAAGCCGTGCGCGTGTTCACGACGCAGGCGAGGCCGCCTTCCCGGGCAAGGTCGACCGTCTCCTGCGCCGAAACCTCGAACATGCGGCGGCCGGATGGCACCGGTCCGTGGCGCAGCGAGAGAATCAGCACGCCTCC
>JAFEFG010000123.1 GCA_018240685.1 Pseudomonadota bacterium | reverse complement strand
AGGGCGCGCAGGCCGGCATCGAGCACCTTGTCCGTGCGCAGCACGAGGGAGAGCTGCCGCCGGACCGGCCGCGCCAGCCGGCGGCAGACGACGTTCCGCTGCAGCGTCCGCGCCGCCAGCCCCGGGATCAGCGACACGCCCAGGCCGGCACCGACCAGCGTCTTGATGGCCTCGATGCTGCCCAGCTCCATCGCCGGGATCGGCCGGATCCCCTCCGCCTTGAACCAGCCGTCGATGATGCCGCGCGTGCGGCCGGCGGGGTCGAACAGGATCAGCGGCGTTCGTCCGAGATCCTGCGGCCGCAGCACGGCGGGAAGCTGGTACTCGAGCGGGCGCGGCAGGATGGCGACCAGTTCCTCCTCGAACACCGGCTCCATGTGGATGGAGGGATTGGCGCGCGACGTCTCGCCCGTGACGAGGCCGACATCGATGCTGCCGTCCTCGACCGCGGCCACGATCTCGTCGGTGTTCCCGGTCACCACCAGGATCTGCAGGTTCGGCAGCTGCGCCTGGGTGAGCGCCAGCGGCTCGGGCAGGAAGTGGATGCAGGCGGTCGCGCCGGTGCCCAGCCGCACCAGGCCGGCATCGCGCTCGCGGAAGGCCGCGACCGTCGGCTCGATCTGGTCGATGGCGGCCAGCGCCCGGCGCACCGGATCGACCAGCGCGCGGCCTGCCGGCGTCGGCAGCATGCGGATGCCGACGCGCTCGATCAGCCGCACGCGCAGGAGCTTCTCCAGTTCCTGCAGCTGCTGGCTCACGGCCGGCTGGGTCACGCCCAGCGCCCGCGCCGCGGTCGAGGCGCTGCCGTTCTCGGCCGTCAGCAGGAACGCGCGCAGCTGGCGCAGGGTGACGGCGGTTCTGACGTCGGTTCTCGGTTTGGCTGCCACGCTCCGGCTCGGTGTCGAGGTCCAGGGCCGTTCCACGCCGCGGCGGCGGCGCAACCCATAAGCCGCATCCAAGCATGGCGCCGAGAAATTCTTATGACAGCGGGAAGGCCCCTCGCGGCGGCCGAAGGTCTGCGGCCCTACGGCCCGGGCGCCGCGGTCCTGTCCGCCAGCCAGGCGCGGGCCTCGGCCTCGCGCTTGAAGAAGGCGGCCGGCCGCTTCGAGGGCGAGATGTTGACGAAGCGCTTGAACGTCGTCTGAAGCAACGACCCCTCCCCGACCACGGCCAGCGGGCCGCTGTCGAAGTTGGCCGTGTAGGCGCTGAGCCGCGCGCCCATCATCAGGACGTCGTGGTCGTCGTACACCGGCTCGGCGCGGCTGGCGTCGAACAGCTTCGCGTAGCCCAGCGCCTTCTGCACCACCATGTCGTCGAAATGCGCCTCCAGCTCCGCGATCGTCACCCGCCCTTCGGCGACGATGTGCACGAACTTCTCGGCGTGATCGATGTTCCAACGTAACGGCATGGCACGCTCTCAAGGACCTTTCAGCCGTCGAAGCTAACCGCATCGGGAATGGGTGTCGACAGCGGGGACATCCTCGCCGCAGCCCACGTTTCGTGCCTCGGCATGCGGACGCCGCCGCTGTTCCCCGGCACACCCCTTGCTTCCCCTCCTCCGTTCACAGAGGAGCATGCGCGTTGGCTGGCAAACCGTTTCATCTCGCCTGGTTTCTTCAGGGCTCCAGCGCGCAGGCGTGGGGTGAGCCCTGGACGGGGCATATCGGCTCGACCTGGATGCAGCCCGAGCTGTTCCTCGACATGGCGCGGGCGCTGGAGCGGGCCTGCTTCGACTACATCCTGCTGGAGGATTCCTCCTATGTCGGCGAGAGCTTCAACGGCTCGACCGACATCTATCTGAAGAACGCCATCGGCGTGCCGCGCCAGGATCCGTCGGTGGTCGCCGCGCTGATGACGCAGGTCACCTCGCGCATCGGCATCGTGCCCACCTTCGGCACCTATGCCTATCACCCCTATCTGCTGTCGCGGCTGGTGGCGACGCTGGACCAGGTGTCGGGCGGCCGCATCGGCTGGAACGCCGTCACCGGCAGTTCGGATTTCGCGGCCATGAATTTCGGCCTGCCGGGCATGCCGGAGCACGACCTGCGCTACGACATGGCCGACGAATACATGGCGGTGTGCCGCGGCCTGTGGGGCTCATGGGAGCCGGGCGCGGTGATCGCCGATCGCCAGAGCGGCGTGCTGGTCGATCCGGCCAGGGTCCATGCCGTGAACTTCAAGGGCCGGTATTACAGCACGCGCGGGCCGCTCAATTCCGGTCCGGCACCGCAGGGCCAGCCGGTGATCGCCCAGGCCGGCGGCTCGCCGCGCGGGCGCAGGTTCGCCGCCGCCCATGCCGACACCATCGTCGTGCATGTGAAGGGCGTCGAGGCGATGAAGGCCTATCGCGACGACGTGCGCGCCCACATGGCGGCGCAGGGCCGCAACCCGGACGACTGCAAGCTGCTGTTCCTCGTCAATCCCATCCTCGGCGAGACGATGGAGGAGGCGCACGAGCGCAAAGCGCGGCAGCTCGCCCATGCCCGCACGCATATCGAGGAACGGCTGGCGCATTTCGGCAAGGTGACGAACATCGATTTCGGCCAGTTCGATCTCGACCAGCCCCTGCCCGACGATGTGACGACCAACGGCCACCAGCAGAACCTCGACCAGTACCGCAAGATGGCCGCCGGCCGCTCGATCCGCGAGACGATGGCGAGCTTCAACAATGTCGACCTGTCGGTGCCCCTGTGCGGCACGCCCGACGCTGTCGCGGCGCAGATGGAGGAAGCCATGCAGGCGGTCGGCGGCGACGGCTTCCTGTTCTCGATGCCGAACGTCAACCGCCGCACGCTGGCGGAGATCGAGGACGGCCTCATCCCGGCGCTGCAGGACCGCGGCCTGGTCCGCAGCGCCTACGAGCACAAGCACTTCCGCGACAACCTGCTGGCCTATTGAGGGGCCGGCGCGACGTCGCGGAAGGGCGGCGCCAGCGCGTCAGGCCTTGGACTTGAGGTAGGTGACCATGCCGACGACGTCGTCGGCGACCAGCCGCCCGATCGGCCCGCTGGAATAGACGGCGTTCAGGATCCGGCCCCCCGGATCGAGCAGGAAGCCGGTCGTCTGCAGGTAGCGCGGCGCGGCGTTGGTATAGGAGCCGGTGACGGCCGCCACCGCGTCCGCGTCGGCACTGTGGCCGACGGGAAAACCCAGCTTGTACTTGTCGACCAGCCCGGCCGTCGTGGCCTCGTCGTCGACGGAGAAGGCCACGACCTTGATGCCCGTGTCGGCCAGCTTCTGGCCGGCGCGCTGGAAGCCTGCGAGCTGGGCCTGGCAATAGGGGCACCAGGCGCCGCGATAGATCAGCACCACGCCGTACGATCCGCGCAGGGACTGCGGGATCTGGAGTGTGCCGCCGCCAACCGCGGGAATGTCGAGGGCGGGAAAGGCCTGGCCGTTCTGCAAGCGCGTCATGGATGGCTCCGATGATTGGACTGATTAGTCCAATACGACATGGCGTAACTGGACCGTCAAGTCCAAATCGTCTACCCTGTCCGCATGTCCGGGCTCGACAGCTCCCGTCCCCTCACCGCACGCGGCGCGGCGACGCGCGCACGCATCGTCGAGGCGGCGGCGGACCTGATCTATGGGCATGGCGTCGAGCGCACCAGCCTCGACGACGTGATGGCGGCGGCCGGCGTGAGCAAGTCGCAGCTCTATCACTACTTCGCCGACAAGGACGCGCTGGTGCTGGAGGTGATCACACTCCAGACCGAGCGCGCCATGGGCGCCCAGCAGCCGCATCTCGGGGCGCTGGATTCGCTCCCGGCACTGCGGTCGTGGCGCGATGCGATCGTCCGGCTCAACAAGGTCGCGCGCATCCGGGGATGCCCGCTCGGGTCGCTGGCCAGCGAACTGGCGAACGATTCCGAGGAAGCGCGAAAGCGCCTGGCGGCCAGCTTCGGGATGTGGAGCGACAGCATCGAGCGCGGCCTGGCGGCGATGCGCGCGCGCGGCACGCTGGCGCCGTCCGCCGATCCGCACGAGCTGGCGGTCGCCGTGCTCGGGGCGGTCCAGGGCGGGCTGCTGCTGGCGAAGACGACCCGGACGAACCGTCCGCTGGAACTCGCCCTCGACATGGCGATCGACCATGTCGCCCGGCACATGACGTCGCCCCCGGAACACCCGCAGCAGCGCCCGCCGCCACGGTCGCGCAAGGATCGCTAGAGGCTGCGATCGAGCGGGCGCGCGCCCACGATCCGCGCCCGCTCCAGCACGGCGAGATGGGCGGCATAGCGGTCCAGCTCCCCTTCCCGCTCGGCCTGCGTCAGGCGGCTGGGGCCGTAGACCACGAAGGGCTCGAGCACGGTGAAGCCGGTGAAGGCGAAGGTGCCGTGATGGATGGGATAGAGGATGCTCTCGACCTCGGCATAGACGCCGCGCTCGGCATAGGCCGAGGGCGGGCCGCCGACCGTCAGCGCGCACATCGCCCGCTTGCCGCGCAGCACGCCGCCGTCGAAATAGCGACCGCCGCCATAGGCGACGCCGCAGGCGAAGACGCGGTCGATCCAGCCCTTGAGGATCGCCGGCACGCTCAGCCACCAGATCGGGAACTGGAGGATGAGCAGGTCGCAGGCGAGAAGCCTGTCCATCTCGGCCTGCAGTTCCGGCACGAAGCCGCCCTCGCGGGCGGCCTGCAGCTCCTCGTTCTGCATCTTGAGATAAGCGGGATCGGCCTGGGCGCGGAAGTTGCGCCGATCCGAGACCGGATCGAAGCCCATGGCGTAAAGGTCCGAGACGGTCACGTCGTGGCCGAGCCGGCCGAACGTGTCGACGGCCCGCGCCGTCATCGCCGCATTGAAGCTCCGGGGCTCCGGATGGGCATGGACAATGAGAACCCGCATGGCTTCTCCTTCGGCCCCGGGGCCCGAGTCGTTACAGGCGCCCGGCGTGCGGCCCGGCCGCCCCCGGCCTGTCGTCGCGGCGGCGCCAGGCCATGACCAGCGCCGCCGCCAGCGCGAGCGCCATCGCGAACCAGGTCAGGGCGTAGACCAGGTGATTGTTGGGGAAGGCCAGCACCGTGAGCCCGCCGCGCGGCCAGGCAGCGGGATCGGGCGCCGCCTCGGCATCGATGAAATAGGGCGCCACATCCTTGAGACCGCGCGCGGCGGCGATGGCCGACACGTCGCGCGAATACCAGCGGTCGTGGGCGGGATCGTTGGCGCGCAGGAAGCCACCGCCGGGCTCGCTGACGCGCAAGAGGCCCGTCACCTCGGTCTCGCCTTCGCTGCGGCCCGTGGCGTCATTAGGGGCGGCGCGGGCGGCGGGATCGCGCCGGTCGGGCGGCACGAAGCCGCGATTGACCAGCACGACGAAGCCCCGGTCGGTCTGCAGCGGCGTCAGCACCCAGAAGCCGCCGCCGAGGTCGGTCACGGCCTGCACCAGCGTCTCGCGGTCGTTCAGGAAGCGGCCAGCGACGCGCACACGCCGGTATTCGTCATGGGCGGCGCTCACCTGCGGCCAGGCCGACGGGCCGGGGGCGGCGACCGGCGCGGCGTGGACGCGCCGTTCCACGCGCTCGATGAGATCGAGCTTCGACACCCGCCGCTCGAGCTGCCAGACGCCCAGCGCCGTCAAGCCGGCGACGCCGAGCAGGCCCAGCGCCGCGCCGGCAATGGCCGCGATCCTGCGGCGCCGGATGCCCCCGCCGCCTGCCCGGTTCGCAGCCGGCGCCCGCGTCACGGCATCTGCTTCATCTCGTGCATGCCGGGCATCATATTGACGTTCAGGTGATACATCACCCACAGCGAGCCGGTCAGCGCGATCACCACCAGGATCAGGGTGAAGATCAGCGCCATCAGCGACCAGCCGCCTTCCGACCGCGCGTCCATGTGCAGGAAGAAGATCATGTGGACGACGATCTGCACGACCGCGAAGGCCATGATGGCCATCGCCGTCGCCTGCTTGCTGTCCAGCACACCGCTCATGACGAGCCAGAACGGGATCGCCGTCAGGATGACGGAGAGCACGAAGCCCGTGAGGTAGCCACGCAGCGTGGCGTGGCCGGGAGCGGTGTCATGGCCGTGATCGTGACCAGCGGTTCCGTGGCCGGCGGGCAGGTTCGCGCTCATCGCAGCATCCCCAGCAGATAGACGAAGGTGAAGACGCCGATCCAGATGACGTCGAGGAAGTGCCAGAACATGCTGAGGCACATGAGGCGGCGCCGGTTGGCCTCGATCAGGCCGCGCCCGGCGACCTGGATCATCAGCGTCACCAGCCACAGCAGGCCGACGCTGACATGCAGCCCGTGGGTGCCGACCAGCGTGAAGAACGACGACAGGAAGGCGCTGCGCATCGGCGTCGCGCCCTCGTGGATCATGCCGGAGAACTCGTGCAGCTCGATGCCGACGAAGCAGAGGCCGAACAGGCCCGTCACCGCCAGCCAGAACTGCACCTGCCCGACCCGGCCCTTCTGCATCGCCAGCATGGCGAAGCCGTAGGTGATCGAGGACAGCAGCAGCATGGTGGTGTTGACCGCCACCAGCGGCAGCTCGAACAGGTCCTTCGGTGCCGGCCCGGCGGCGTAGTTGCCGCCGAGGACGCCATAGGCGGCGAACAGCATCGCGAAGATGAGGCAGTCGCTCATCAGGTAGATCCAGAAGCCCAGCATCGTGCTGCCGCCTTCGGCGTGCGCGTGCTCCTCTTCCAGATGGAAGACCGGCGCGGCCGCGACGGCCTCCGCCGCCGCGGCGCGGGGATCGATGGTCGTGGTCGTCATGGGCTCAGGCTCCCGCCGCCAGGGTGCGGGTCCGCTCGGCCTCGACGCGGCTCACCTCGTCGGCCGGGATGTCGAAGTCGCGGTGGTAGTCGAAGGTATGGCCGATGGCGACGGCCAGCATGCCGAGGAAGCCGAACGCCGCCATCCACCACATGTACCAGATCATGCCGAAGGCGAAGGCGATGCTGAGCCCGCCGAGGATCATGCCCGTGCCGGTGTTCTTCGGCATGTGGATGGGCTTGAAGCCGGCGAGCGGCCGGACATAGCCCCTCTCCTTCATGTCCCACCACGCATCGCTGTCGTGGATCACCGGCGTGAAGGCGAAGTTGTAGGCCGGCGGCGGCGAGGAGGTCGACCATTCGAGCGTGCGGCCGTGCCAGGGATCGCCGGTGAGGTCGCGCAGCTGGTCGCGCCGCAGGATGCTGACGCCGATCTGGATCAGGAAGCACAGGATCCCGAGCGCGATCAGGAAGGCGCCGAAGGCGGCGACCAGGAACCAGACCTGCAGCGACGGATCGTCGAACACGCGCAGCCGGCGCGTGACGCCCATCAGGCCGAGCGCGTAGAGCGGCATGAAGGCGAAGTAGAAGCCGACCACCCAGAACCAGAACGAGGCCTTGCCCCAGAACGGATCGAGCCGGAAGCCGAAGGCCTTGGGGAACCAGAAGCTGATGCCGGCGAACAGGCCGAACAGCACGCCGCCGATGATCACGTTGTGGAAGTGGGCGACCAGGAACAGGCTGTTGTGCAGCACGAAGTCGGCCGGCGGGACCGCCAGCAGCACGCCGCTCATGCCGCCGATGACGAAGGTGAGCATGAAGGCCACCGTCCACATCATCGGCAGCTCGAAGCGGATGCGGCCCCGGTACATGGTGAACAGCCAGTTGAACATCTTGGCCCCGGTCGGGATCGAGATGACCATGGTCGTGATCCCGAAGAAGGAATTCACGCTGGCGCCGGAGCCCATGGTGAAGAAGTGGTGCAGCCACACGAGGTAGGACAGGATCGTGATGACCACCGTCGCGTAGACCATCGAGGTGTAGCCGAACAGCTTCTTGCCGGAGAAGGTCGAGGTCACCTCGGAGAAGATGCCGAACACCGGCAGGATCAGGATGTAGACCTCGGGATGGCCCCAGATCCAGATCAGGTTCACGTACATCATCGGGTTGCCGCCGAAGTCGTTCGTGAAGAAGTTGGTGCCGACGTAGCGATCGAGCGCCAGCAGCGCCAGCACCGCCGTCAGCACCGGGAAGGCGGCGACGATCAGCACGTTGGTGCACAGCGCCGTCCAGGTGAAGACGGGCATCTTCATCAGGGTCATGCCGGGCGCGCGCATCTTGATGATGGTGCAGATGAGGTTGACGCCCGACAGCAGCGTGCCGATGCCGGCCACCTGCAGGCCCCAGATGTAGTAATCGACGCCGACGTCGGGACTGTACGCCGTCTCCGAGAGCGGCGGATAGGCGAGCCAGCCCGTGCGCGCGAACTCGCCGACGAACAGCGAGATCATGACGATGATCGCGCCGGCCACCGTCATCCAGAAGCTGAAGTTGTTCAGGAAGGGAAAGGAGACGTCGCGCGCCCCGATCTGCAGCGGCACGACGAAGTTCATGAGGCCCGTCACCAGCGGCATGGCGACGAAGAAGATCATGATCACGCCGTGCGCGGTGAAGACCTGGTCGTAGTGATGGGGCGGCAGATAGCCTTCCGAGCCGTTGAAGGCGATCGCCTGCTGCGAGCGCATCATGACGGCGTCGGCGAAGCCGCGCAGCAGCATGATGATCCCGAGCACCATGTACATCACGCCGATGCGCTTGTGGTCGACGCTGGTGAACCACTCGCGCCAGAGATAGCCCCACAGCCTGAAGTAGGTGATGACGCCAAGGACGGCGATCGCCCCCAGCGCGACGACGATGAAGGTGACGACGAGGATCGGCACATCGAACGGCAGCGAATCCAGCGTCAGCCGCCCGAAGATGAACTTGGCGATAGAGGATTGCATACGGACAGCCTCAGGACTTGGACGGACGGGTGCTGGTCAGGAGATCGAAGCGAAGGAGCCCGGCGGGCGAATAAGGCGGGCGCGCCAGCCCCCTGCCCTTCACCGGCAGGGAGATGCCGGCGGGCGTCGGCCGGAACGCCCCGGAAGCCCCGGCGTCGCTTTCCTCGATCGTGCAGAGGCTGGCGACGGCGGTCGACTTGGGACCGAAGGCCGTGACCGTGCCGAGGCCGCGCCGCACATACTTGTCGTACTCGAGCGGCAGCACGTTGTAGACGCCGGCCAGCCCCAGCCCGCCCTTGGCGTCGATGGACGACATCTCGTCGATGCACATCTTGCCGGGCTGGACGCACATGTTGAGGATGGCCTTGTAGAGCGCGCTGTCCACGCTCGAGAAGGTGCGCACCGGCACGTTCTGGCTCGGCTTCTCCAGCTCGAGGTACTCGGCCCGGCCGAGCGTGCCGGCACCCTTGCGGATGTCGCCCACCCACTTGCCGAAGGCGGCGTCGTCGAGGCCGAGGAAGGTGAAGTGCATGCCCGAGAAGCCCGCGCCGCTGTAGTTGGCGGAGAAGCCGGTGTAGCTGCCGGGCTTGTTGATCACGGCGTGCAGCTTCGTCTCCATCCCCGGCATGGCATAGATCTGGCCGGCGAGCGCGGGGATGTAGAACGAGTTCATCACCGACGACGCGGTGATCTTGAACGTGATCGGCCGATCGACCGGCGCGGCCAGCTCGTTGACGGTGGCGACGCCGTACTGCGGATAAATGAACAGCCATTTCCAGTCGAGCGCGACCACCTCGACCTCGAGCGGCTTTGTATTGGCCGCGATGGCACGGGTGGAATCGACGCGATCGATCGGGCGGTAAGGGTCGAGCAGATGCGTCCCCACCCAGGTCAGCGCGCCGAGACAGATGATGATGAGCAGCGGCGCGCCCCAGATGACCAGCTCGAGCTGGGTCGAATGATCCCAATCCGGCTCATACCGTGCGGCCTTGTTGGCCTGGCGATAGTGCCATGCAAAAAAGGCCGTCAGCGCCATCACCGGCAAAATGATGAGCAACATCAAGCCGGTGGACTGGATCAGGAGATCACGCTGCCGCTCTGCAACGTCGCCGGATGGAAACAGGACGACGGCATTGCAGCCGCCCAGGGACAACGACAGAGCCGCAAGGGCTCCCATTCGGAAAGGGTGCAACCGGGTACTCATTTAACTCGCATTCAACTCATTCTCGCTAGCTACATCGTCTGTTCGAAAACAGCGAGCAATTTGCCCTGAGGCCAAATGACATTGGACAAATTGTCCGCCGTCAACTTATTCGTTTCCCTTGGAGCCGGTTGCAGGAGATTTAGAAGCACTCGGCAGGGGCTCGACGGGCTGCAGCCGGACCGCGTAACGTTAGTATTGGCGACCAGATGAGCATGGGGACTTCCATACCTGTATCCGCAGCCCCCCACGGGGGCGCGAACCGCATCGACGGACCGCACGACGCCGCCGGGCCCGGCGAGATCGCGATCGGCGTGATCATCGGCCGGACGTCGGAGTTCTTCGACTTCTTCGTCTACGCCATCGCCTCCGTCCTGGTGTTCCCCAAGCACATCTTCCCCTACGCCGACCCGCTGACGGGAACGCTCTACTCGTTCGCGATCTTCGCGCTGGCCTTCGTGGCGCGCCCGGTCGGCACCTGCATCTTCATGGCCGTCGACCGCGCCCACGGCCGCGGCGCCAAGCTCACCATCGCCCTGTTCCTGCTCGGCAGCTCGACCGTGGCCGTGGCCTTCCTGCCCGGCTACGACGCGATCGGCCCGGCCTCGGGCTGGCTGCTGGCGCTGTTCCGGATCGGCCAGGGGCTGGCGCTCGGCGGCGTCTGGGACGGCCTCGCCTCGCTGCTCTCGCTCAATGCCCCGCCCCAGAAGCGCGGCTGGTACGCGATGGTGCCGCAGCTCGGCGCCCCGATCGGCCTGATCGTGGCGAGCGCGCTGTTCGCCTTCTTCGTCTCCACCCTGTCGGCCGACGACTTCTTCGACTGGGGCTGGCGCTACCCCTTCTTCGTCGCCTTCGCCATCAACGTCGTGGCGCTGTTCGCGCGCCTGCGCATCGTGGTGACGCCGGAATACCGCAAGCAGTTCGAGAACCGCGATCTCGAGCCGACCCGCGTGCTGGAGACCGTCAAGGCAGAGGGACGCAACATCGTCCTCGGCGCCTTCGCGCCGCTGGCGAGCTTCGCCCTCTTCCACATGGTGACCGTCTTCCCGCTGTCGTGGATCTTCCTGTTCACCCGCCAGCCGCCGGCGCGCTTCCTCGTCATCGAGCTGATCTGCGCCGCGATCGGCGTCGTGGCGATGCTGGCCTCGGGCGTGATCGCCGACCGCATCGGCCGCCGCCAGCTGCTGGTGGTGACCGCCGCGGCGATCGCCGCCTTCAGCGGCTTCGCCCCGCAGATGCTCGACGGCGGCGACGTCGGCGAAGCCGTCTTCATGGCGGCCGGCTTCATCCTGCTGGGCCTCTCCTTCGGCCAGGCCTCGGGCGCCGTCGCCTCGAACTTCGCGCGGACCTACCGCTACACCGCCTCGGCCCTGACCTCGGACCTCGCCTGGCTGTTCGGTGCCGGCTTCGCGCCCTTCGTCGCCCTGCTCCTCGCCAGCCGCTTCGGCCTGCTGTCGTCCGGGCTCTATCTGCTCTCCGGCGCGATCAGCACCGTGATCGCCATCAGCCTGAGCCGGCGGAGGGATCCGCCGACGCACTGAGCCCCGTCCCGGCGGCGTCCCGAAGGGAGACGACGGCCCTTCAGCGCGCGCGGGCCGTCAGGGCGTTCCAGGCGGCGAGAGAATCCATGTAGTCCCGCCAGTGCGCGATCTTCCGGTCCTCGATCCGGACGATCGAGCAGAACCGGTTGTCGTAGGCGACGCCGGTGGCGAGGATGGTGCCGTGGACCTCGTATTCGAGGACGACGCCGCGGCCGTCATCCGTCCTGTGCGTCGTCAGCGTGTCGGCGGCGCGAAGCCGGATGGCGTCGCCCTAGCCCCTGAACCGGGCCATCAGGTCGGTGCGCCCGCGCACGATGCGGGGCTAGCCGGGGAACTCGTAGAGGACCTCGTAGACGATGTCGTCGGCGACGAGGTCGCCCAGCGCCCCTCGGACCAGCTCGAAGTATGGCTCGGCCGCCGCGTAGGCCGCGCATTTCCGACTCGTCATGCCTGCCCCCTCACCTACTCGCTCGCTCGATCGTCCCCGGCAGCCCCTCTCCGCTCGCGCGTCGCACACCACCTCACCGCCCCACTGCTTCGCAACGGGTCCCTTCCTCTCCCCCACTTCGTGGCGGAGAGGCCCCATAAGGCACCAGCGCTCACGGGCGCCGCCGGCGAAGACCGGCGCGCCTTAGCTGCCCGGATGCAGGCCCGGCGCTTCCCGGCCGGTGCTCGCCACGTATTCGGTGTAGCCGCCGCCGTACTGGTGCACGCCGTCCGGAGTCACCTCCAGGACGCGGTTGGAGAGTGCGGCCAGGAAGTGGCGGTCGTGGCTGACGAACAGCATGGTGCCCTCGAACTCCGCCAGCGCGGCGACCAGCATTTCCTTGGTGGCCATGTCGAGATGGTTGGTCGGTTCGTCGAGAACCAGGAAGTTGGGCGGATCGAACAGCATCTTGGCCATGACCAGCCGTGCCTTCTCGCCGCCGGAGAGCACGCGGCAGGGCTTCTCGACATCGTCGCCGGAGAAGCCGAAGCAGCCGGCCAGCGACTTCAGCGCCCCGGTGCCGGCCTGCGGGAAGGAGCTGTCGAGCGATTCGAAGATGGTCTCGTCGCCGTCCAGCAGATCCATGGAGTGCTGGGCGAAGTAGCCCATCTTCACGCTGGCGCCCAGCGTCACGCTGCCCTCGTCCGGCCCGATGCCGTGAGCGGGATCCGCGGCGCCGGCGACCAGCTTCAGGAGCGTCGACTTCCCCGCCCCGTTGGCGCCCAGCACGCACCAGCGCTCGCGGCGCCGCAGCATCAGGTCGAGGCCGGCATAGATCGGCTGGCTGCCATAGCCCTTGTGGACGTTGCGGAAGTTCACGACGTCGTCGCCCGAGCGCAGCGGCTTGCGGAACTCGAACTGGATCGCCTGGCGGCGCCGCGGCGGCTCGACCTTCTCGATCTTGTCGAGCTTCTTCACCCGGCTCTGCACCTGGGCGGCATGGGAGGCGCGCGCCTTGAAGCGCTCGATGAACTTCAGCTCCTTGGCCAGCATCGCCTGCTGGCGCTCGTACTGCGCCTGGCGCTGCTTCTCGGACAGCGCGCGCTGCTGCTCGTAGAAATCGAAGTTGCCCGAATAGGTGGTGAGCGTGCCGCCATCGATCTCGACGATCTTGCCGACGATGCGGTTCATGAACTCGCGGTCGTGCGAGGTCATCAGCAGCGCGCCGTCGTATTTCCTGAGGAAGTCCTCCAGCCAGATCAGGCTTTCGAGATCGAGATGGTTGGAGGGCTCGTCGAGCAGCATGCCGTCGGGCCGCATCAGCAGGATGCGGGCGAGCGCCACGCGCATCTTCCAGCCGCCGGAAAGCAGGCCGACATCGCCATCCATGCGCTCCTGGCTGAACGAAAGGCCGGCCAGCACCTCGCGCGCGCGGGCATCGAGCGCATAGCCGTCCAGCTCCTCGAAGCGGCCCTGCACCTCGCCGTAGCGCTCGACCAGCGCATCCATGTTGTCGGCCTGGTCGGGATCGGCCATCGCGGCCTCGAGCCGGGCGATCTCGACCGCCAAAGCGCTCACCGGCCCGACGCCATCCATGACCGCGGCGACGGCGCTCATGCCCGACATCTCGCCGACGTCCTGGCTGAAATAGCCGATGGTCATGCCGGGATCGATCGTCACCTGCCCGTCATCGGGCGGCTCCTGCCCCGCGATCATACGGAACAGCGTCGTCTTGCCGGCCCCGTTGGGCCCGACCAGCCCCGCCTTCTCCCCCTTCTGGAGTCCCATCGACGCGTCGATGAACAGGATCTGATGGCCGTTCTGCTTGCTGATGTTGTCGAGACGAATCATGGGGCGGGTGGTGGCGGGAAAGTAGCGGCGATGCAAGGCGCGGAGGGAGCGCGGTGTTGCGGCTGATTGTCCCTTTGTTCCCTTCGGCCGCCGGAGGCAGGTCTCGCTTTGGCGCCTACTGGCCGCGCCGCGCTCTCAAGACGTAGTCGCCCCAAATACTTTGCAGCTCGTGCATTGTAAGAGGTCCAACCACTTCGGAGTTTTGTGCGTCCCGCAGCTCACTTAACTGCCTGAGAAGTCTTTGCTCCATTCGGAATGCCTGCTTGGCTGTGCGCCACTTCTGCGATAGCACTACCTTGTACTTAAGCCCTCCAAGTTCAGGCAAAGACGCACGATTGAACTGCCGCTCACGCAGGTTGATGTCAAATGCCCAGCCAATCTTGAAGACCAGCTTGCTCGCCCCCTCGATCATCATAGCGTAGGTAAAAGCTTCGGCCCATCGAAGGTGCATTACGCCGGTGCGCGTCGTCGAAGGCGGTGGCCCTGAGCGCCCTACTCGACGCCCATTCTCTCGAGCCGGATTTTGTAAAGCACCTCGCACGCCGATCTCATGATGAGACAGTCGCATAATGCGGCTGGTCTCTTGGCTTGTTAGCTCTGTGATGCCTATCACACCTTGTCGGCCGAACCTGCGATCAGCGAAGTCTCGAAGATAGTTGTCTCCGTCAAACTTCCACGCCCGCAGAACGCGCAGACCAAACGGCCAGCGGTAGTTTCCGTTTGCGTCGCGGTCGACTGGCCGTATGTCTGCAAGGTCATAGAAATCGAGGGAGCTAACCGGCTCAGGCGCCACTTGCATCAGACCAAGCAATCT
>JAFEFG010000122.1 GCA_018240685.1 Pseudomonadota bacterium | reverse complement strand
GTTCGGCGCCGTCACCGTGTTGTTCAGCATCCAGTTCAGGCCACCTTCGGCGCCAAGGTAGAAACCCGCAGAGGGTGTTTGCGCCTGGGCCACAACGGGAAGCGCGACAAGCGCTGTCGCGGCCAGCAAAGCCTTCTTCATAATTATCCCCTTCACTGTATTGAGCTTACGAGCGTATTGAGCTGACAAGCGTGGCGGAATTGGAAGGGTCCCAATCCCACCCAAATATATCTATTGCCGCCAAAATACTGCAACAGCACAGGGGCTTTCAGGCTGAACCTGTGGCGAGACTGCAACAGTATCCTCGAACGGCCTCGAAGGCGAGATTTCGCTCCCGGCAGTCGATGCACACCTCCGGCAATTCCTCCATGAACGCTTCAGGAATGCACCCTAATTCATTATGATTACGCAATATTTTATTTTTTTGCTTCCGGCCAGAAACCAATTTGTGACGTGATGCTCGGACCGTGGGTTCGCGGCCCGCTCAATCTTTACACATCACTTTAATTCAATGCTGTAACCTCCCGAGTACCTGCTCAAGAGAACCCGAGCGTTCTCTTCCGCCATGAGAAGCGACTCACCACGGATTCCTGTCCCATCGGCAGCAGCATTTTGTATCGTCACCGCCCGCCTGCGCATCGCCATTCAGGCCATATGCAATCACAAGGAAGAGACGCCATGGGTCAATACAGTAAGGTCGATATCGAAGGCCGCTTGATGGTCGTCACCATCAATCGGCCGGAGGTCTACAATGCGTGCCATCCAATGGCGAACCAGGAACTTGTCGAAGCCTTCGATGAGTTTCACGCCAATCCCGACCTCTGGGTCGCCATCATCACCGGCGCTGGCGACAAGGCCTTCTGCGCTGGCAACGACCTCAAGTATCACGCCGAAATCCAGGCCAAGACCGGCAAGCGGCCGATTCATCCGCTGAAGGGCTTTGGCGGTCTGACCAACCGGCACGACCTCGAGAAGCCTGTGATCGCCGCGGTGAACGGCGTCGCCATGGGCGGCGGCTTCGAGATCGCGCTCGCCAGCGACATCATTGTCGCCTCCGACAAGGCGACCTTCGCCCTGCCCGAGCCCAAGGTCGGCCTGGCAGCCGGTGCCGGCGGCATGCAGCGGCTGTCGCGCATGATCCCGCTCAAGAAGGCGATGGGCATGATGCTGACCGGCCGCCACGTCTCCGCCAAGGAAGGATACGAGTTGGGCTTCGTCACCGCCGTCGTGCCGCATGCCGACCTCATGAAGGAAGCGCGCCGCTGGGCCGACGACATCCTCGCCTGCTCGCCCATGTCGGTGCGCGCCACCAAGCAGGTGGTGATGCGCTCGCTCGACGTCCCGGCGCTGGAAGTGGCCATGCACAACCTCGACTACCCGGCTTTCGTCGCCATGACCAAGAGCGAGGACACGGTCGAGGGACCCAAGGCCTTCGCCGAGAAGCGCAAGCCCAACTGGAAGGGCCGCTGAGCACGGCGGGCGACACGCCGACAAAAAATCGCCCTCGCGAGGAATCGAAGAAAGCCGCATGGCAGCGAGCTTTCCTATGATTCCTCGCGAGGCCGGATCGGCGGGACATTCGCGTGGCGCAACAACCTTTCTTCATCCCAAATCCCACCGAGCCGCACCCGGAGCGACGGCAAGGCGGCAGCCCCGATTGCCCCCGCCGCTGAAGGGGCCTTCCGCCGTTAAACAAACGGAAAAATAACGGCACCGCCCATCCCGGACTCCAGCCTGCCGGCGCTCATTGCGGTCCGGTTGTCGATCGTGAGGCCGCAGATGCATGTTCGTTGCTTCGATTCCATCATCCGCATCATAAGGTCGGGGGCTCCGCAGCGACGATTCCGGTCGCTAACGGATGGACGGGACCGGCCCGATACTGCCATCATCCCTCGGTCCAACCACGCGGATGCAGGGGGAAGCGTCCATGTTCGACAAGGACCAATTCGTCGCCGATTGCCGCGCCGTCCTCGATGGCGCCAATTCCTCGCGCAATGTGCGCGAGGTCGTCGCCCGCGCCGTCTCCGACCCCGCCGCAGTGATCGCCGGGCTGGGCGAACCGAAGCCCGGCGGCATCGTCCCGCTCCACCGCTCCCCCGAACTCACGATCATCAACGTGTTCTGGCCGCCCAACATGGTGATCATGCCCCACAACCATTCGATGTGGGCCGTGATCGGCGTCTACGGTGGGCGCGAAGACAACATCCTGTGGCGGCGTCTGCCGGAGGCTGCGGCGGGCCGCATCGAGGCGGCCGGCGCCAAGTCGCTCTCGACCAAGGACGTGCAGGTGTTCGGCCCCGAGGTCATTCACTCGGTGGTCAACCCAATCCCGCGCGTGACCGGCGCCATCCATATCTATGGCGGCGACTTCTTCGGCGTCGATCGCAGCGAATGGGATCCCGACTCCCTCGAGGAGAAGCCTTACGACATGCAGAAGGCGCTCAAGATGTTCGAGCGGTAGAGCGGTCCGGCCGGCGTATCGTCAGCTCACCCGCCCGCGCGCATTGTCGTAATCCCAGTCAAGTTCGAAGCCGTCGCCGGCAGCCTTCACGTAAGCGGCGTGCAGCGGCGCGAAGTGCGCCGGCATCAGCAGCGCGCCCGGGGAAATACCGATCTGCGGCCGCAACGTCGTTCGTTCAGCGGCCGCGGATAACCTTGCTGCCTTCCGGATTTTCCGTCCGCCCCTCTGGCATCGCGCTCTGTTCCGACGCCATCTCGGCAGCTGCATCGCGCCGCTCGCGCCGCGCCTCCACCCATTCATACATCAGCGGCAGCAGCAGCAGCGTGAGGGTGGTCGACGTGACGAGGCCCCCAACGACCACGGTTGCGAGTGGCTGCTGGGTTTCCGCGCCAACCCCTCGCGACAGCAACATCGGCACCAGCCCCAGGATTGCCACCGACGCCGTCATCAGGACCGGGCGCAGGCGCAACGTGGCCGCCTCCCGCACGGCCTGCCGTATGGAGTGGCCGAGCCGGCGCTGATCGTTCATGAAGGAGACCATCACGATCCCGTTAAGCATGGCGACGCCGAACACGGCGATGAAGCCGATGGCCGACGGCACCGACAGATACTGACCGGTGGCGAACAAGCCGATGATGCCGCCGACCAGGGCAAACGGCACGTTGGCAATGATCATCGTCGCGTGCGCCACCGAATTGAAGGCGGTGTAGAGCAGGATGAAGATCAGGCCGATCGTCAGCGGCACGATGAGCGACAGCCGCCTGAGCGCACGTTGCTGGTTCTCGAATACGCCGCCCCACTCGAAATAATAGCCCGTCGGCAGCTGGATCTGCCGAGCGATGGCCGCATTGGCGTCAGAAACGAAGGCGTCGACGGCGCGCCCGCTGACGTCCATCTGGACCACGGCGTACCGTTGCAGTTGCTCGCGGCGCACGAAGGAATAGCCGTCGTCGACTTCGATTTTCGCGAGCTGTGAAAGCGGAACCAGTGCGCCCGTCTCGGTCCGCACCGGGATGTTCTGTATCGCCTCGATATCCTGCCGGTATTGCTCGGGCAGCCAAACCATGATGCTGAACCGCCTGGTGCCGTCGATCAGGGTGCTGACCGCCTTGCCACCGATCCCGGCCCGCACGATCTCCAGAAGTTCCGCCGTGCTCACGCCATAGCGCGCCATGGTCGCGATCTCGGCGCGGATCGCGATCTGCGGCTTGCCCGTATTCGCCTCGAGCGACAGGTTGGCGACACCAGGCACCTTCGCCAGCACATCCTTGATCTGCCCGGACAGACGATCCAGCGTCGGCAATTCCGGCCCATAGAGCTTGAGCGCGAGTGTGGCGCGCACACCTGAGATGAGTTCCTCGACACGCGACTGAATAGGCTGCGTCGGCGCGACTACGACCGTGGGAAGTTCTTTCTCGATCTGCCGCTGCATCGCAAGAGCCAGCGCCTGGTAGGACATGGGCTCAGGCCACTCCTCCAGCGGCTTCAAGGTGACGTTGATTTCCATGTAGTTAACGTCATTGGTCTCGCCCTTCTCGGCGCGGCCGATCGAGGCCAAGGTCGAAACGACCTGCGGAAAGCGCTTGAGAACGACATCGACCCGGTTGGACACGTCTATCGATTCGTCAAGCGACGCCGACGGAATGCTCGTAACCCGAAACTGCAGCATGCCTTCCTGCAGGTTGGGCATGAACTCCTTGCCAAGGAATGGAAACAGCGCGAACGAACCGGCCAGCAGGGCCAGCGCCAGCGACATGGTCCATCCCTTGTGGGCCAGCGCACGGTCGAGCAGAGGCAGATAGGCCGCCTTGACCCAGCGCACGATGAAGGTGTCCTTTTCGGCCTTGGGCCGCAGCAACATCGCCGACAGAACGGGAACGAACGTCATGGTGAGGATCAGCGATCCCACCATCGCGAAGGTAATGGTGAGCGCCATCGGCTTGAACAGCTTGCCCTCGAGATCGCTCAGGCTGAACAGCGGAAGGAAGACCACGATGATGATCAGGATCGCGAAGGCGATCGGATTGGCGACCTCACTCGCGGCCTTGAAGATCACTTCACTTCGGCTATCGACCGGTCCCCTGTGGTGACCCAGCAACCGATAGCCGTTCTCGACCATCACGACGGCGCCGTCGACCATCATGCCGATGCCGATCGAAAGGCCCGCGAGCGACATGAGATTGGCGGACAAGCCCGCAACCTGCATGAAGATGAAGGCAATCAGCATGGCAAGCGGCAAAGCCACGATGACGACGACAGCCGACCGCAACTCTCCCAGGAACAGGAACAGCACGACAGCCACGAGAATGGATCCCTCGATCAATGCCCGCTCGGCCGTCTCAACGGCCTTGTCGACCAGTTCGGTCCGATCGTAGACGATGTTGAAGGTCACGCCCTTGGGCAGCGCCTTGCGTGCCACATCGAGCTTGGCCTTGACAGCCTCCGCGACCCTGGCCGCATTCTCGCCGATGCGCTGGAGAGCGATCCCCAGAACGACTTCCTTTCCATCACGGGTGACCGCTCCAAAGCGAAGCCCCGGCCCCTCCTTCACGTCGGCGACGTCGCGAATGCGAATCGGCGAGCCGTCCCGCGTCGTGACGACGATGTTCGCAATGTCGGCCACGCTGGACACGCGTCCCAGGCCGCGAACGAGGAATTGTTCATGGCCGCGATTGATGTACTGGCCGCCAACCTGCTTGTTGTTCGCGTCCAGCGCCTCCATGACTGCCTTGAAGCCGAGCCCGTACTTGATCAGGCGTCGTGGATCGATCTGCACCTGGAACTGCTTCTCGTGACCGCCCCATGATGTGACGTCGTCCACACCCGGCGCGGTACGCACCATCAGACGGACCGTCCAATCCTGCAGCGTGCGCAGGTCCATGTTCGAAAGCTTCTGATCGTCCGATTCGATCGTATACCAGAGGACCTGTCCGAGACCGGTGGAGTTCGGACCGAGTTCCGGTTCTCCGTAGCCTGGCGGAATGCGCGCCTTGGCCTCGGCCAGCTTCTCGCCGACCAGCCGCCGGGCGAAGTAGATGTCGGTCGAATCGGAGAAGTAGACGCTCACATATGACAGTCCGAACAACGATATCGAACGGACCTGCTCGACACCGGGCAAACCGGCCATGACGGTTTCCACCGGAACCGTGAGAAGTGTCTCGACATCCTCCGCCGCCAGGCCGGGCGACTCCGTGTAGACGTTCACCTGAATGGGCGTGACGTCGGGAAACGCATCGACTGGCACCTGCTGGAACGCGCGCACGCCGAGAAAGACGACGGCGGCGAACACCACGATCACCAGAAGCTTGTAGCGGAGCGACAACTGGACGATGGCTGCGAGCATTGTCCGTTCTCCTAGTTGCCGCCGAGCTGCGACTTGAGCAGCCGCGCCTTCAGCGCATAGGCCCCGGAGACCACGACGCTGTCGCCGGCCTCGAGACCGGATTTGATGATCACCTGCCCGTTACTGCGCTCTCCGACCTCCACGGGACGCGGCTCGAAGCCGTGACCACCTGCCACGAAGACCGTCATCTGGCCCAGCAGCAAGACCACGGCATTCTCCGGCACGCGCAAGGCGTTCCGGTGCTGCGTCTTCTCGATCTGCACGTTCGCAAAGAGCCCCGGCTTCAACAGGCCTTCGCCGTTCGCGACCTCGATCCTTGCCACCGTGGTACGCGTGTCCTTGTCGATGATGTTCCCGATGTTGGTGACCACGCCCTTGAACCGCCGGTCTGGATAGGCGTTGACGGTTACAGTCGCGGGAGCGCCGATTCGAACTTCGGCAAGGTCCCGGTCATAGAGATTGGCCTCGACCCACACCGTCGAAAGATCGGCGACAGTGAACAACGTCTGGTAGCCCTGCGCGAACTCACCCAGAACTGCCGTGCGTTCGACAACGGTGCCGGCAAGCGGAGCCGTCACAGCCAGAAAAGCCGGGGAAGCCCCTTCGGGCGGCGTCGCCGCTACCCCTAGCGTCGCGAGCTTTGCCTCGACGGTCGCAAGCGCCACCCGCGCGCGCTCGTAGTCCGAGCGCGCGCGCAGGACGTCCTTTTGCGCAATCGAGGCGTCGACCAGCAGCTTCTGGGCGCGGTCGAGATTGGTCTGCGCCAAATCGAGTTCTGTGCGGCTGTGCTGGTAGGTCATGCGGATGTCGGCCAGCTCGGGGCTGTCGAGCGTCGCAAGCGTGGCACCTTCCGAAACCCGTGCCCCGAGGTCCACGGCGATCTTCATCAGCCGCCCGGCCACTGGAGAAGTCACCCGCGCGAAGCGGTTGCGGTTCGGACCGACATCACCGAAGGCCGCCAGTGTCTCCGCGAACTCCGCCGGCTCAAGCTTCTCCACCTTTATGCCGGCACGCCGAATGTCATCTGCGCCAAGCTGAAGCACGCCCGACTGCGGCACGCCAGTATTCGCGCCGGCCTTGCTTCCACTATCGCCGGGAGCGGTGACGCGCGACGTGAAATAGATCGTTACCGATGCCGCCAGCGCGATCGCAACAATGGCGACGCCAAAATAGACTATCTTTCTCGAAGCGAACATCATGCAGCCCCGTTGGCGAGGCTGAAGGCTGTGGTTTACATCACCACGTGAAGCCATTCGCCCCCGATTAATGCCCGATAGCGAGGCCGCCGCGCCAAGCGCAGTCTCCCCGCCTTCTCTTCAGCCGAGAAACGGCGGGCCGCGGGAATCGAATGCGCCGGTAGTCTCTGCAAACCCTGGAGGAGCGCGCGACCGCTCGACTTGCAGGGTAGCACTGTGCCCGATGTCATCGTACCCGACAGGCGGCATGCCGACGATCGGCGCAGCGGGAGCAAACAAATTGTCCAGGCCGCTGCAGACAGTGCTTCCACAAAAAATGCAACGAGCGGCGTGCTGCTCGTCTACCGCCGCCAATGTCTTTCGAGGCTGCGCTTTCACGACGACAATCGCGGGCGAAGAATTGCGCGTCTCTCCCGCTGCCGCCGGATGTCCTGCCGCCCACACCAACAGCACCGGAAAAGCCGCGAAAACGGCCCTTCTCGCAAGCCAGCGCAGGAGGTGGACTAGCGTCGCAATTCGCATCTTCGCAGCCCGATCACAAAGGAGCCCACTCAACTCTTGATCCTGTCGATGTCTCGACCGGTCAGCCAAACGCCCAACGCTCCGTAAAAACGCTGGCGCCGTCTTTATATGGCTCGGCAAGCTGCCTTCTCAAGTAATGGATGTCCGACGAGGCGAATTTCTTCAATAGTTTTTAATTATGATTTGCAACCAAACCGAGCGATCCACTTTCCTTCGCTGAATCTTGGGGCCGAGCGGCACACTCATGAGGTTCGGTCGCGCCCTTCGAGCGACGGAAGTGGCGGTCGTCACCCCATCCGTCCGCGCGCATTGTCGTAGTCCCAATCGAGTTCGAAGCCGTCGCCAGCAGCCTTGACATAGGCGGCATGCGGAGGCGCGAAGTGCGCCGGCATCAGCAGCGCCCCTTGCTCGACGCAATCGGCCAACAGCGTATGACGGCTTCGGCGCGCAAGATCACGGTCCTCACAGAAGCGACTGTTCCACTTCCAGAGCGGTACCTGCACCGGGTTGTGCAGCGCATCGCCGGCGAAGATGGCACGCTTGCCGCGTGATTCGAGATCGATCCGGATCTGCCCCGGCGTGTGGCCGGGCGCCGGCCGCAGGGTGCAACAGCCGCACATGTCATGCTCGCCAGAGACGAACTCCGCCTTGCCCGCCTCGATGATCGGCAACACCGAATCGTTGTAGGTGTTGATCTGGTAGGTCTCGGTGTCGGGCTTCTGCGCCATCGCCGCCCAGTGTTCATGGTCGGTGCGCGACATCACGTATTTGGCGTTGGGAAAGGTCGGCACCCACCTGCCATTCTCCAGCCGCGTGTTCCAGCCGACATGGTCGACATGCAGGTGCGTGCACATCACGAAATCGATCTCTTTGGGCTCTACTCCCGCGTCGCGCAGCCGGTCGAGGTACTTCGTGTCCAGCATGTCGAAGCGTGGCATGCCCGGCCGCGGCTTGTGGTTGCCGCTGCAGGAGTCGACCAAGATTGTGTATTTCCCTGTGCGCAGCAGCCAGGAATGGATCGAGGTCATGAGCCTCCCGCTCTCCGGCTGGTAATAGTTCGGCGCCAGCCAATTCTGCTGCGCGGCGAAGGCCTCCGCCTCGAACTCCGGAAAGAAATCTTTGGCCGGAAAGCCCGGTCCCATCTGCTCCTCGACTCGCGTCACACGGACTTCGCCGATCTGCCGGTCTTGCATATGCGTTCCTCCTTGTTCCTTCAGTCTGCCCGGAAGACGATACGCATGGCCAGCGATGTCGTCAGGAAGCTTCGCCAGCCAGGCTTCTGGGGTGCATGACGACGAAGATCATCAAGGCCACGGACATGACCGCGGCGATGACGAGGAATCCCAGCCACCAGGCGTGCACGGACATCCCTCCAGCGAGATCGAGCGTCCATCCAAGGGCGATGGGGCCGACAAAACCGCCGCCATATCCCAGCATCGAATGGATCGCGAGGGTGGCCCCCCTTCGCGAGGGATCGGCAGTCCCCGCCGTGCCGGCGGTCAGCGACGACGAATCGAGCCAGATCACAAGCCCGTAGGCAATCACCAGAAAGACCGCCACTGAATAGGATAGCGCACCGAGCACACCGAGCACGGAGCCGAGGCAGATTGACAACAGCATCGCCGCAACGATCAATCGAAGCCGGCCAAAGCGGATGGACATTTCATTGCCGGCCACGCTTGCCGTCGTACCGATCAGCCCGAGCATCGTGATCACCACCGTCGGCGACAGAGCAACTGCGGTTCCGCCGGCCTGGGCCGCAATCCAGGCCAGGAATGCCACCCCCCACCCACGCAACGCGTTCATCTCCAGCGTGTGCGCACAGTAAGCCAACGCGTAGGCCATCGCGGAGCGATTGCGAAGCACCGGCCGGAAATCGAACAGCGCCTGGCCGCTCGGGCGGGGCGGCGCCGAACGACCCGGCACCATCAGCGCGACGGCGAGCCAGGCTGCCGCGGCGGTGCCGCCGCCGACCGCGAATGCCGTCCGCCAGCCGAACTGGTCGGCAAGGAAGTCACCCACGACATAGGAGAACGCTCCCGAGATGCCGATACTCGCGGCATGGCCGGTAACGGCGCGGGACATCATCTTCGCGTCAACCTGGTCGGCGAGCAGCTTCAGACCGGTCATATAGGTACCGGCCCAGCCGACACCCGCGAGGGCGCGCAGCAGGAGCGCCGTCCAGAAGCCGTCCGCGGCCAGCCCGAACGACAGATGAGCGAGCACCGAGCAGCCGACGCCGAAGAGATAGACGCGCTTGGCATCGACCCGGTCGGTCAATGTCACCAGCACTGGCACAGCGACCATGTAGGCGCCATAGAAGGCAGAGGTGATCCAGCCTGCATCGCTGTTGCTGAGCTGCCAGCGCTCGATCATCTGCGGCAGCAGGGCCGGCCAGAAATAAGCGCCGATCTGGACCAGGATCTGCGCCGAGCACACGGTCGCCACGAGCCTGGCGCCCGACACGGCCTGTGCTTCAGCCGGCATGCCCGACGCCGGCGGGAGAGGGACGACGCACGAGACACAGGGCGGCAAAGCCGGAAAGCGTCACGGCGGACGAGAAGACAAGCACACCCATGCCGAAATGCTCGATCAGTATGGCAAAGCCGATGGGAGCGCCGGCGGAGAGAAAGCGGGCAGGTATGCCCAGAACGCCCAGCCGATAGCCGTAGTTCTCAGGACCGAATAGCGCCAGCGGCACGGTACCACGAGCGATGGTGATGATGCCGCTGCCCGCTCCGTGCAGCAGCGCGAACGCGCCGGCGGCAGCGCCGCCACCGGCAATCAGGATCGACGTCGCGCCCATGGCGTGCGTAAGAGAGCCGAGGCGGGCCGATACCAACGGGTGAAACCGCGCCAGCGGCCCTGCCTCGAGAAGCCGTGCCGCGACCTGGGCCGGCCCGATGAGCGCACCGGCGGCAACCGCCTGGGCTTGGGATGCTCCTGCCGCTTCGAGGATGCGCGGAAAATGAGCGGCCATACCCGCGATCACCGTCCACACGGCAGCAAAGGCGAACGACAGCAGCAGCATCGCCCGGTCGAGCGGTATTGCATCGTCTGCGTGCGTCCTCTCGACGGCATCGGCGGAACAACGCGGCAGCAGCCAGTAATTGACCGGCAACGCACCAAGGACATGGAGTGCGGCCCATGCAAGGCAGGTGTCACGCCAGCCGATCGTCGCCGCGCCCCAGGCCGTCAGCGGCCATCCTATGGTGCTCGCGAACCCGGCCAGCAGCGTGATGCCGGTGATCGCCCCCCGCGCATCGGCGCCATAGATTCGGGCGAGGATGGCGAAGGCTGCATCATAGAGCCCGATGCCCATGGCAATGCCCATGGCGGTCCAGGCCGCCACAAGCATCGCGAGAGAGTGCGAGGAATGGAGCAGCACCAACCCCGCTGCGAAGAGGAGGTTGGAAGCCGCCAGGACGGCATTGCCGCCGCCCGCGTCGATGATGCGTCCGACCCGGGGGCCAACGACCGCAGACAGTACGAGCGCTGCCGAGAAGATGCCGAACAACCATGTCGTCGACACACCGGTGTCGCGCGCAATGTCGTCGGCAAGCACGGCCGGAAGATAGTAACTCGACGCCCAGGCGAGGGTTTGGGTCGAGCCGAGAGCGACAATCGTGAACAGCCGGCTTCCGATCAAAGCGCGCAGCCTCCGGTATCGCTATTGCATTCCACTTCCCTCTCCCCTGTCGGCTGCCGGGCTCGAACAGCCGGCCATCCCGTCCTTGTTGCCTACGCTTCAGGAGCAGCCGCAGCCCTTCTTGCCTTCGGCCTTCGCCTTCACGTCGGCGACGCAGCAGCCGCTTGCCGGCTCAGGCGCCGGGCCGCCGCAACATCCGGAAGCCGCCATATCGGTCGCGCCGGGAGCCGGCCCCGAGCAGACCCCTGTTTCGGGCAGCACTAGCTCGACGTTGGCAGCGGCTTCGCGATCCCCCGCGATCTCCGCCACGATCGAGCGGACCTGCTCATAGCCCGTGAGCATGAGAAAGGTCGGCGCCCGCCCATAACTCTTCATGCCGGCGATGTAGAAGCCGGGCTCGGGCTGGGCGAGTTCGTGCGCGCCGTGCGGACGCACGGAACCGCAACTATGGAGATTGGGATCGATCAGGGGTGCCAACGCCAGCGGCGCTTCGATGGCGGGATCGAGCGCCAACCTGACCTCGCGCAGGAAACTGAGATCGGGACGGAATCCCGTCGCAACCACGAGTTCGTCGACGACGACCGAGCGGCAGCAGCTCGCGCCGCCGGTCGCCACGTGAATCCTCGCGCCATCGCGACCGACATGGGAGACTTTGAACCCGCTCTCGATCCGGATCTTGCCACTCGCGACCAGAGCGGCGAACGCCGTGCCCAGAGCACCGCGGGCGGCAAGCTGATCGCTTGCACCACCGCCGAACGCCTTTTCCGGCTTGTCGCCACGCAGCAGCCAGATGACCTCAGTCGTCGGCATCTCGTCCTTGAGGCGTGACAGATCGACCAGAGTGCCGACCGCCGAGTGACCGGCCCCCAGCACGGCCACGGTCTTGCCCGCATAGCGGTCACGCGCCGAACCCAGCACGTCGGGCATGCCATAGGCGATCCGCGCCGCCATCTCCTCCTCACCGATCGCCGTCAGCCCGTCTGCCCCGGCCGGATTGGGCGAGAACCAGGTACCAGACGCGTCGATCACGGCATCCGCCTTCAGCGTCTCCACGCCTTTGCCGTTCCGGTAGCGGACGGTGAAAGGCTCAAGGGCACGGCCATTGCTCTTCATCTTGTCGAAGCCCTTTCGGGCAACGGCCGTGACACGGCTCGACGTCCGGATACGGTCCTTGAGCGGTGTACGCGTGGCCAGGGGCTCGAGGTACTGCGCCACCAGTTCGCCGCCGGTCGGATAATCGTCCGCCGCCGGCGAGTTCCATCCGGCCGCGACAAGCAGGCGCTCGGCCGCCTTGTCGACGTTGTATTGCCATGGCGAGAACAGTTGCACATGCGCCCATTGGCGGATGGCATGGCCGACCTGCGGCCCCGCCTCCAGAACGATCGGCTCCATGCCGCGCTCCAGCACATGCGCGGCTGCCGCAAGCCCCACAGGGCCCGCACCCAGGATGGCGACTGTCTTCGGCTTGGCATTCGTGTCCGGCATTGACCTTTCCTATCCTTCCAGGATCTTCGAAATATCTGGGCAAAAATTTTTCAGGCGACCTTCGGCAGCTTGATGATGCCGGCCGGCGAACACGCACCCTCCGCGCAGCACTCCTCGACCATGAACTCCAGAAGCGCGCGCATGATGGGATAGTTGGTGTGGCAGATCAGCGTCGTACCCTCGCGGGTCTGCGTGACCAGGCCGACCGCAATCAAGGCCTTGAGATGATGCGACAGGGTCGAGGCAGCGATCTGCAACCGATCCTGCAGCCGTCCGACGGGCATGCCCTCTTCTCCCGCGCGCACCAGCGTCCGGTAGATCTTGAGGCGCGTCGGATAGCCGAGCGCCTCCAAGCATGCAGCAGCTTCGTCAAGCTTCATGGCCCCATCTAGCCCAGCGGTGGACCGACCGTCAACTATATTTCTAGTATTTTGGAAATAATGTCAGACGGCATGGGATGCGCCCATCCCTTCCGCATGGCTGGGCAGCAGGAAAGTAAGCAGCCAGCAAACAGCCAGCATGGCGGCCGAGCCGATCAAGCAAGCCGTGATGCCGCCAAACTGGTACAGCGCTCCGGAAAGCAGGATGCCGATCAGCCGGCCAACGGCGTTGGCGGCGTAATAGAAGCCGACATCTTCGGCCGCCTTTTCCGATCCGGCATAGGCAAGGATGAGATAGGAGTGCAGCGACGAGTTGACCGCAAAGGGCAACCCGAACAGCGCGAGGCCCGTCACCAGCACCAGGTCCGGCCGCCATAGATCGTGCTTCTGCATCAGCACCGCCAGCACCAGCGGCACCGCAACCAGCAGGCCGGCCCAGACACGCGTGTTGGGCACCTCGCGGCTGAGCCCGTCGGGGCTGCGCGTGACGAAGGCGGGCGCTATGGCCTGCACGCCGCCATAAGCGATGGTCCAGGCGGCAAGAAATCCGCCGACTTCGAGGAAGCGCCAGCCTGCGGAGTAGAGGAACACCGGCAGGCCGACCATGAACCACACCTCACGGGCACCGAACATGAAGATACGCGCCGCGGCGAGCAGGTTCACGCCCCGCACCTTGGCGAAGAGCTCGCGCATGCTCCGGGACGATTTCGCCTTGCCGAGCGAGCGGGGTAGCGACAGCAGCCCCGCGAGCAGGATCACGCCGATGACCGCCGCCATCAGCCAGAGAGCCGCCTTGAAGCCGACGAGGTCGAGCAGCAGGCCACCCACGAAAAAGCCGATGCCCTTCATCGCATTCTTGGAGCCGGTGAAGAAGGCAACCCAGCGGAAGAGCTGGCCGGCCCCCTCGACCGACGTGGCCTTGATCGCCGATTTCGAAGCGGTCTTGGTGAAGTCCTTGGCGAGGCCCGCGATGCCTTGTGCGGCGACGACCCAGGCCACGGAGACGCCGGCAGTCCAGGCCGGGTTGAGCTGCGACAGCATGACCAGCCCCGCGATCTGCAGGACCTGGCCGGTCGCCAGCATGCGCGGGATGCCGAAGCGCGCCGCCAGCCAGCCTCCGCCCAGGTTGGCGACGATGCCCGCAAACTCGTAGAGCAGGAACAGAAAGGCGAGCGTGAAGGGCGAGTAGCCGAGCTTGAAGAAGTGGAACAGCACGACCATGCGCAACGCGCCGTCGACCAGGGTGAAGCCCCAGTACGAGGCGGTGACGACCAGGTAGTGGCGGACGGCCGACGTCATCATCCGCCCGCGCCGATCACGATGTTGGCGAGATCAACCATGCGGCAGACGTAGCCGACCTCGTTGTCGTACCAGGCATAGACCTTCAGCATCGTCCCGCCGGTCACCATGGTGCTGGGGCCATCGACGATGGAGCTGCGCGTATCGTTGCAATAGTCGGCCGATACCAGGGGCCGAGCCTCGTAGCCCAGGACGCCAGCCAGCGGTCCGCGCGCGGCGGCCTCGAACAGGCCGTTCACCTCGGCCTCGGTCGTCGGGCGCTTCAGCTCGAACACGCAGTCGGTG
>JAFEFG010000121.1 GCA_018240685.1 Pseudomonadota bacterium | reverse complement strand
CGGGGAGCGGATGGTTTGCTCATCGCGCCTTACTCCTTCGAGACCTTCTTGTCGCCCGCGTGACCGGTGAAGGTCCGGGTCGGCGAGAATTCGCCGAGCTTGTGGCCGACCATCTCCTCGGTGACATTCACCGGGATGAACTTCTTGCCGTTGTAGACGCCGAACGTCAGGCCGACGAACTGCGGCAGGATCGTGGAGCGCCGCGACCAGGTCTTGATCACGTCGCTGCGCACGCTCTGGCGCGCCTTCTCGGCCTTCTTGATCAGGCTGCCCTCAACGAAGGGGCCTTTCCAAACGGAACGTGCCACTGCCTATCTCCTAGCGCGTCGCATGACGGCGGCGGATGATGAACTTGTCCGTCGCCTTGTTCTTGCGGGTCTTCTTACCCTTGGTCGGCTTGCCCCACGGGGTCACCGGATGACGGCCGCCCGAGGTCTTGCCCTCGCCGCCGCCGTGCGGGTGATCGACCGGGTTCATGGCAACGCCGCGGACGACCGGGCGGAAGCCCAGCCAGCGCAGCCGGCCGGCTTTGCCGGCCACCGTGTTCTGGTTGTCCGGGTTGCTCACCGCGCCCACGGTCGCCAGGCACTCGCCCGGCACCAGGCGCAGCTCGCCCGAGTTCAGCTTGATCTGGGCATAGCCCGCATCCTTGCCGACGAGCTGGGCATAGGTGCCGGCGGAACGGGCCAGCTGCCCGCCGCGGCCGCGCTTCAGCTCGACGTTGTGCACGATCGTGCCGACCGGCATGTTGGCCAGCGGCATGGCGTTGCCGGGCTTGATGTCGACGCGTTCGCCGGACATGACCTGGTCGCCCGCCTTCATGCGCTGCGGCGCCAGGATGTAGGCAAGCTCGCCGTCGGCGTACTTGATGAGGGCGATGAAGGCCGACCGGTTGGGGTCGTACTCCAGGCGCTCGACAGTCGCCGCCACATCGAACTTGCGGCGCTTGAAGTCCACGATGCGCAGACGCCGCTTGTGACCGCCGCCGCGATGATGAGCCGTGATGTGGCCGTGGTTGTTACGGCCGCCGGTTCCCGTCTTGCCGCGAGTCAGCGCCTTGACCGGCTTGCCCTTCCACAGGCCCTCTCGGCTGACGATGACCAGCTGCCGCAGCGACGGCGTGATCGGCTTGAAACTCTTGAGTGCCATTGCCTCTTCCCCCGTCCTACAGGCCCGTGGTCACGTCGATCTTGTGACCCTCGACCAGGGAGACGACGGCTTTCTTCCAGTCGCTCCGCAGGCCCGGACGGCCTTTGAAAACCTTGGCCTTGCCCTTCACCGTAACGGTGTTGACGGCCTTCACCTTGACCTTGAACAGGCCTTCCACGGCCTGCTTGATCTCGGGCTTGGTGGCATCCGACGCGACCCGGAAGGTCACCTGGTTGTGCTCGGAACCGTTGGTGGTCTTCTCGGTGATGAGCGGCGCGCGGATCACTTCGTACATGCGCGCGCGGGACACCGTGCTCGGCTTGGTCTTGGCGCTCATTGCAGGCGCTCCTCGAGATGCTTCACCGCATCCGTGGTCAGCACGAGCGTGTCGCGCCGCAGGATGTCGTAAACGTTCGCGCCCTGCTGCGGCAGCACATCGACATGGGCGATGTTGGCCGCAGCGCGGGCGAAGTTGGCGTCGACCTCAGCACCGGCGATGACCAGGGCGCTGGAGACGCCGAGCTTGCCGAAATGGCCCTTGAGCTTGGCCGTCTTCGGCTCCGCCAGGGCGGCGGCATCGAGCACGATCAGCTTGCCCTCGGCAGCCTTCGCCGACAGCGCCGTGCGCAAGGCGAGCTTGCGGACCTTCTTCGGCAGGTCGCTGGCGTGGCTGCGCACGACCGGACCGAAGGCCTTGCCGCCGCCGCGAAACTGCGGCGCCGCCTCGTTGCCGTGGCGGGCGCGACCGGTGCCCTTCTGGGCGTACATCTTCTTGGCCGTCGCCGTGACTTCGGAGCGACCCTTGCTCTTGTGCGTGCCCTGCTGGCGGCGGGCGAGCTGCCACACCACACAACGCTGCAGGATGTCCTTGCGGACGGGCGCGGCGAACACGGCGTCGGCGAGATCGATTTCGCCGGCGCTGCCGCCCTCGATGGTTTTGACCGCGATCTTCATGATCAGATCCTTAAGCCTGCGGAGCCGCGTCGGCCGCCGGAGCCTCGGACACCGGAGCGGCAGCCTTGCGCAGGCCGGCCGGGTACGGGGCATCCTTGGGACGGGCGCGCTTGGAGGCGTCCTTGACGATGATGTAGCCGCCGGCCGGACCGGGAACGGCGCCATGGACCAGCAGCAGACCCTTCTCGTCGTCGGTGGCGACGACCTTGAGGTTCTGCGTGGTCACGCGCTCGTGGCCATAGTGGCCGGCCATCTTCTTGCCGGGGAAGGTACGGCCGGGATCCTGGCGGTTACCGGTCGAACCATGGCTGCGATGCGACACCGACACGCCGTGGCTGGCCTCGAGACCGCCGAAGTTCCAGCGCACCATCGAACCCGTGAAGCCGCGGCCGATCGTGGTGCCGACCACGTCGACGAACTGGCCTGGCACGAAGTGGCTGGGCACCAGTTCGGCGCCCACTTCGAGCACGGCGTCCTTGGCGACGCGGAACTCGACGAGCTTCTTCTTCGGCTCGACCTTGGCCTTGGCGAAGTGACCGCGCATCGGCTGCGTCACGTTCTTGACCTTGGCCTTGCCGTAGCCGAGCTGCACCGCGGTGTACTTGTCCTTCTCTTCCGAGCGGACGGCGACAACCTGCAGCTGATCCACCTTCAGAACGGTGACGGGCACATGTTCCCCGGCGTCGTTGAAGACGCGGGTCATGCCGACCTTCTGGGCGACGAGACCGCAACGCATGGTCCTGTTCCTCTTCCCTGTACCCTTAGGCGCCGAGCTTGATCTCGACATCCACGCCGGAGGCGAGGTCGAGCTTCATCAGCGCGTCCACCGTCTGCGGCGTCGGATCGACGATATCGAGCACGCGCTTGTGCGTGCGCACTTCGAACTGCTCACGCGACTTCTTGTCGATGTGCGGCGAACGGTTGACCGTGAAGCGCTCGATGCGCGTCGGCAGCGGGATCGGTCCCCGAACCTGCGCGCCCGTCCGCTTCGCGGTGCTGACGATCTCGCTCGTCGACGTGTCGAGCACGCGATGATCGAAGGCCTTGAGCCGGATGCGGATATTGGTGCTTTCCATGATCTTCTCGCTCGCCGCGCCGGTTCAGTTACTTCACGATTTTGGTGACGACGCCGGCGCCGACGGTGCGGCCGCCCTCGCGGATGGCGAAGCGCAGGCCCTCGTCCATGGCGATCGGCTGGATCAGTTCCACCGTCATCCGCGCGTTGTCGCCCGGCATCACCATCTCCGTGCCCTCGGGCAGCGTCACCACGCCCGTAACGTCCGTCGTCCGGAAGTAGAACTGCGGACGGTAGTTCGTGAAGAACGGCGTGTGACGGCCGCCCTCTTCCTTCGTCAGGATGTACGCCTCCGCCTCGAAGTTCGTGTGCGGCGTGATCGTCCCCGGCTTCGCCAGAACCTGACCCCGCTCCACGTCCTCGCGGCCAACGCCGCGCAGCAGCGCGCCGATGTTGTCGCCCGCCTCGCCGCTGTCCAGCAGCTTGCGGAACATCTCGACGCCCGTGACCGTCGTCTTCGTCGTCGCCTTCAGGCCGACGATCTCGACTTCCTCGCCGACCTTGATGATCCCGCGCTCGACGCGGCCCGTCACCACCGTGCCGCGGCCCGAGATCGAGAAAACGTCCTCGATCGGCATCAGGAACGGCTTGTCCTTGTCGCGCGCAGGCTGCGGAATGTACCGGTCAACCTCGGCCATCAGCTTCAGCACCGCCTGCTCGCCCAGCTCGGGGTTCTTGTCCTCGAGCGCCATCAGCGCCGAACCCCGGATCACCGGGATGTCGTCGCCCGGGAACTGGTAGCTCTTCAGAAGCTCGCGCACCTCGAGCTCGACCAGGTCCAGCAGCTCCGGGTCGTCAACCATGTCGCACTTGTTCATGAACACGACCAGCGCCGGAACGCCGACCTGGCGCGCCAGCAGGATGTGCTCGCGCGTCTGCGGCATCGGCCCGTCCGCCGCCGAAACCACCAGGATCGCCCCGTCCATCTGCGCCGCGCCCGTGATCATGTTCTTCACGTAGTCCGCGTGACCGGGGCAATCCACGTGCGCGTAGTGACGGTTCGTCGTCTCGTACTCGACGTGCGCCGTCGAGATCGTGATCCCGCGCTCCCGCTCCTCCGGCGCCTTGTCGATCTGGTCGTACGCCGTGAACGTCGCGCCACCCGTCTTCGCAAGCACCTTCGTGATCGCCGCCGTCAGCGACGTCTTACCATGGTCAACGTGACCAATCGTGCCGATGTTGCAGTGCGGCTTGTTCCGCTCAAACTTCGCCTTCGTCATCTTCGTATTCCTTGCCTATCGGTCCTAATTCAAACGGCCAATCAGCCGGCGAGCTTCGCGACGACTTCGTCCGCCACCGCCTGCGGCACAGGCGCGTAGTGGTCGAAGGTCATGCTGTATGCAGCGCGACCCTGGGTCATCGAGCGCAGGGTGTTGACGTAGCCGAACATGTTCGCCAGCGGCACCATGGCGTTGATGACCTGCGCGTTGCCGCGGGCCTCCATGCCCTGGATCTGGCCGCGACGGCTGTTCAGGTCGCCGATGCAGTCGCCCATGTAGTCTTCCGGCGTCACCACCTCGACCTTCATGATCGGCTCGAGCAGCTTGCACTGCGCCTTCTGCAGGCCTTCCTTGAAGGCCGCACGCGCCGCGATTTCGAACGCCAGCACGCTCGAGTCAACGTCGTGATACGCGCCGTCGATCAGCGACACCTTGAAGTCGATCACCGGGAAGCCGGCCAGCACGCCGCTCTCGCGCGACGCCTCGAGGCCCTTTTCGACGCCGGGGATGAACTCCTTCGGCACCGCGCCGCCCACGATCTTGCTCTCGAAGCTGTAGCCCGAACCCGGCTCGCCCGGCTCGAACACCAGCTTGATGCGCGCGAACTGCCCCGACCCACCCGACTGCTTCTTGTGGGTGTAGTCGATCTCCGACTTGCGGCCGAGCGTCTCGCGATAGGCGACCTGCGGCGCGCCGACATTGGCGTCGACCTTGTAGGTGCGCCGGAGGATGTCGACCTTGATCTCGAGATGGAGCTCGCCCATGCCCTTGATGACGGTCTGCCCCGTTTCCTGGTCGGTCGAAACGCGGAAAGTCGGATCTTCCTGCACCAGACGGCCCAGGGCCTGACCCATCTTCTCCTGGTCGGCCTTCGACTTCGGCTCGATGGCCAGCTCGATGACCGGATCGGGGAAGTCCATCTTTTCCAGGACGACCGGGTTGTCCGGCGTGCACAGCGTATCGCCGGTGGTCACGGTCTTGAGACCGGCCAGGGCGATGATGTCGCCCGCGCGCGCTTCCTTGACGTCCTCACGGTTGTTGGCGTGCATCAGCAGCATGCGGCCGATGCGCTCCTTGCGGTCCTTCGTGCTGTTCAGCACGCCGGTGCCCGACTCCACCACGCCCGAATAGACGCGCGCGAAAGTCAGCGAGCCGACGAACGGGTCGGTCATGATCTTGAAGGCAAGCGCGGAGAACGGCGCATCGTCGCTCGACGGCAGCGAGATCGCCTCGTCGGTGCCCATCTTCACGCCCTTGACGTCGGGCACGTCGGTCGGCGCCGGCAGGTAATTCACCACCGCGTCGAGCATGGGCTGCACGCCCTTGTTCTTGAACGCCGAGCCGCACAGCACCGGCACGAACGCGTAGGAGATCGTGCCCTTGCGGATGCACTTGATCAGCGTCTCGTAGTCCGGCTCCTCGCCGGCCAGGTACTTCTCGAGCGCCACGTCGTCCTGTTCGACGGCCATCTCGATCAGCTTGGTGCGGTACTCGGCAGCCTGCTCCTTGAGATCGGCCGGGACGTCGACGATCTCGAACTTGGCGCCAAGCGTCTCTTCCAGCCAGATGATCGCCTTGTTGGAGACAAGGTCGACCAAGCCCTTGTAGTCGGATTCGGCGCCGATCGGGATCTGCGTCACCAGCGGCTTGCTGCCGAGACGGTCCGTGATCATCTCGACCGTGCGCCAGTAGTTGGCGCCGGTGCGGTCCATCTTGTTGACGAAGCAGATGCGCGGCACGCCGTACTTGTCGGCCTGGCGCCACACCGTCTCAGACTGCGGCTCGACACCGGCGACCGAGTCGAACACGCAGACCGCACCGTCGAGCACGCGCAGCGAACGCTCCACCTCGATCGTGAAGTCGACGTGGCCCGGCGTGTCGATGATGTTGACGCGGTAGCTCGGGCCGGCGAACGGACCCGTCTCGGTCTTCCAGAAGCAGGTCGTGGCCGCCGACGTGATGGTGATTCCGCGCTCCTGCTCCTGCTCCATCCAGTCCATCGTCGCGGCGCCGTCATGGACTTCGCCGATCTTATGCGACTTGCCGGTGTAGTAGAGGATGCGCTCCGTCGTCGTCGTCTTGCCGGCATCGATGTGCGCCATGATGCCGATGTTGCGGTAATGCGCGATGGGGGTGGTGCGAGCCATGGTGGGGGCTTTCTGCGTGAGGGGGCCGGAAGCGCTTACCAGCGGTAATGCGAGAACGCCTTGTTGGCGTCGGCCATCTTGTGGGTGTCCTCGCGCTTCTTCACCGCGTTGCCGCGGCGATTGAAGGCGTCGAGCAGCTCGGCCGAGAGCTTCTCGGTCATGCTGTGGCCGGACCGATCGCGGGCAGCCTGGATGATCCAGCGGATGGCAAGCGCCTGCCGGCGCTCCGGACGCACCTCGACAGGCACCTGATAGGTGGCGCCGCCGACGCGGCGGGAACGCACTTCGACGGCCGGCTTCACGTTCTCCAGCGCCTCGTGGAAGGCCGGAACCGGATCCTGCTTGAGCTTGGACTCGATCTCGTCGAGTGCGCCATAGACGACACGCTCGGCGACCGACTTCTTGCCACGCTCCATCAGCGTGTTCATGAACTTGCTCAGCACGATGTCGCCGAACTTGGCGTCCGGCAGAACTTCGCGTTTCTCAGCTGCGCGACGACGAGACATGACTTCCTCCGCGCCTTACTTCGGACGCTTGGCGCCGTACTTGGAACGGCGCTGCTTGCGGTCCTTGACACCCTGAGTATCGAGGGTGCCGCGAATGATGTGATAGCGGACGCCCGGAAGGTCCTTCACGCGACCGCCGCGGATCATGACCACCGAGTGCTCCTGGAGATTGTGGCCCTCGCCCGGGATGTAGCTCACCACCTCGTAGGCGTTGGTGAGGCGCACCTTGGCCACCTTGCGCAGCGCCGAGTTCGGCTTCTTCGGCGTCGTCGTGTAGACGCGCGTGCAGACGCCGCGCTTCTGCGGGCAGGCCTGAAGCGCCGGCACCTTGTTGCGCGAGGAGAGAGGGCGGCGGCCCTTGGCAATCAACTGGTTAATCGTCGGCATCGAATTCCGGTTTCCTTAACGCCGTCTCAGGTCCACCCAAGTCAGGCATCGGCGCAAAGCGAATGCGCGGGCGTAGCGGCAAAAGCGCAGCCCCGCGCGATAGGGAACCTTGCGGCCTGAAGGCCTTACTTGTAGCGGTCCTCGACGTCAGGCTGTGTCTAGGCGTTCAGGCCTACTACCAGCCCCTCGGCGAGGTGGCGCGCTTATATGGCCCCATTTTCGCAGCGTCAAGCGCAGCGCGCAGGTTTTCGCGTTGATTTTGCTGACTAATCCCCGGAGCCACCGAGCGACTCGTTCGTAATACGGCCGACGCCGGCCACGCAAGAATCTGTCAATCAATATGTAGGGGCTCACCCCCTTGCGGCCACAAAGTTTACTTCGCGCGGCAGATGCGCTATCAAGCCGCCCATGCTGCACCAGCGCAATCGCAAAATGGCTACCAAAGTTCGCCTTCGGGGCGGGGTAGTCGTGCGCGCGATCGTCTGATCCACAGCCGACCAAGACCCTGACCCCGCCGCGATGGCCGGGGTCGAGTGCAGCGGTCCCGCCTTCCGGCACGGAAGCGAGACCGAGATGACCGCCACCTCCCCCATGCCCTCCCCGCCGGTGCTTGAAACGCCGAGACTGGTCCTGCGTCCGCTGCGGCGAAAGGACGGCCCGGTCATCCAGCATCGCTTCCCGCACTGGGAGATCGTGCGCCACCTAAGTGCCGGCATCCCCTGGCCCTACCCGCCCGACGGGGCCGCCACCCACGTCGATGCCTGCCTGGGTGAGATGGCCCGGGGAGAAAAGGCGCACTGGGCCCTGATTCCCAGGTCCGGTCCCGCCGACCTCATCGGCATGATCAGCCTCTGGCCCGACGACGGCGTCAGCCGCAGCCAGCGCGGCTTCTGGCTGGCGCCGGAATTCCACCGCCGCGGGCTGATGATGGAGGCCGCCGAGCGCGTCACCGCCTATGCGTTCCTCGACCTGGGATGGCCGGAACTGTGGTTCACCAATGCCCAGGAAAACCTCGGCTCGCGCCGCATCAAGGAGAAGCAGGGAGCCCGGCTCGTCGATCTGATGATCGGCCGCTTCGTCGGCGGTCCCGGTCCGCAGATGGTGTGGCATCTCCTGCGCGAGGACTGGATGGCCCGGATGGCCGCGTAATCAGCCGCGCAGGCGCCGGGACGACGACATGAGTTGACGAAAAGTCATCGCGCTGGAGCCCTGGAAAAGCAAAGGGCCGTCGTCTTTCGACGACGGCCCTTCGTTTGCCTGCGGATCAGGCGGTCAGTCGGCCGCTTGCTCTTCCTGCGGCAACGTGGGGACCGGCTCGTCCTCGCCGTCGGTGCCCGCCGCCAGGATGGCACGGTCGCGCTGAGCCGCGATGGCCTTCAGGCGGTTGACGACTCCGCCGGTGCCGGCCGGGATCAGACGGCCGACGATCACGTTCTCCTTCAGGCCCTGCAGGTTGTCGACGCGGCCCGAGACGGCCGCCTCGGTCAGCACGCGGGTCGTCTCCTGGAAGGAGGCGGCCGAGATGAAGGACTTGGTCTGCAGCGACGCCTTGGTGATGCCCAGCAGGACCGGATCGGCCTTGGCGGGCTTGAGCTTCTCGGCCACGAGCTTGGCGTTCTCGTAGTCGTACTCCTGCTTGTCGACCTGCTCGCCGACCAGGAAGGTCGACTCGCCCGGATCGGTGATCTCGACCTTCTGCAGCATCTGACGCGCGATCGTCTCGATGTGCTTGTCGTTGATCTTCACGCCCTGCAGTCGATAGACCTCCTGGATCTCGTTGACGAGATACTCGGCCAGCTTCTCGATGCCCAGCACGCGCAGGATGTCGTGCGGCACCGGGTTGCCGTCGATCAGCAGATCGCCGCGCTCGACGTAGTCGCCTTCCTGAACGGCAATGCGCTTGCCCTTCGGGATCAGGTACTCGACAGGCTCCGCATTCTCGCCTTCCGGCACGATCAGGATGCGGCGCTTGTTCTTGTAGTCCTTGCCGAACTCGACCCGGCCGCCGATGTCGCAGATGATCGCGAAGTCCTTCGGCTTGCGGGCCTCGAACAGCTCCGCCACGCGCGGCAGACCGCCCGTGATGTCGCGGTTCTTGCCGCCCTCGCGCGGGATACGCGCGAGGATGTCGCCGGCATGGACTTCCTGGCCGTTCTCGACCGACAGGACCGAGTCGATCGACAGCAGGTACCGGGCCTCCTGGCCGTTGGCCAGCATCATCGGGTTGCCGTCGGCATCGTGGATGGCGATGCGCGGACGCAGATCGCCGCCGCGCGGCTGGCCCTTCCAGTCGACCACGACACGGTTGGAGATGCCGGTCGATTCGTCGATCACCTCGCGCATCGACACGCCCTCGACGAGGTCGACGTAGACCGCCTTACCCGCCTTCTCGGTGATGATCGGAAGGGTGTAGGGATCCCACTCCGCAAGCTTCTGGCCCTTGGTGACGGGAGTGTCGTTCTCGACCAGCAGGCGCGCGCCGTAGGGCACGCGATGCTTGGCGCGCTCGCGCTCGGCGCCGTCGATCAGCACCAGCTCGGTGTTGCGGCCCATCACGACCGGCACGCCCTGGCTGTTGATGACGACGTTGCGGTTGCGCACCTGCACGCGGCCCTCGTGGCTCGCCTCGATGCTCGACTGCTCGGCACCACGCTGCGCCGCGCCGCCGATGTGGAAGGTACGCATGGTCAGCTGCGTACCCGGCTCGCCGATCGACTGGGCGGCAATGACGCCGACCGCCTCGCCGATGTTGACCGGCGTGCCGCGCGCCAGATCGCGGCCGTAGCACCTGGCGCAGACGCCGGTCTTGGTGTCGCAGGTCAGCACCGAGCGGATGCGGAGCTCTTCGATCCCCGCCTTGTCGATCTGCTCGACCTTGACCTCGTCGATGAGCTCGCCGCTCTTGACGATGACAGTGCCGTTCAGCGGATCGATCACATCATCGAGTGCGGTACGGCCGAGAACACGCTCGCTGAGCGGCTCGATCACGTCGCCGCCGTCGACGACGGCCCGCATCGTGAGGCCGCGGGTGGTGCCGCAGTCGTCCTCGAAGATGATGCAGTCCTGCGCCACGTCGACGAGACGGCGGGTGAGGTAACCCGAGTTCGCCGTCTTGAGCGCCGTGTCGGCCAGGCCCTTGCGCGCGCCGTGGGTGGAGTTGAAGTACTCCAGCACCGAGAGGCCTTCCTTGAAGTTCGACAGGATCGGCGTCTCGATGATCTCGCCCGACGGCTTGGTCATGAGGCCGCGCATGCCCGCGAGCTGCTTCATCTGCGTGGCGGAACCGCGCGCACCGGAGTGCGCCATCATCCACACCGCATTGACCGGGCGGCCAGGCTTGTGCGTGGAGATGCCCTTCATCATCTCCTCGGCCACGCGATCGGAGCAGCGCGACCAGGCGTCGACCACCTTGTTGTACTTCTCGCCCGAGGTGATCAGGCCATCCTGATACTGCTGCTCGTACTCCTTCACTTCCTTCTGCGTCTGGGCGACGAGCTTCTCCTTGGCGGCCGGGATGACGAGGTCGTCCTTGCCGAAGGAAATGCCGGCGCGGCAGGCATGATAGAAGCCCAGCCCCATCAGGCGATCGGCGAAGATCACCGTCTCCTTCTGGCCGCAGTGGCGGTAGACCGCGTCGATGACGTTCTGCAGATCCTTCTTCGTCAGCAGACGGTTGATCAGCGAGAACGGCAGGCTGGGATGCTTGGGCAGGATCTGCGCCAGCAGGATGCGGCCCGGCGTGGTCTCGACCACGCGCGTCGCGAGCTGCCCCTTGTCGTCATAGGCCTCCAGGCGCGCCTTGATCTTGGCGTGCATGGAAAGCGTCCGACTGTGCAGCGCATGCTCGAGCTGGCCGATCTCGGAGAAAAGCGAGCCTTCGCCCAGTTCGCCCTCGCGCTCCAGCGTGATGTAGTAGATGCCAAGCACGATGTCCTGCGACGGCACGATGATCGGCTTGCCGGACGCCGGGCTCAGGATGTTGTTGGTCGACATCATGAGCACGCGGGCCTCGAGCTGGGCCTCGAGCGACAGCGGCACGTGCACCGCCATCTGGTCGCCGTCGAAGTCGGCGTTGAAGGCCGTGCAGACCAGCGGGTGCAGCTGGATCGCCTTGCCCTCGATCAGCACCGGCTCGAAGGCCTGGATGCCGAGGCGGTGCAGCGTCGGCGCGCGGTTCAGCAGCACCGGATGCTCGCGGATCACCTCTTCGAGGATGTCCCAAACCTCCGGCCGCTCCTTCTCGACCATGCGCTTGGCGGCCTTGATGGTGTTGGCCATGCCGTAGTTCTGCAGCCGCGAGTAGATGAACGGCTTGAACAACTCGAGCGCCATCTTCTTCGGCAAGCCGCACTGGTGCAGCTTGAGCTCGGGACCGACCACGATCACCGAGCGGCCCGAATAATCGACGCGCTTGCCGAGCAGGTTCTGGCGGAAGCGGCCCTGCTTGCCCTTCAGCATGTCGGAGAGCGACTTCAGCGGGCGCTTGTTGGCGCCGGTGATGACGCGGCCGCGGCGGCCGTTGTCGAACAGGGCGTCGACCGACTCCTGCAACATGCGCTTCTCGTTGCGCACGATGATGTCGGGCGCGCGCAGCTCGATCAGGCGCTTCAGCCGGTTGTTGCGGTTGATGACGCGACGATAGAGGTCGTTCAGATCCGAGGTCGCGAACCGGCCGCCGTCGAGCGGCACCAGCGGGCGCAGCTCGGGCGGGATCACTGGCACCAGCTCCAGGATCATCCACTCCGGACGGGCGCCCGATTCGATGAAGCTCTCCACCAGCTTCAGCCGCTTCACCAGCTTCTTGCGCTTGGCTTCGGAGGTGGTTTCGCGCAGCTCCTCGCGCAGGCGTGGGCGCTCCTCTTCGAGGTCGATTTCCTTCAGCATGCCCTGAATGGCCTCGGCGCCGATCTTCGCCTCGAAGGCATCCTCGCCGTACTCGTCCACGGCATTGAGGTACTGATCCTCGTTCAGCAGCTCGCGATACTTGAGCGGGGTCAGTCCGGGATTGCTGACGACATAGTTCTCGAAATAGAGAATGCGTTCGAGATCGCGCAGGGTCATGTCGAGCAGGAGTCCGATACGGCTCGGCAGCGACTTCAGGAACCAGATGTGTGCCACCGGTGAGGCAAGCTCGATGTGGCCCATGCGCTCGCGACGCACCTTGGTGAGCGTCACCTCGACGCCGCACTTCTCGCAGGTGATGCCGCGGAACTTCATGCGCTTGTACTTGCCGCACAGGCACTCGTAATCCTTGATCGGTCCGAAGATGCGGGCGCAGAACAGGCCGTCCCGCTCCGGCTTGAAGGTGCGGTAGTTGATGGTCTCCGGCTTCTTGATCTCGCCGTGGCTCCAGGCGCGGATGCGCTCGGGGCTGGCAATCGAGATCCGGATCTCGTCGAAGGTCGGGGTGCCTTGTGGCTGGCCCAGCACATTGATCAGGTCGGTCATATTGGGGGTCCTACGGGTTCGTTGGACGTAAAATCGATAAGCAGAGGGAGTCAGCCACCGTCAGGTGGCTGACTGGTTGAGTTCGACATTGAGGCCAAGCGAGCGCAGCTCCTTGACCAGCACGTTGAAGGACTCGGGAATGCCCGCCTCGAACGTATCGTCGCCGCGCACGATGGCCTCGTAGACCTTGGTGCGACCGGCAACGTCGTCCGACTTCACGGTCAGGATCTCCTGCAGCGTGTAGGCAGCGCCGTAGGCCTCGAGCGCCCACACCTCCATCTCGCCGAAGCGCTGACCGCCGAACTGCGCCTTGCCGCCCAGCGGCTGCTGGGTGACCAGGCTGTACGGGCCGATCGACCGCGCGTGGATCTTGTCGTCCACCAGATGGTGCAGCTTCAGCATGTAGATGTAGCCCACCGTCACCTTGCGATCGAAGGCATCGCCGGTGCGGCCGTCGACCAGCGTCACCTGGCCCGACTTGTCGAGGCCCGCCATGTCGAGCATGCCGACGATATCGGCTTCATGCGCGCCGTCGAACACCGGCGAGGCGAAGGGAACGCCGCGGCTCAGGTTCCTGGCGAGCTCGACCACACGCTCGTCGTCGAGGTCGGCGATATCGGCCTTGTAGGACTTCTCGCCATAGACCTCGCGCAGAGTCTTGCGGACTTGCGCCACCGAGGATTCGCGCGCCCCGTTCACCATCTCGCCGATCTTGCGGCCAAGACCCGCAGCGGCCCAGCCGAGATGGGTCTCGAGGATCTGGCCGACATTCATGCGGCTCGGCACGCCGAGCGGATTCAACACGATGTCGACCGGTGTGCCGTCCTCGAGGTACGGCATGTCCTCGAGCGGCATGATGCGGGAGATCACGCCCTTGTTGCCGTGACGGCCGGCCATCTTGTCGCCCGGCTGCACCTTGCGCTTGGTCGCAACGAAGACCTTGACCATCTTCATCACGCCCGGCGGCAGCTCGTCGCCGCGCTGCAGCTTGTCGACCTTGCTGTCGAAGCGATCCTGCAGGCGCTTCATCGATTCGTCGAACTGCTTGTTCAGCGCCTCGATCTCGCTCTGCCGCTTGTCCGTCTTGACCGCGATCTGGCGCCACTGGCCAGGCGTGTATTCGCCCAGCACCTTGTCGGTGATGCGCGTGCCCGGCTTCAGGCCCTTGAGCCCGCCCGCCACGGTCTGGTTCAGGAGCATCTCCTGGATCTGGCCGTAGAAGCTGCGCTCCAGGATCGCCTTCTCGTCGTCGCGGTCCTTGGCCAGGCGCTCGATCTCGTCGCGCTCGATGGCAAGCGCACGCTCGTCCTTGTCGACGCCGCGACGATTGAAGACGCGCACCTCGACCACCGTGCCCTCGACGCCCGGCGGCACCTTGAGCGACGTGTCGCGCACGTCGGCGGCCTTCTCGCCGAAGATCGCGCGCAGCAGCTTCTCTTCCGGCGTCATCGGGCTCTCGCCCTTCGGCGTCACCTTGCCGACCAGGATGTCGCCCGCCTTCACTTCGGCGCCGATATAGACGATGCCCGCCTCGTCGAGGTTCTTGAGTGCTTCCTCGCCGACGTTCGGGATGTCGCGGCTGATCTCTTCCTGGCCGAGCTTGGTGTCGCGGGCCATGACCTCGAACTCCTCGATATGGATCGAGGTGAAGACGTCATCGCGCACGATGCGCTCGGAGAGCAGGATCGAGTCTTCGAAGTTGTAGCCGTTCCATGGCATGAACGCGACCAGCACATTGCGGCCGAGCGCCAGTTCGCCGTCGCGGGTCGACGGACCATCGGCCACGATGTCGCCCTTCTTCACCTGGTCGCCGACCTTCACCAGCGGCTTCTGGGTGATGCAGGTGCTCTGGTTGGAGCGCTGGAACTTCAGCAGGTTGTAGATGTC
>JAFEFG010000120.1 GCA_018240685.1 Pseudomonadota bacterium | reverse complement strand
TTATCCAGGCGTAGTTCTCGGTCGATACCCTTTGCGCATTGGCAACCCGCGCACGCCGGCGGCGCGGCGCCAGCACCGCAAGTCCTGCATAAGGGGAACGACCGTGAACAATCCGAATGTCGCACTCGAGCTGGAATCGGCGCCGGGGCCGATCGGCGGCCGCCTGGCCTGGAAGAGCGCCGATCTCGCCGGCGACCAGTCCTGGATCCATCGGTTGACGGACGCGGAGATCGCCGAACTCGACGCCGCAGCGGAACATTCGAAGGCGGTGGTCGAGGACATCCTCGATCTGCGCAAGGAACATTTCCCGCTGCCGACGCTGGCGGCGAAGATCGGGGAGCTGCGGGCGGACATCGTGGACCGCTACGGCTTCGGCTATCTGCGCGGCCTGCCGGTCCACAAGTACGACCGCGACACGGTCATGCGCATCTACTGGGGCCTGGCCTCGCATCTCGGCGATGTCGTGCCGCAGAACCGCAACGGCCACATGATCGGCCACGTGATCGACATCGGCACCAAGGTCGACGACTACAACAAGCGCCTGACGCAGACCTCGGCCGGCCTGTCGTTCCACTCCGACTCCTGCGACGTGGTGGGGCTGATGTGCCTGCACACCGCGATGCAAGGCGGCGAGAGCGCGCTGGTGAGCGGCATCGCCGTGCATGACGAGATGATGCGGCGGGCGCCGGAGCTGTGCCGCGCGCTCTACCAGCCGGTCACGGTCGATCGCCGCGGCGAGGTTCCGGAAGGCAAGTTCCCGTGGATGCGCATCCCGGTGTTCATGTGGCGGGACGGCACCTTCACCGGCTACGCGCCGCTGCAGGAATACCTGAACTCGGCGCGCCGCTTCGAGGAGGCGCCGAAGATGACCGACCTGCAGTGGCAGGCCACGGAGCTCTTCTTCTCGATCTGCGCCGATCCCGAGTTCGCCGTGAAGATCCCGTTCGAGCCGGGCGACTTCCAGTTCGTGCACAACCACGTCGTGTTCCATTCGCGCACCTCGTTCGAGGATTGGCCGGACGTCGCGAAGAAGCGGCATCTGATGCGGATCTGGATCTCGCTGCCCGACGGCCGCGAACTGCACCCGGCGATCGCCGAGCGCTGGGTCCGCATCGAGCGCGGCACCGTGCGCGGCGGCGTCAACATTCCCAACCGCAAGGCGCTCACGATCCCGATGGAGCCGATGACGCCGGCCTTCGCCTGAGCGGCCGCGACGGCGGGAAGGAGCGCCTTCTTCTCGCCCGTCGCGAGCGGCGCATGAAAAGAAAGGGTCAAGTCGTGGGCTTATACGACTTGGCCTCGATGCGTGTTTCTTCGAGTCGGGAGTTGCCGGTGTCCGTTCTGGTCGTGCGAAGCGTCTCCAAGTCGTTCGGCTCCGTTCCGGTGCTTTCCAACATCGATCTCGACATCGACGAGGGCGAGATCGTGAGCCTGCTCGGCCCGTCGGGATGCGGGAAGTCGACGCTGCTGCGCATCATCGCGGGACTGGAATTCGCCGATGCGGGTGCCGTCGAGATCGGCGCCCGCGACGTGTCGCGCCTGCCGCCGGGCGCGCGCAACATCGCCATGGTGTTCCAGAGCCTCGCGCTCTATCCGCACCTGACGGGCCGCGAGAACATCGCCCTGCCGCTGCGCGTGCGGCGGATGAGCCGGCTGCAGCGCATCCTCAGCCCGCTGCGGCTCTCGGCGTCGGTGCGCACGATCGAACGCGAGATCGACGATGCCGTCGACGATCTTGCCGCGCGGCTGGCGATCGGCGAGGTGATCGACCGCGTGCCGGCGCGCCTGTCGGGCGGACAGCGGCAGCGGGTGGCGATCGGCCGCGCACTGGTGCGCGACAGCCGTCTGCTGCTGCTCGACGAGCCGCTCTCCAGCCTCGACGCCAAGGTGAGAGTGCAGGCGCGCGACGAGATCGTGCAGATCCAGAGGAGCTTCGGCGTGTCGTGCGTGTTCGTGACGCACGATCAGGGCGAGGCGCTGGCGATCTCGGACCGCGTCGCGGTGATGCTGGGCGGCGGCATCGCGCAGTTCGGCACGCCGGCCGAGATCTATCGCAACCCGGCATCCCTCGACGTCGCCCGCTTCGTCGGCTCGCCGACCATCAACTGCCTGGAAGGGATCGTCGACGCCCAGGGCCGCGTGCATACCGGCGGCTTCCTGTTCGATACCCGGCTCGCCGAGCCGGTGGGCCGGCCGGTCACCGTCGCGGTGAGGCCGGAGCATGTGCGGATCGGTCCCGCCCGCGAGCAGCCGGGCCACATGCTGCGCGTCGTGCGGGTCGAGGATCACGGCCACGACGGCCTCGTCCATCTCGCCCTCGGCGACGGCGGGGCGCTCTCGCTGGTCGCCCGCAGCGCCCAGGCGGTGGCGCTCCGGGCCGGCGACGAGGTGCCAGTGTCGATCGCGCCCGAGGAGGCGCTCTATTTCTCGCCGGCCGGCATGCCGCTCGGCCCCGAGCCGGTGCGGATCGCGGACTACGCCCGTGGCTGACGCCGTCCTTGCCGCGCGGCGGGCCGAGCCGCGCCTGAGCCCATACCTGATGGTCGCACCGGCGGCGCTGCTGCTGCTGCTGCTCATCCTGGTGCCGCTGGCATTGGTGACGGCGACGGCCTTCACCGACTGGCATCTCGGCGGCGGCGCGGCCGCCTTCGTCGGGCTGGAGACCTTCCGGGAGCTGGTCGACGATCCGGACTTCCGGACGGCGGTGTGGAACACCACGCGCTACGTCGCCTTCGTGGTGCCGGCGACGACCCTGGCCGGCCTTGCTGCGGCGCTGCTGATCGTCGAATGCCGGCGCGGCCAGGCCTTCTACCGCATGGTCTATTTCCTGCCGTCGGTGGCGACGCTGGCGGCGATGGCGGTCGCCTGGCAGATGCTGCTCAGCCCCTCGGTGGGCGCCGTGCCGCAGCTCCTGCGCCTCGTGGGCGTCGCGCCCGGCAACTGGCTGCAGGATCCGGAGACGGCGCTGCCGACGCTCGGCCTGATCGGCATCTGGAGCGAGGCGGGCTTCGCCATGCTCTTCTTCCTCGCCGGCCTGAAGACGGCGCCGCGCGAGCTCTACGAGGCGGCGGCGATCGACGGCTGCGGCAACTTCCTCGACCGGCTGCGGCACGTCACGCTGCCGCATCTCGCGCCGATCACGGCCTTCGTGCTGGTCTTCAGCACGATCCACGCGCTGCGCGTCTTCGACACGGTGGCGATCATCACCCGCGGCGGGCCGGAGAAGGCGACGCTGGTGGCGCTCTACTTCATCTACCAGGAAGCCTTCTCGCTGTTCCGGACCAACCTCGCGGCGGCGGCGACGGTGCTGTTCATCGTCGTGGTGCTGGCGCTCAGCCTGCTGCAGCTCTACGTCGTGCGCGGGGGCCGCGGGCGATGACGGCGCGCGGATCGCGCTTCGCCGGCCTCGGGCGCCACCTCGTGCTGGGAGCGGGGGCGGTGCTGATGCTGCTGCCGCTGCTGTGGGCGGTGCGGATCTCGTTCCTGCCGGCCGAGGACGTCTTCTCGCCGCAGTTCCATCTCCTGCCCAGCCGCTGGATCGGCTTCGAGAACTACGCGCGGGCGCTGACCGCCTCGCCGCTGCCGCGCTTCCTGCTGAACGGCGTCGGCGTCTGCCTCGCCATCATCGTCTGCCAGCTGCTGGTCGCGATCCCCTGCGCCTACGTGCTGGCGAAGGCGCGCGTGCGCGGCCAGTGGCTGCTGTGGCTCGCGGTGCTGGTCGGGCTGGTCATCCCGCCGGCGGCGCTGGCGCTGCCGCTCTTCATCATGGCCGCGCAGGCGGGGCTGATCGACACCTACGCCGGCCTCATCCTGCCGTGGACGATCTCGCCGCTCGGCATCTTCCTGCTGCGGCAGGCCTTCAGCCGGGTGCCCGACGAGATCATCGAGGCGGCGCGCCTGGATGGGCTGGGCGAGTGGGAGATCCTCGTCCGCCTGCTCGTGCCCGCCGTCGCGCCGGCCATCGGCGCCCTGATCACCATCTCGCTGGTGGCGCACTGGAACGACCTGCTGTGGCCGTCGGTCGTCGTCACCTCCGCCTCCAAGGCGACGCCGCCGTTCGGCGTGATGCTGTTCCAGGTGCAGGAGATCGGCTCCGACTACGGCCCGCTGCTGGCCGGCGCGATCATGATCGCGGCCCCGCTGCTGGCCCTGTTCATCCTCACCCAGCGCCGCTTCCTCGATGGCATGGCCTGGCTGGGCTCGAAATGACGCCGCCCCGCGCCGGCAGCGCTTCCCCGACGACGCCTTTCCCCACAACGAGCGAGTGAGCCTTCGATGAGACGACTGATCTTCCTGTTCTCCGCCATGCTGCTGTCGGCCCTTGCCGGCGGCCGCGCCGCGCTCGCGGTCGACATCACGGTGCTCTATCCGCAGCCCTATCTCTACCAGGCGCCGATCGAGGAGATCGTGAAGGCCTTCGCCCAGAAGCACCCGGACATCCAGGTCAAGCTGCTGGCGCCGACCAAGGCCTACGAGGAGACGGCGAGCGCGGTGCTGCGCGGCGCCGTGACGGGCACCATGCCGGACGTGGCCTTCAACGGCACCAACCTCATGCACCTGTTCGTCGACCGCAAGCTCGCCGTGCCGCTCGACGGCTTCGTGAAGAAGGAGAAGGACTGGGACAAGCAGGGCTACGTGCCGGGCATGATCTCGACCGGCATGGTGAACGGCCAGCTCTACGGCCTGCCGTTCGCGCTCTCGACGCCGATCCTCTATTTCAACGCCGACCTCGTGCGCAAGGCGGGCGGCAATCCCGACAAGCCGCCGCAGACCTGGCCCGAGCTGCTGGCGCTCGCCCACAAGATCACCGATCCGGCGGCCAACACGCACGGCGCCTACATGGTGTGGACGACGACCGGCAACTACCTGTGGCAGGAGCTGCTGTTCACCAATGACGGCCACATGCTGTCGGCCGACGGCAGGAAGGTGGGCTTCGACACGCCGGCCGGCCTCAAGACCTTCGAGATCCTGCGCGACCTCGTGAAGGAGGGCGGCATGCCCAACCTCACCGACGAGCAGGGCACGCAGGCCTTCATCGCCGGCCAGGTCGGCTTCTACATGAGCTCGTCGGCGCGCGTGAACAGCCTGATGAAGAAGGTCGGCTCGCGCTTCGAGCTGCTCACCGCGCCGTTCCCCAGCCCGCGGCCCGACTCGAAGATCGTCTCCGGCGGCGGCACGATGATGATCTTCACCAAGGATCCCGCCAAGCAGGCGGCGGCCTGGGAGTTCATCAAGTTCGCCGCCGGCCCGATCGGCCAGACGATCATGGTCCGCCACATCGGCTACATGCCGTCGAACCAGATCGCCATCGATACGCCGGAGCTGCTGGGCGACTACTACAGGAACAATCCCAACATGCGCACGGCGATCTCCCAGCGCGCCCGCACGACGGCGTGGCTCGGCTTTCCGGGCGAGAACAGCCTGAAGGCGATCCAGGTGGTCTACGACGCCATGGAGTCGGTGGTGGCGGGCAAGGCCACGCCGGAGGACGCGCTGCACCGCTCGGCGACGCAGGTGCAGGCGCTGCTGCCGAAGTAGCGCAGGATCAGGGTGCGGCAGCCTTCGTCGTCGTGACGGCGACGAAGGCACGCACCGCACGCGAGGGCTCGCGGGCCGGCGACAGGACGAGCCCGAAGCGGCGATGGAGCGGGGCCTTGAGCGCCGCCACGCGCAGGCCGCGCCGGACTTCCGGCAGGGTCGATTCCGGAACCAGCGACACGCCCGCGCCCTCGCGTACCAGCGCGATGGCGCTGGCCCAGTCGCGCACCTCGATCTGAACGTCCTTCAGGGGCGCACCCGCGGCCTCTGCCAGCGAGCGCGCATTGGTCTCGCAGCCGCCGGTGGCGAGCACGAACGGCTGGCGCGCCAGCTCGGCGAGGGAGACTGCCGGCCGCTGCGCCAGGGGATGGCCGGCGGGCAGCACGGGGACCCAGGCATCGCGGCCGAGACTCGCCGCCGCCCGTCCTGGCGCCGGGTTCATCACTACGCCGAGATCGATCTTGCCCGCGGCGAGCCAGCGCTCGACCTCGCGGTCGTCGGTCTCCAGTGCCACGACGCGAACCTCCGGATGACGGGTGCGGAAGCGGCGCAGGAGCGGGGGCAGGAGGGTGGCGAAGACGCTGGGGAAGCCGGCCAGCCGCACCGTCCCCGACGCCAGCCCGCGGGCCGCATCGGCCTCGCCCTTGATGCGGCCGAGGGCGTCGAGCGCGGTGCGGGCATGGGCGGCGACGCGCTCGCCGGCCGCGGTCAGGTCGGCGCCGCGCCGATGGCGCACCACCAGCGTCACGCCCAGGCTTTCCTCCAGGGCCGCAACCGCCTGGCTGACGCCCGATTGCGTGACGCCGATCGCTTCGGCGGCGGCGGTGAAGCTGCCGCATTCCGCGACGGCGAGCAGGCTGCGCAGATGGGTGAGGTTCATATTAATAGAACTGATAGCACATTTCTGGGACAGTAATTTTTCTTCTGTTTACGGGAAGGGCAAGGTGGGGTTCCCCGCCACGGAGATCCTCATGAAGCTCTTCTTCGCCCCCTACACCTGCTCGCTGGCGCCGCACATCGTGCTGAGGGAACTCGGCCTGCCGTTCACGCTCGTGCGCGTCGATAACCGGACCAAGCGGACGGCCGACGGCACCGACTTCCTGGCCGTCAACCCAAAGGGCTACGTGGCCGCGCTGCAGGTCGAGGACGGCGAGGTGCTGACCGAAGGGCCGGCGATCCTGCAATATCTCGCCGACCTCAGGCCGGAGGCGGAACTCGCGCCGCCGAACGGGAGCTGGGCGCGCGTGCGCCTGCAGGAATGGCTGAGCTTCATCACCAGCGAGATCCACGCCGGGGCAAGCCCGCTGTTCAACGCGGCGATCCCCGAGACGGTGAAGGCGATCTTCAGGCAACGGCTGTCGCGTCGCTTCGACTACCTCGTCGTGGCGCTCGCGCATCGGCCGTACGTCATGGGGGAAGCGTTCGGCGTGGCCGACGCCTATCTCTTCACCGTACTGCGCTGGATGGACAGGTTCTCGATCGATCTCGGCCGCTGGCCGGCGATCGACGCCTACAGGGATCGCATCGGCCGTCGCGCCTCGGTGCGGGAGGCCCTGGCGGCGGAGGAGCAGACCACGGCCGCCCTCTGACCGGTGCGCGTTCCCTGGAGACCCTCCCCTGGAGACCCTCGGAAATTGCGGTCACGGGTCTCGCCGTGACCGCCCCGGGGCCTGCGGGCTCACATCGCCTTGATGTAGGCGACCATCTGGTCGAGGACGGTGCCCCAGCCATGGTGGAAGCCCATCTCCTCGTGCTTCCGGCGCCCGTCCTCGTCGCGATGCAGCGCCGTCGCCCGGTAGCGCGTGCCGTCGCCCTCGGGCGCGATCTCGACGATGGCGGTGAAGAAGGGATTGGACGAGGGCCGCCAGCCCGGCTGCAGCGCGTCGGTGAAGACGAGGCGGCGCTCCGGCACGATCTCGAGGAAGCAGCCGACGTTGGGGAACTCCTGGCCCTCGGGCGAGCGCATCAGGGTGCTGAAGATGCCGCCCGGCCTGAGATCGAGCTCGACCCTGGCGATCGACCACGGCCTGGGCACGAACCAGTGCTTGAGATGCTCGGGCGTCGTCCACGCCTCCCAGACGAGCCGGGGCGGCACGTCGACGACGCGTTCGAGGACGAGATCGAGCTTGGGATCGAGCTGGGGGTCGAGCTTGGTCATGAGCGTTTCTCCTTGAGTTCCAGCAGATAGGCATCGAGCTGGTCGAGCCGCTGCTCCCAGATCGCCCGCTGCCGCGACAGCCAGTCCTCCGCCTGCCGCAGGCGCTTCGGCACCAGCCGGTAGGTACGCACGCGGCCGGTCTTTCTGGAGCGCACCAGGCCGCACGCCTCGAGCACGTGCAGATGCTCGACGAAGGAGGGCAACGCCATGTCGAACGGCCGGGCCAGCGCGCTCGCCGATTCCGGCCCCCGGCTCAGCCGCTCCAGCACCAGCCGGCGCGTGGGATCGGCTAGGGCGCGGAACACGCCGTCGATGGACGGAGCAGTGGTCGTCATCGTCGCCTCCTTCACGCCGTCCTCTAGTCCAGATCATCACTTAGGTAAATACCTAACTATTGAGGAAACTGGGTCCGCTTTTTCCTGTTGTCGGCGCGTCGGCGGGCGGGGGTTTGCGGTGGACCCGGACGCCATGGCGGGGCATGTCGGAGGCATGACCGTCCTGGTCCTGCCTTTCCTCGATGCGCTGGCGCGCGACCTCGTGCGCGCCGAGGAAGGCCTTGCCGTGGACTTCAGCCGCCCGGCCGGGGAGGCGGCGCTGGTGCCGCCCGACTCCGTCTCGTGGCGGATCTTCAGGAACCCGGTGGCGCTGTTCGTGGGCGGCGTGGCGGCGGTGATCCTGGAGCTGGCCGATCCCGCCGTGCGCACCGGCGTGTGGGAGCATACGAGCTTCCGCGGCGATCCGGTGACGCGGCTGCGGCGCACCGGGCTTGCCGCCATGGTCACCGTCTACGGCCCGCGCCGCACGGCCGAGGCGATGATCGCCCGGATCGGGCGCCGGCACGAGGCGGTGCGCGGCCGTACGCCGGCCGGCGAGGCGTACACGGCGAGCGATCCGGCGCTGCTCGTGTGGGTCCACGCCACCGCGTCGTTCGGCTTCGCTGAGGCCTACGATCGCTATGTGCGGCCGTTGGGCGGGGAGGGCTTCGACCGCTTCTATGCCGAGGGCCGGACGTCGGCCCGTCTCTACGGCGCCGTCGGCGCGCCGCTGTCGCGGGCGGCGGTGGCGGCGCTGATCGACGGCGAGCGCGAGCGCCTCGAAGCCTCGCCGATCGTGTTCGAGTTCCTGGACATCATGCGCCGCGCGCCGGTCTTCCCGGCGCCGCTGAGGCCGCTGCAGCGCCTGATGATCCGCGCCGCCGTCGACCTCGTGCCGGCCTGGGTGCGCGACCGGCTGGGGCTCGGGCCGGCCCTGGGTCTCAGGCCCTGGCAGCGCCCGCTCGTCCGCGCCGCCGGTGCGCTCGCCGACCGCGTGATGCTGCCCTCCAGCCCGGCCGTGCAATCCTGCCTGCGGCTCGGACTGCCGGCGGACTATCTGTATCGGTAGGACGCGGCAGAGCTTGTTGCGACAGATGGGTCGCCGCCTGGGGCTCTGGTATCTTCCGCCGGGTCCCGGAGGAGGCGGCGCGCATGACCACCACGATCTACGGCATCAAGAACTGCGACACGATGAAGAAGGCGCGGGCGTGGCTGGACGGGCATGGCGTCGCCTACGACTTCCACGACTACAAGGCGGCCGGGATCGAGCGCACGCGGCTGGAGGGCTGGGCGGCGCGGGTGGGGTGGGAGACCCTGCTCAACCGCGCCGGCACCACCTTCCGCAAGCTGCCCGAGGCCGACAAGCAGGACCTCGGTGCCGACAAGGCCGTCGCCCTGATGCTGGCCCATCCCTCGCTCATCAAGCGCCCGGTGCTCGAGGCCGGCCGGACGCTGCTGGTCGGCTTCAAGCCCGACCTCTACCGCCAGGCGCTGGGCTGACCCGGCGGCAGAAGGTTCCCTTGGTCACAGAAAGGTCGCTGGCGCCGGAACCCGCCGGGTGCTTATCGTGTCACCCTTCGTGAATCAAGAATATGTAATAATTTCAAGAAGTTGAAACGCCTTCTTGACGTTTTGCATAAGAAGAATCAAAGTAAGAACATAAGGGCCGTTCCAACGGCCATACCGAAATGCCAGCGGTCCCCCGGGGCCGCCCTTGTCCCTCTCGAGGTCCTGGCCATGAAAACGAAGGTCTTTGCCCTGATTCTCGTCCCTGCCGCCCTGGCCCTGTCCGGCTGCGGCGATACCTGGGGCCAGCGCGCCGCGACCGGCGGCGCCATCGGCGCCGGCACCGGCCTCGCCATCGGCGCGCTCGCCGGCTGGCCGCTGGTCGGCCCGGCGCTCGTCGGCGCGGCCCTGGGTGCGGGCATCGGCGCCGCCACCGCGCCGTCGGACGGCTCCGCCAAGGCGTCGTCGGGCGCCAAGTAGGCGCCTCCTCCCGGTCAGCGCCGGGCGGGTGCGCCCGGCTGCGCCGCGGTCAGCCCAGCAGCAGCTTCAGCTTGCGGTCGAAGATGCGCAGCACGTCTTCGAGCGTGTCGCCGTGCGCGAGCTTGCGCGGCCCGTTGTAGACCATGTAGGGGCCGCCGTTGCTGCCGGGCACCTTGGCGATGGCGAACAGCGGCTGCTCGGCGGTGTGTCGGAAGATCGAGAACACCGCCATGCCGGGCCGGAAATCGATCGCATAGTCGCGCCATTCCCCCGTCGCCACCCGCATGCTGTAGAGGTTCAGCAGGCGCGACAGCTCACGGCGTTCGAACGAGACGATGCGCCGGCGCGCCCGTTGATCGGCGAGGCGGTAGAGATTGGTCATGCAGCGAGCACGGAGGGGATCATGCCAATGACCGAATTGTTGCAGATGCCCCGGCAGGGGTAAAGCCGCGCCGCCGGGCCGGGTCCGCGACCGCTGCGCCCAATCCCCAGCCCGGCCCGCACCTTGGTTTGCCAAAGCCACGGCCGGGGGCTATGAACCCGCCTGAAACTGTTGATTTTCCCCAATAATCGGGAGCCCTCGCGTGTCCGACGCCGCTGCCTTTCACGAAGTCGACGACGCCGTCCGCCAGGACGAGCTGAAAGCCTGGTGGAAGCGCTACGGGACCTGGGTGGTCGCGGGCGTTGTCGCCCTGCTGGTGGCCGTGACGGGCACGGTGGGCTGGCGCCACTACCAGGCCTCGCAGCGCGCCGCCGCGGGAGCCGCCTACACGCTGGCGCTGGGCAAGATCGGCCACAACGACGCCGCTGCCCAGGCCGAGCTGCAGAAGCTGGCCACCGATGCGGTCGAGCCCTATCGCTGGTTCGCCGCGCTCACCCTGGCGCAGCTCCGCGCCAAGCCGGAGGAGCGGGTCGATGCCCTGCTGGCGGTGGCGCCGCAGCTGCCGAGCCTGCTGTCTGACCTCGCCCTGACGATCGCCGGCTACCAGAGCGTCGACACGCCGAAGCTCGGCGAGATGGTCGCCAAGCTCGAGCCGCTGGCCGCGCCCGACCGCCCGTTCCACGGCAGCGTCGTCGAGCTGCAGGGGCTGGAGGCGTGGCGCAAGGGCGATCTCAAGCATGCCCGCGAGATCTGGAGCCAGCTCGTCAAGGATCCGGCCGCGCCGCCGGGTGCGGTCCAGCGCGCCCAGGCGCTGCTGAACTTCACCGGCGAGCAGGGGGCGAAGTAGGAGGCGATGTCGACCGTGCTGCGTATTCCCGATTCCCGCGTTTTCCTCGCCGCCATCCTGCTGTCGCTGTCGCTCTCGGGCTGCAGCCTGTTCGACAAGAAGGGGCCGCCCCTGCCGGGCGAGCGCATTGCCGTGTTCCCCGACCGCCACGAGGTGGAGCCGGACAAGGACGCGTCGCCCATCGTCGTGCCGCCGCCCTTCACCAACGAGAGCTGGCCGCAGTCGGGCGGCTATCCCGACTATGCGATGCAGCATCTCGACATCGCGGCCCAGCCACAGGTGGCGTGGTCGGTCGATATCGGTGCCGGCTCCACGGATGACCGCATCCTCACCACGCCGCCGGTGGTCGCCGACGGCAAGGTGTTCGTGAAGGACGCCATGAGCACCGTCTCCGCCTACCGCGCCGACACCGGCCAGCGGCTGTGGAGCGTGACGCTGGAGCCGGAGGACACGCGCGACGCCGACGAGTTCGGCGGCGGCATCGTCTGGTACAACGGCCGCCTGTTCGTGACGACCGGCTTCGCCGAGGTGTTCGCCCTCGATCCGAACAACGGCTCCGAGATCTGGCACTCGTCGACCAAGGCGCCGGTGCGCGGCTCGCCGCTGGCCTTCGCCGACCGCGTGTTCTCGATCAGCATCGACAACAAGCTGCATGCGATGGCGGCGGTCGACGGTGCCGACCTGTGGTCCTTCTCCGGCCTGCAGGAGGTCGCGCGCTACGTCGGCGGCAACAGCCCGGCCGGCGCGCGCGATCTCGTGGTCGCGCCGTTCAGCTCGGGCGAGCTGGTCGCGCTCAACGTCAGCAACGGCCGCTCGGCCTGGAACGAGTCGCTGGTCGGCCGCAGCCGCGAGTCGCGCGCCTTCGGCAACCTCGCCGACATCCGCGGCCGGCCGGTGATCGACCGCGGCCTGGTCTTCGCCATGGGCTCGGCGGGGCAGATGACCGCCATCGAGCTGCTGAACGGCCAGCGCCGCTGGGAGCGCAATTTCGGCGGCTACCAGACGCCGTGGGTCGCCGGCTCGTCGCTGTTCGTGCTCACCAACTTCGACGACGTCGTCGGCATGGACCGCGACACGGGCAAGGTGAAGTGGGTGACGCCGCTCACGCAGTACTTCGATGCCAAGCGCCAGAAGCCGATCCTGTGGGGCGGGCCGGTGCTCGCGGGCGACCGCCTGCTGGTGGCCGGCATGACCAGCGACCTGCTCGCCATCTCGCCCTATACCGGCAAGGTCATGGGCAAGATCAGCGTCGGCAGCCCGGTGCGGCTGGCGCCGGTCATCGCCAACCGGACGATCTATGTCCTGACCGATTCGGGCAGGCTCGTTGCACTCCGCTGACGCCGATCGCCCCTCCGACCGGGAAGGGCCCCGGGTCGCCGCCCGGGTGGCCATCGTCGGGCGGCCCAATGTCGGCAAGTCGACGCTCTTCAACCGCCTGGTCGGCCGCCGCCGCGCCATCGTCGACGACACGCCCGGCGTGACGCGCGACGTGCGCGAATCGCCGGCCCAGCTCGGCGATCTCGCCTTCACGCTGCTCGACACCGCGGGCTGGGAGAATGCCGGCGGCGAGGCGCTGGAGGCGCGCATGCGCCGCTTCACCGAGCGTGCCGTCGAGACCGCCGACGTGGTGCTGTTCCTGATCGACGCGCGCGCGGGCGTGCTGCCGCTCGACGAGACCTTCGCCGGCTGGCTGCGCAAGCGCGCTGCCAAGGTGATCCTGGTCGCCAACAAGTGCGAGGGCCGCGCCGGCCAGCAGGGCCTGGCCGAGGCGCACGGGCTGGGGCTGGGCGAGCCGATCCCGTTCTCGGCCGAGCACGGCGAGGGGCTGAGCGACCTGCACGAGGCGCTGGCCCGGCACATCGAGCCGATGCCCGAGGAAGAGGAGGAAGAGGCGGCCGAGGGCGAGATCGAGGGCCCGAGCGAGGCCGAGATCGCCAAGCGGCCGCTGCTGCTCGCCATCGTCGGCCGCCCCAATGTCGGCAAGTCGACGCTGCTCAACCGGCTGGTGGGCGAGGAGCGGGTGCTGACCGGGCCCGAGGCCGGCATCACGCGCGACGCCATCCGCGTCGAATGGGAATGGAAGGGCCGCAAGATCCGGCTCATCGACACCGCCGGCATGCGCAAGCGCAGCCGCATCGACGCCAAGCTCGAGGCCGCCTCGGTCGCCGACACGCTCGACACGATCCGCCTGGCCGACGTCTGCATCGTCGTCCTCGACGCCGCCAACATGGCCGAGAAGCAGGACCTCGCCGTGGCCGGCTGGGTGATCGAGGAGGGGCGCGCGCTGGTGATCGCGGTCAACAAGACCGACCTGCTGGCCGACGACCGCAGCGAGGCCAGCAAGGCCTGGCGCAGGCTGCGCGACCGGCTCGAGGCCTCGTTCGCCCAGGTGAAGGACGTGCCGATCGTGGGCATCTCCGCGCTCACCGGCCGCGGCGTCGACAGGCTGGTGCCGGCGGTGTTCGAGACCTACGCGATCTGGAACAAGCGCGTGCCGACGCCGAAGCTGAACCGCTGGCTGCGCGAGATGGAGACGCTGCACCCGCCGCCGCTCGCCAACGGGCGCCGCATCCGGCTGCGCTTCATGACCCAGATCAAGATCCGGCCGCCGACCTTCGTGCTGTCGGTCAGCCAACCCGAGGAGCTGGGCGACGACTACCTGCGCTTCCTGGTCAACCGCCTGCGCGACGACTTCGGCCTGCCGGGCGTGCCGATCCGCATCACCATGCGCAAGCCGAAGAACCCCTACGCCAGCCGCGCCCGCAAGCGGTAGCAAGGCCCGCGCTCCCCGACAGCGCAATTTCCGAGGGTCGTTTCAAGCGTACACGGGCACCGGATGCGGGGAGGCCTGCGTCGCCGCGCGTTGTCCGCCGCCCCCGAAAGGTCCCGGCCACGATGCAGACTGCAACGAAACAATAACCTAAAGTTGCATAGAGTTGACACAGTCCGGCGCCCCGAACGCGCCGGAAGGCAGGGAGGCGAAGATGCGCGTTTCGGCAGAGAACAAGCGTGTTCGCGTCAAGGCCATCGCCGGGACGCATGTCGTCCTCATGGCGATGGACGTGTCGGAGAGTGCGCGGGCCGGGTTGCGCGGCTTCGCGATCAAGCGCGGGCTGGATGGCGGGCCGCAGACCTGGCTCAAGGGCATCAAGTATTTCAAGGACACGGTTCCCCATCCCAACCCGGGGGACGAATACTCCTCGCGCGAGCAGCCGCTGCAGAGCTTCCTGTGGTCGGACTATGCGGCGGCGCCGGGCCGCAAGTACGACTTCACCATCGTGCCGCTGTACGGGGAGCCGAAGTTCCTGCAGGAGCGCGATGCGCTGTCCTTCTCGATCGGCACGGAGGCGGAGGACGACGGCCATCACGGCGTCTGGTTCAATCGCGGCGCCATCGCCAGCCACGCCTTCGCGACCGAGTTCCACAACAAGCAGCTCACCGACGCCATGGTGAACGATGTCGGCGACGACGGCGCCCTGCACGACCCGGAGGTGGCGTGGCTGTCGCGCGGCCTGGCCGAGGCGTGCCTGCGCTATATCAACGGGACGGCGG
>JAFEFG010000011.1 GCA_018240685.1 Pseudomonadota bacterium | reverse complement strand
GGGGATGGACTCGTCGGCCATGCCCATCGGGTTGTCCTCGAACAGCTCCTGGCTCCAGTCGATGCGCGTGCTCGCATCCCACTGCTGCTGCTTGCCCTTCTCGTACAGGTTCAGCAGGTCTGCCGACCCGTCGTCATATTCCCAGTTGAACAGAATTTCCGTGGCCCCGTCGAAGTGCCACTGGGTGATATCGACCGGCAGTTGATAGAGCTTCTTCGTCGTCATCGCGGTCTCCGTCCCTCAATGCAGTAATTGATAATGCGAACGAGAAACATGACGCCTCGTTCATTTTTTTAGTCAATTACCACAATTCCAGTAGGGAGTCTTGATCCGCCTGCAGTCAGGTCGTCGCACACCCGCGGACGGCGCCGCCTCGGACCTTGCCCGTCAGCGGAAGGGCGGCTCGTCGAAACTGCGCAACTTGCGCGAATGGAGCGAAGCCAGTTCGCCGCGCAGGATGTCGATCGCCCCGAGCCCGATCTGTAGATGCTCGCCGACGGCGCGCTGATAGAAGCTCGTGGCGGCGCCGGGCAGCTTGATCTCGCCATGCAGGGGCTTGTCGGAGACGCAAAGCAACGTCCCATAGGGCACACGCAGCCTGTATCCCTGGGTGGCAAGCGTGGCGCTTTCCATATCGACGGCGATGGCGCGACCGAGGTTGATTCGGTGCCGCTCCTGGGACCAGCGGAACTCCCAGTTGCGGTCGTCGTAGCTCACCACTGTTCCGGTGCGCAGCCGCCGCTTCAACGCATCACCGCGCTCGCCCGTCACGCGCTCCGCGGCGGCCTGCAGGGCAAGCTGCACTTCCGCCAAGGCGGGGATCGGCACTTCCGGCGGCACCAGATCGTCGAGAATACGGTCGCGCCGCATATAGGCGTGTGCGAGCACATAGTCGCCAATGGTCTGCGACTGCCGCAGACCGCCGCAATGACCGATCATCAGCCAGCAATGCGGGCGCAGCACCGCCAGATGATCGGTCGCATTCTTGGCGTTGGAAGGCCCGACGCCGATGTTCACGATGGTGACGCCGCCCTGCTCGTCCGACCGTTGCAGATTGTAGGCCGGCATCTGGAAACGATGCCAGGGCGAGGCCGCGACGGCCGCCGTGATCGCGGCCGGATCGTCGCCGCGGCGCACGACGGCGCCGCCCGGCAGGGCAAGCTGCGCATAAGGCCCATCCGCACGACCGAGCTCTGCGACTGCCCATGAAAGGAACTGGTCGACGTAACGCTGATAGTTGGTGAACAGGATCCAGGGCTGAATGGTGCGCCAGTCGGTGCCCGTATAGTGGGCGAGCCGTCGCAGCGAAAAGTCGACCCGCAGGGCATCGAACAGAGAGAGCGGCCGCGCGTGCCGCTTCTCGAAGACCCAGGTGCCGTCGGCGACCTCGTCGCCGACACTGGCCAGGACTGGTGTCGGAAAGTGGCGCGCAAGCTCGCTCACCGGAAGATCGCCACGGACGAACTCGTCGCCCGCTTCGGTCACGAAGGGATAGGGAATTTCCTGGTCGCTCGTCCCGACATCGATCACGGCGCCGAATTCGTCGACGAGCGGGCGCAGCTGTTCGAGAAGATAGCGGCGGAAGAAGGCAGGTTGCGTGACGGTCGTCGAATAGAGGCCCGGCGCCTGGAACTTCGCCCAGGCGCGACGCGTGAAGCGGACCGAACCGGACGGCCGCCAGTCGACACGCAACTCGGGGTACCGGAACGCGCTTCTCTCCTGCGCCGTCGGCGCGATCCCGCTTCGGGTGAAGCGGGCCAGGGCATCGCGCAAGGCGCTGCTCGCCTTGGCGTGGAGAAGCTCAAGCCGATCGACGGCCTGTTCAGGTGCCAAGGCGGGGCGTCCGGTGCTGTCGGTACCAGTCCTGCTCATGCGACGTGCCCAAGGCCTCCCGTGATGACGCGCCCGCGCGCGACCGAAAGTCCGCCCGCTCAGCGTCGCCGTCGGAACCGTCTTCCGCAACCGAGCAGGCGAAGATCCGACAATCGATACCGTATCACGACGCTTACCGACGTAGGACGGAATAGGTTCACATATCCGACATACGCGCGCGGTAGACGGATCGTTTTCATCGTCTACCTCTGTTCAACCCGCTGCAAACGGGTCGCGAAGGAAGTGATAACGTGAGCGAAGCGCTGCGCACCGTCGAGCCATCCGTCTCCGTGGGATACGACACCCATGTCCATCCTACGGCCGTCGTCCGTGACACCAGGCTCGGAAGCTACGTCGACATCGGCGAACGCGTGACACTGGACGAAGTCGTGATGGGCGACTTCAGCTACATCGCGCGGGACGCCATGGTCATCTACACGACGATCGGGAAATTCTGCTCGATCGCCGCGGCGACGCGCATCAATCCCGGCAACCATCCGATGTGGCGCGCGACCCAGCATCATTTCACCTATCGCAGCAAGCGCTACGGCATGGCCGATGCCGACGACGCCGACTTCTTCCAGTGGCGCCGGGACGCTCATGTCTCGATCGGCCATGACGTCTGGATCGGCCACGGTGCCGTCGTTCTTGCCGGCGTACCCGTCGGGACTGGCGCGGTGATCGCAGCCGGCGCCGTGGTCTCCAAGCCCGTCGATCCATACACCATCGTGGGCGGCATTCCGGCGCGGGTGATCAAGCGCCGTCACCCCGAGCAGGTCGCCGAGCGATTGATGGCACTCGCCTGGTGGGACTGGCCCTTCGAACGACTGAAGGCAGCCCTGCCGGACTTCAGAAACCTGAGCGCCGAGGCATTTCTGGAGAAGCACGCCGGCTGATCAGCGAGAGCGCCGCCGAATATGACGGCTTGCGTAACTTGAGACGAACGACTTCGAGCGACCGCCCCAACGGGGAAGAAGGAACCGCCATGCTGCACGTTCAGGAACATGCCTACACGGGGCTCGCCGAGAACTACCAGAAGACGAGGCCCACCTATCCCGCCGAAATGGGACAGGCGATCACGGCCTTTGCGAAGAACGCCCTCGAACCAGGGGCGATCGCCATAGACGTCGGATCGGGAACCGGTCTGTCGACGTTCTTCCTGGCGGCCGCCCTTCCCGCCGACTGCATCGTCATGGGGATCGAGCCGAACGCCGACATGCGCGCCCAGGCGAACGCGGCGATTCCCCCGGACCGCGCCATCACCTTCATTGCCGGCGCCGCCGACAATCTGACCGTCGGCAACGCACAAGCCGCGCTCGTCACGGTCGGCCAGGCCGTTCAATGGTTCGACCGGCCGAAATTCTACGCCGAGGCCCATCGCGTGCTCCGGCGCGGCGGCGTCATCGCCCTGTTCGAGAACAACCGGGACTGGCGGCGTTCTGCTTTCCTGGAGGCGCATGAAGCCTTTCTCGAAACCCATGCGATCCGCAAGGACGGCAGCCGCTACTCCCGGCACTATCGCGACCATCCCTATGCACAGGAACTGTTCCGCACCTTCGGGAACGTCACGGCGCGGCAGTTCGAATGGGAGCGTCGCATGACGCAGGAGGCGTTCCTGACCATGGCCCTGTCCTCGACGCAGGTGCAAGCCGCCGTCGAGCAGATCGGCCTCGACCAGACGACGCACATGATCGGCCAGTATTGCGGAAGATTCGCCGGCCCGGATGGCATCCTCGGCGTGCCGTACACGACCGACCTCTATATGGCGAAAAAGGCCGCGGATTGACGCCGAGCCCATGATCTCCGGGCCGTGAGGACATTTCCGTAGTATAAGGAGGCTGCGGCGAGCCGACGGCAAGAAGCAGAGATCATGATGAGACTGAAGTTGACCGCGTTCGCGATGTCCGTGGTCGTCCTGATCGCGGCATTTCTCGTGCCCGTGATACCGGTCCGTGCGCAGACGCCGCATCTCACGCCGTTCGTCGTCGATGTCCTCTCGCCGCCGAGAACCGCCTACGGCGCCGACGACCGGCGCCATCTCGTCTACGAGCTGCGCGTGGCCAATCCGACGGCGTCGGAAATCAAGTTCACCTCGGTCCATGTCATCGACAGCGATACGGGGCGGCCGCTCCTCGAACTCGATCGCGACGCCATCGCAAAGCGCCTTGCGATCGGCGGACGACGCGGAGCCGAGTCCGCCGATCTCGGCGTCGGCCAGTTCGGCGTCCTGTTCGTGCATGTGGCGCTCGAAGCGGGCACGCCGACGCCGAAATCCATCGCGCATCAGGTCACCGCGCAGCTGGTGCAGCGCGGTCTCTCCATCACCATGACCGTCGGCCAGACGCCCGTGCAGGATCCGCCGCCTGTCGTCCTGGGGCCGCCGCTCGTCGGCAGGGGCTACATCGCCGGCGACGGCTGCTGCGATTCCATCCGCCATGTGCGGGCGCTGCTGCCACTCAACGGCCGCTTCGCCCTCGCGCAGCGATTCGCGATCGACTGGGAGCAGATCAACGCCGAGAACCGCCTCCTCAACGGCAACCCGAAGGTCCTGTCGGCCTACACCATCTTCGGCAAGGAGGTGGTCGCCGTGGCAGACGGAACCGTGGTCGCGATCCGCAACGATCTGCCGGAACAGGTTCCCGGCCGGCTGCCCGAGAACCTCTCGGTCGAGGAAGCCGACGGGAACTTCGTCGTCCTCGACATCGGCGGCGGCACCTATGTCCTCTACGCCCATCTACAGCCGGGCAGCGTCAGGGTCCCTCCGGGAGCGAGAGTGCGGCGCGGCCAGCCCATCGGGCGAGTCGGCAACACCGGCAATAGCCAGGCGCCGCACCTGCATCTTCATGTGATGGACGGCCCCTCGCCGCTGCTGTCCAACGGCATCCCCTATGTGGTCGACGACTTCGTCCTCACGGCAACCGACAGCGCCGGAACGGCCGACTTCGACAGGGCCGAAGCGACCGGCGCCCCACTGACGCTCTCGCTCCAGTCGCCGGTTCGGCCGCAACGGAACCTGCTGCCCATGGATCTCATGGTTGTGGATTTCCCGCGCCCGCCTCCCGACGCTGCATCGATCCCGTCAGCGGCGGACCGCTGACCGGCACGGCAGGTCGCGCATCAGGGGCCGGGACAGGCCGGTGCCTTGTGCATCTCGAGGGACTGAAGGTCGGCCGTCACCGTGGCGACGCCCGCATCGATGGTCAGCCGGTCGAGTACGCCCGATCCAAACAGCCTCGCCCTGATCGAGAAGAGTGCCTTCTTGGCCTGGTCACGCACATGCCTGAACGTCATCAGGATCGGCCACGACTGTGCCGACGGCACGACGACCGGCCCGAGAGCGCGCGGCCTCGCGCGCAACGACCCTGCCTCTATTTCCTGCACGTCGATGCTGAACACGTCGCCCATCGCTTCGGCGGTAAACATCAGCGTAGGCGTGGCCACCGTCCGGCCGCGAAGGCGATCGACCAAGCCGCTTACCGCGGCCACGGGCATCAGCGTGGGCGGCGGCAGGACGACCTGCTCCGGTCCGGCGGAGGAAACGATCTCGGCCCGGGTCTCGCCGCCGCTTCGCTGCACCTCGCCGTGCGCGACGCGCCGGCTGCCGTTCTCGGTCTGCACGGTACGATAGCGAAAGGCGCTGCCGTCGCTCGGCTCGTCGCCGTCGAGTTCAGAGGCGAGGCTGACCTTCAGAGAGGGCGTGAACGCGATCTCCGAGGACAGGTCGCGCTTGATGTGCCATCCGCTGCAATCGAGGGAGATATCCTGCACGGCCGTGCCAATACGCGGGGCGTTGGCGGCGGTGCCGAGGCGCAACACATACTCGGCGCGATGGGGCTGCAGCTGGGCCACGGCCGTTCGTGACACCGCCAGCGCGACGACAACAGTGAAGACGAACGCCCCCCGTTTCATGAAGCCAGCTTGCGGGCTGCTGTCCGTCCGGTCAATCGCGTCGAACGTCGGCTCCCGCGGCATTCACGACGACAATAGACAAATGATCGTCATTGCCTTTGAATGCCAAGAGCGGAAGGGCGAGTGCCATGAAAATTGGATCGCAAGAGCATCGCGACGCGTTTTGCCGGCATTTTGAGCAGACTTATACCGAGTACGATCCTCACACCCTGCCGTGGCCGGACCTGGACGATGCAGCGCTTCAGCGGCTGAGAGCGGTCCCGTTCTGGGAAGAAGTATTTTACACGGAGCGCCGCGCCGGCGCGATCGTGGCGGCATTCACCGAAACCTTGACCGATCCGGTCCTGAAGAGTGCGCTTGCCCTGCAGGGACGCGAAGAGACGCGCCACGCCGATCTGATCCGCGTGATGATCGACAAGTACGGCCTCAATGCGCCCGAGCGGCCTCTCGAGGACATCAGCACCGACATCGACACCCGGTTCAAGGATTTCGGCTTCGGCGAGTGCCTCGACTCGTTCCTGGGGTTCGGGCTGTTCAAGATCGCATGGCAGTCCGAGTTCCTGCCCCAGCAGATAATGCAGATCTTCGAGACGCTGATGTACGAGGAAACGCGTCACATCGTCTTCTTCGTCAACTGGATGGCCTATACCGAAGCGCAACGGGGCTGGCTCGCACGGACGCTCCTGCCGCTGACCAGCTTCCGCTACTATGCGCGCGCGATCCGCCGCATGATCGGACTGGCGAAGCGCGGCAAGGACCTGAACGACGGCAAGAACTTCGCCGCCACGCAGGTGAGCATGTTCCTCGACGGGTTCAACTTCCGGCGCTTCCTGGAAGACTGCTATTCGGAGAACAGCCGGCGCATGGGAGCCTTCGAGCCGGAACTGCTGCGGCCCGCGTTCCTGCCGCAGCTGGCCGAGGCCGCGCTCAAGGCGCTGCGCCTGTGGAATGCGCGGTCCGGGCTCGCCCCCGATTCTGCAACATCCCGCTGAGCGTCGGGCTCAGGCCCGTCGCCGGTCGCTGGGCGGCCGCGCCAGCAAGGCCGGCCGGAACACCAGCGTGACGAGGAGCTCCCAGCCGAGCGAAATCATGAGCAGCCGGCCCATGCTCGCCGTCCCGGGATGGGTCGAGAGCCACAGCGCGCCGAAGGCCGTGGCCGTGGTCAGGGCACTGAAGATCACTGCCCGCATCAGGCTCGACTTCAGCATGGCGGTCTCGCCCGCCCGCCACGCCATCACGAAATAGATGTTGAAGGCGACGCCGACGCCGAACAGCAGCGGCAGGGCGATGATGTTCGCGAAGTTCAGCGGCAGATCGAGAGCGCCGCAGGTCGCGAAGGTCAGCAGGCCGCTCAGCAGCACCGGCAGCATCGTGAGGATCACGTCGCGGGTACGGCGCAGCACCGCCGCCAGCAGCGCGATGATGGCCACGAGCGAATAGATGCCCGCCTGCAGGAAGGCCTCGACGATGGTATCGCCCGAGGCGGCGGTCGAGATCGGCAGGCCCGTCGCATCCGGGGCGACGCTCTGGATCGCCGCAGCGAAGTGTCGGAGCGAGGCGTTGTCGCCGTGCCCGTCCCGGGGAAGCACCTGGACGCGCGCGCGGCCGTCGCGCGTGACCCAGTCCGCAGCCAGGTCGTGCGGCAGGGTCTCGATCGTCACCGGACCGGCCTTCAGCAAGGCGCGGATCTGGTCGAGCATGACGCGCAGCGGCACCGTCACGACCGCCGCCGCTCCGGCACGGATTTCCGGCGAGGCGGCGTGCAGGCGCTCGAGCGCGTCGGCGAGACGGCGGGCCGAGAGCGCGGCGGGATCCTTGCCAGCCCCCGCCACGTCGCGCAGCGCCGCCGCCGTCGTGGCGATGCTCTGCTGCAGGGCCGCGTCGGAAGGCGCCGGCGCCGGCTTGGCGCCTGCGAGATCGGGACCAATGAGCGCGGCCGCCTGACGGATGAGAGCGAGCTTCTCGTCCTGCTGGGTCGGGACGAAACTCTCCAGTGTCACGGTGCGCGACACCTCGGGCAGGGCATCGAGCCGGTGCGCCAGCGTCACCGCCTGGGCGAGCGAGGGCATGAGGACATTGATGGTGTTGGGCGTCCAGTCGACATCCGCGGACAGCGCCTGCAACGTCCTCATCGACTCCGATTTCGGGCTTTTGAGATCCAGCGGATTGAAGTCGAACCGGACGAGAGGCAGGAGCGCGCCCGCGCCGATCGCGGCGACCGCCGACAGCGCCAGCACGACCCGGCGGCGACGCTGGACGAACGAGTCGACAGGCGCCAGGGCCGCGAAGCCGACCTCGGCGCTTCGCGCCACCGGAAAGCCCATCAGGACCAGAAGCGCAGGCAGCAGCGCGATGCTGAGACAGAAGGCGACGATCATGCCGAGGCCGGCGATGGTGCCGAGTTCGGCCACGCCGACATAGGTCGTCGGCAGGAAGGCGAAGAAGCCGATGCCGATGGCCGACGCGGACAGGGCCAGGGCACGCCCGATGCCGTTGCCGGCCGCGACGAGAGCGGCGGCGGCATTGGGCTGGATCATCCGTTCGGCCAGGCTGCGCACGCTGAACTGGATACTGAAATCCACCCCCAACCCGACGAAGAGCGGAATGAAGGCGACCGAGATGAGGTTGAAGCGGCCCGTCGCGATCAATCCCGCTGCCGCCGTGACAACAAGGCCGACAACCGTCGTGACGACGATCGCGATCACGACCCGCACCGAACGCACCGCCAGCCACAGGATTCCCAGCAGTGCCGCCACCATCGCGCCCATCACGAGATGAGCGTCTTCCGCCAGGCTGCCGAATTCCTCGTCCGCAAGCGGAACCGGCCCGGTCAGACGAACGGTGATCCCGTGCGCCGCGTCGAGATCGAGCGCGCGGGCCGTATCACGGATGACGCCGCTCGCGGCGGCCCCAGGCTGCAGCGCGGTGTAGTCCATCACTGGCTGGACCAGCACGACACGCCGCGTTTCGCGCGATCCCGCGGCCGCGCCCGTGAAGACGGCGCGCCAGGAGAAGAAGGCGGGCTCGCCGGCAAGGACCTTGTCGAAGGCCTGGGCCAACGCCGCCGTCATCGGCTCGACATCGCGCAAGGTCGCCTGGCCGTATTTGACGCCCTGCAGCACGGTCGACAGCGCACCGAGGACGCCGCGCAGGCTGGGATCCGCCGCCAGCGGCCCGAGGAAGGGCTTGGCCCGCATCAGGCCCTTCGTCGTGTCCGCCACCTCGTTCAACGGCAGCAGCAGCAGCCCGTCCCGCTCGAAGAACGGCCCGCCATCCGGCTGGCGCACCGTCCGGAAGTACTTCGGCTTTTCCTGCAGGGCCGCAGTCAGCCTTTTCGCCGCGTCGGCGGCGAGTTCGGGCGTGGCGCCGTCGATGACGGCCAAGGTCAGATTGTCGAGCTGGGGAAATGCCGCCTGGAAGGCGAATTCCCTCTGCTGCCATTTCAGCTTGGTCGAGATCAATTCGGCAGTATTCGCCGTCATCGCGAAGTGCTGGGCCGTGTAGACGAGCGCCGCGCCGGTGAACCCGAGGGCGAGAAGCAGCACGATCAGGGGATGGCGGGTGCTCGCCGCAACGGCGCGACCGATCAGCGAAGTCCTGGTGGACACGACCCCCTCAGTGGGCAGCGAAGTGAAGGTGATCGGCGACACGGATCACGCGACCGACGGCAGGGGCGTATCGCACTGGCAAGGGATGTGCAAGGCGACCCGAGAAAGGCATTCCGGTCACGCGGCGCATCGGTGTCGCAAGGTACTCCCTCGAACCGGCTTCCCGGACGGCAATCCGATGGCGCGAAAGACCCTTCTCGGAGAAGTGCCATGCGGCCCCGCCCAAGAGGCTGGAACGCGCGGGTTGGGAATTTCAGTACCGGCGCGTAACGGCCCGTTCCTTTCTGCGCGCATGCTGAAATCTTTGACAGCAGCGCGTGCCGGCGGCCGCCTCCGGGAGCAGAGCCGACCGCGGATGCAGGATCGCATATCTGCAGGCATCGACACGCCCGCAGGTGGAAATGAGACGCTGTCGTTGTGGTAAAGTATCGAATGCGCACCACATTCCGATTGCGCCTGGCCCTGCGATGGAGGAGTGGATCTGGATGCGGGTTCTAATGGCTCAGCCTCGCGGATTCTGTGCAGGCGTCGTCCGTGCCATCGAGATCGTCGAGCGGTCGCTCGAGAAGTTCGGGGCACCTGTCTATGTGCGCCACGAGATTGTCCACAATCGCCATGTGGTTGAAAGACTGGAACGCATGGGCGCGGTCTTCGTGGAGTCCCTGGACGAGATTCCCGATGGCGCGACCACGATCTTCAGCGCCCATGGCGTGCCCCAGTCGATCATCGACGAGGCGGTTTCCCGGGGGCTCCCCGTGCTGGACGCCACCTGCCCGCTGGTGTCGCGGGTACATCTCCAGGGCAAGCGGTACGTGGCCCGCGGCCGCACGCTGGTCCTGATCGGCCATGCCGGCCATCCCGAAGTGGAAGGCACGATGGGCCAGGTGGGTGCTCCGGTGCACCTCATCTCGACGGTCGAGGACGTCCAGCGGCTCGACCTGCCGGCGGACACGCCCGTGGCGTACGTGACGCAGACGACATTGAGCGTCGACGACACGCGCGGCGTGATCGCAGCCCTTCATGAGAAGTTCCAGGATCTCGAGGGACCGGACGTCTCGGACATCTGCTATGCCACGCAGCATCGTCAATCCGCGGTGCGCGAGCTGTGCGAGGTCGTGGATCTGCTGCTGGTGGTCGGCGGCCGCAACAGCTCCAATTCCAATCGCCTGCGCGAGATCGGCGTGGAGCGGGGGCTGCCGAGCTACCTGATCAGCGACGGCAGCGAACTCGATCCGACATGGCTCAAGGACGTGAAGACGGTCGGCGTGACGGCGGGAGCCTCGGCGCCGGAGGAACTCGTGCTCGACGTCGTCGAAGCACTGCGCCGGCACGCCGATATCCAGGTGGAGCAGATGGACGGCGTCCACGAGGACGTGGAGTTCCGCCTGCCCAACGAGCTCAGGGCGCCGCCGACCAGGGCGGCCGCGACATCGGATCAATAGCAGGAGCGGTATCTTGGGTATTCCTTTGCTGCAGGCGGCGCGGATCGGCACCTATGTGCTGCGCCAGCATCTGTCCGGACGGGAGCGCTATCCGCTGGTCCTGATGCTGGAGCCCCTGTTTCGCTGCAACCTGGCCTGCGCGGGCTGTGGCAAGATCGATTATCCCGACGAGATCCTCGACCAGCGCCTATCGTACGACGACTGCATGACCGCCATCGACGAGTGCGGCGCACCGGTGGTCTCCATCGCGGGCGGCGAGCCGCTCCTGCATCGCGAGATGCCGCAGATCGTCAAGGGCTTCCTCGCGCGCAAGAAGTTCGTGATCCTGTGCACGAACGCGCTGCTGCTGGCGAAGAAGATCGACGACTACGAGCCGCATCCCTCCTTCACGTGGTCGATCCACCTCGACGGCAACGAGGCGATGCACGACAAGTCCGTCTGCCTGCGGGGAACCTACGACAAGGCAGTGAAGGCAATCCGCCTCGCCAAGTCCAAGGGCTTCCGAGTCAGCATCAACTGCACGCTGTTCAACGACGCCGACCCGGCGCAGGTCGCCGCCTTCTTCGACGACATGAAGGAACTCGGCCTCGACGGCATCACCGTGTCGCCGGGCTACGCCTACGAGCGCGCTCCCGACCAGCAGCACTTCCTCAATCGCACCAGGACGAAGGAACTGTTCCGCGGCATCCTTTCGCGCGGCAACGGCGGCAGGAAATGGCCGTTCAGCCAGTCGATCAACTTCCTCAACTTCCTGGCCGGCAACGCGAGCTACCATTGCACGCCGTGGGGCAACCCGACGCGCACCGTCTTCGGCTGGCAGAAGCCCTGCTACCTGCTCGGCGAGGGCTACGCCAAGACGTTCAAGGAGCTGATGGAAGGAACGCCCTGGGACAAGTACGGCGTCGGCAACTACGAGAAATGCGCCGACTGCATGGTCCATTCGGGGTTCGAGGCCTCGGCGGTGAAGGACATGATCCGCCATCCGCTCAAGGCCCTGTCGGTGACGATGCGCGGCGTGCGGACCGACGGCCCCATGGCGAAGGACATCCCGCTCGACAACCAGCGTCGCGCCGAGTTCGTGTTCTCAGACCACGTCCAGCGGAAGCTCACCGAGATCCGGACCGGCGAGGCCGCGCCCGAGAAGGCGGTGGCCGCGGAGTAGCGCCCGAAAGGCCTTCTCCGCCTCCAGCCCGGTACGGATCAGGGCCGGCAACTGGAGCGGATCGGCGAGCAGCGACCGCAGCACCGCCGGCAGATCCATGCCCCCGTCGGGCCGCATGCCGACGCGGGCGGCCGGCGGCAAAGTCCGGTGCACGGGATCGGAGACGACGCGGGCAACCGCGAAGGGCAGTCCGTGCCGCCGCGCCACGCGGGCCGCAACATGCGATTCCATGTCGACCGCCGCCGCCCCCGTCGTTCGTTGCAGGGCGGCCTTGTCCGCGCGCTCGGCCACGATCGCATCGACTCCCGCCACCACGCCCTGCAGGGCATCCGGCAGCCGCGCCGCCAGCCGGTCGCGCCAGGCCGGATCGGCCGGCAGCGACCGGTCGGCGTCGACGACCGCGGTCGCGACGATCCACCGTCCGACAGTCGCCTCCGGCACCAGGCCTCCGGCGATGCCGATGCTCAGGATTCCCGCCTTGCCGGCCGCTAGCCCGTCGAGCGTCTGCTCGAGGCGCACCGGATCGCCGCCGCCGGCAACGATCTCGACGCCGGGATCGGCCAGCAGGCGCCGCTCGCGCTCCAGTCCGGTGGCGACCAGGATCGTCACATGCCGTACGCCACCCGCCGGCTGTTGGCGCGCTTCAGGTTGCGGTAGCGCGCCATCGCCCAGAGCGGAAAGAATTTCGGATAGCCGTGATAGCGAAGGTAGAAGACGCGCGGGAAGCCGCCGCCCGTATAGGCATCCTGCGGCCACAGTCCGCCCGCCTCCTGCGTGCGGCGCAGGTAGGCAATGCCGCGCGCCACGGCCGGATGGTCCGTTTCGCCGGCCGCCATCAGGCCCAGCAGCGCCCAGGCTGTCTGCGAGGCGTTGGAGGGCGCCGTCTCGTATCCCTGGTAGTCGAGCCTGTAGCTGGAGCAGTCCTCGCCCCAGCCGCCATCTTCATTCTGGATCGAGATCAGCCAGTCCGCCGCCCGGCGCACGCTCGGCCGCGTCCCGTCGAAGCCGGCGGCGTTGAGCGCACACAGCGCCGACCATGTTCCATAGATGTAGTTCACGCCCCAGCGGCCGAACCAGCTGCCGTCCGCTTCCTGGTCGCGTTCGAGGTATCCGATCGCCGCCGCCATCGGCGGATCGGACGGCGTATGGCCAAGCTGTGCCAGCATGCTGATGCAGCGCGCGCTCACGTCGGCGGTCGGCGGATCCAGCAGTGCACCGTGATCGGCGAACGGAATGTTGTTCAGGTAGTCGTCGACGTTGTCGGCATCGAATGCGCCCCAGCCCCCATTGTGGCTTTGCAGGCCAGCCACCCACTCGACCGCACGGCCGACCGCCTCGTCATACGCGGTGCCGGCATCGGCCTCGCGCCGAGCGCGGTCCATGGCCATCACCACCACGGCCGTATCGTCCAGGTCGGGGTAATGCGCGTTGCGATACTGGAATGCCCAGCCGCCCGGACGCACGTCGGGGCGCCGTTCCGCCCAATCGCCCCTGACCTCGAGTTCCTGCAGCGGCTTCAGCCATTCCAGGCCCCGCCGGGCGGCGGCGACCGCCGTCTCGCCTCCCGCCTCGAACAGGGCATGGGCGGCAAGTGCCGTGTCCCAGACGGGCGAGACGCAGGGCTGGCAGTAGGCCTCGTCCTCGCGGATCACGAGCAGCTTCTCGATCGACCGGCGTGCGATGGCCCGCTCGGGATGCTCGGGCGGATAGCCCAGCGCGTCGAACATCATCACGCTGTTGGCCATGGCGGGATAGATGGCGCCCAGCCCGTCCTCGCCGTTCAGGCGCTCGGTCACGAAGGCCACACAGCGATCGACGGCCCGCTGCCGCATGGCCTTCGGCCACAACGGCTCGACCAGCTTCAGCACCCGATCCAGCCCGTTGAAGAACAGGGCCCAGGCGCGCTTCTGATGCGTCCGATGTTTCGGCTGCTGCTGCTCGCCGACCGATGCCGCGAAAAGTTCGGCAATCCCGATCCGCCGCGGATTTCGCGCCTGCAGTCGCAGCGCGCCCAGCACCAGCAGCGGCACGATCACGGTGCGTGCCCAGTAGGACATGCGCGACAGGTGGATCGGGAACCAGCGCGGCAGGAGGATCAGCTCTACCGGCATCGTGGGGACGTCGTTCCACGACAGCTCGCCGAACTGCGCCAGCAGGAGGCGCGTGAAGACGTTCGCCTTCGCCGCGCCGCCATGGGCGAGGATCGCGGCCCGCGCCTTCGCCATGTGCGGCGCCTGCGGATCGTCGCCGATCATCTTCAGGCAGAAGTAGGCCTTCACCGACGCGCTGAGATCGAACGCACCGCCATGGAACAGGGGCCAGCCGCCATGCTCGCCCTGGATCCGCCTCAGATAGACGCCGATCTTGCGCTCGAGTTCCGGCGCGTCCGGTTCGCCCAGATACTGGCGAAGCAGGACGTACTCGGACGGGATCGTGGCGTCGGCTTCCAGCTCGAACACCCAGTGGCCGTCCTGGCGCTGGTTGCGCAGCAGCGCATCCGAGGCGCGGCCAATGTCGGCGTCGAGGGCAGCGATGTCAGTCATGCGGACTCCGATGAAGCACGGGCCGCCAGTCGTGCCGCGACCTCGCCCGAACGCAAGGCACCCTCGATCGTCGCCGGCAAGCCGGTGTCGGTCCAGTCGCCCGCCAGGAACAGATTGCGCCAGCGCGTCTGCGCCGCCGGCCGGCAGGCATCCTGCGCCGGCGTCGCGGCGAAAGTGGCGCGCTTCTCCTTGACGATCCGCGCCGCGGGCACCGGGCCAGACAGGTCATGGACGGCCGCCACCTCTGCCCACAGGAGCGCCGCCAAACGGTCGTTCTCGGTGTCGAGCAGGCGGTCGGCCGCACTGACGGTGACCGAGAGGCGATCGTGGAACGCGAAGACCCACTCGGCCGTGCCGCCGATCACCCCAACCACGAGCGGCGCGCGTGCCGGCGGCGTCACGCGGAAGTGGGCGTTCACGATGGCGTTGAAGACGGAAGGCGCTTTCACGTCCGGCAGGAAGGACTGCGCCGCCCACGGCGGGACGGCGAGGATCACCCGATCGCCCGCCTCGACCCGCTGCGCGCCATCGTCGAAATGCAGCGCGGAGACGGAGCCTTCCGCCAAGGTCACCGACCTCAGTGGCCGCCCGAGACGGATCTCCGCACCACGGCCCTGCAAATGGGACAAGGCGGGGTCCACGAAGGCCGCGGCGAGGCTCGGTGTCGCGACCAGCGGCCGCGTCGCCCGCCCGCCCTTGGCGAGCGTCTCGCGAACGACGGCACCGGCGAGATCGGCGGCACCGTCCTCGGGCGCCGTATTGAGTGCCGACACCAGCAATTGCTTCAGGAACCTGTTCCACAGCGGCCCATGGCAGTCGATCACCTCGTCGATCCGCCGGCCGGGATGGCGCCGCATCAGCCGGACGAAGGCGAGATAGTCGCCGATCCGGGTGCCGGGCACGCGGCGCCGCGAGTCGAGGACCCACCAGGGGATCGGGCCGTCGTTCGGCCTCAGGGTCCAGCGCGTGCGTGCGCCGAGATCGAAAAAGGGAAACTCGGCGCGCTCGGGACCCGACAGCCGGTCCCCCGCCCCGATCGCGTGAAGATAACGCGTGACCGCCTCGTTGCCGGCCAGCACGAGGTGGTTGCCATTGTCGATCACCATGTCGAGGACGCTGTCGTGATAGGAGCGGCAGCGGCCGCCGGCCTGCCGTGCGGCCTCCGACAAGGTGACCGGAATACCACGGTCGGCAAGCGTCACTGCGGCCGACAGGCCCGCGAGGCCGGCGCCGATCACATGGACACGCGACGTTCCCGACGACGTCATGGAACGAGGCAGCATCTCGCAACGATCGCCAGCAGGCGCGGCTTGCCGATCTTGATGCGGCGGCGCGGCGGCTTCCATCCTTCCGCCTGCATGTCCTGCAGGATGGCACGATAGACGGCCGACATGAGGCGGGGCGCCAGCAGGCGTCCGCGTGGTCGCGTCCGCATGAGCCGGTCGGCGGCCGCGAAATACGCCTGTGCCCTGTCAGCCACGGTGCGGCAGACGGCGTCGATGCGCGGGTCCTGTACCGCCGCGACCGGATCGGTGGTGGTGATCCCCGCAGCCACCAGCGGTTCCCGCGGCAGGTAGAGCCGGCCGATCGCGGCATCCTCATCGATGTCGCGCAGGATGTTCGTCAGCTGCAGCGCACGACCGAGGCGATCGGCGAGTTCCACGCCGGGCGCGTCCTCCATGCCGAAGATGCGGGTGGACAGGCGCCCCACCGCGCAGGCCACGCGGTCGCAGTAGAGATCGAGCGTGGCAAGGTCCGGCGCGCGAACATCCGCAACGACATCCATTTCCATGCCGTCGATCACCGCCAGGAAGTCCTCCTTGCGCAACCCGAAATCGCGGACCGGCCCCTGCAGGAAGGCCGCCTTTCCCGCCGGTGCGCCGGCGAAGAGGGCGTCGATGTCAACGCGCCACTGCCCGAGCTCGAGCGCGCGCTGTTCGCGCGACCGCGTGCCGTCGTCGGCGATGTCGTCGACCAGCCGGCAGAAGGCATAGATCGCGAACATCGCCTCCCGCTCCGCCCTCGGCATCAGGCGCATGGCGGCGTAGAACGAACTGCCCGAGACCTGCGCCTTGAGGGCGGCGGGATCGAGAGTGCCGGCGTCCGTCATTGGTGGCTGCCGGGCAAGGCGGGTTGCTTGGCACCGAGCCTGCGTCCAAGCCGCCCGGCGGCGACACCGACCGCGCCATAGGCGGCGAGCGGCAGCGCTTCGATGGCACGATGATGCACCCGCTGCGACAGCGGATCGCGACGGGAGAGCCGCATCGTCAGGCTTTCCGCCAGCGTCTGGATGACGCCGACCTCCAGCGCCAGCCTGAGGTCGACGATGCCGCCGGCGAACGGCCGGGAAAGGTCGAGCAACGCGCTCGTGCGACGGGCGAGCTCCGCGATCACCGTGCGCAGCGCCGGCGAGGCCCGCTCGCTGCGCAGGGCTTCCACGCCGATGCCCTGAGCGGCAAGCGCATCGAGCGGAATATAGACACGGTCGAGTCCGGCATAGTCCTTCGCGCAGTCCTGCAGGTGGTTGATGACCTGCAGGGCGGTGCACAGCGCGTCGTTGAGCGGCCACAGCGATCGCGACTCGCCGTGAAGGTCGAGGACGAACCGGCCCACCGGCGCGGCCGAGTAGCGACAATAGTCCATCAGCTCGGCCCAGTCGGCGTAGCGCCGCTTCACGACGTCCCGCCGGAAGGCTTCTAGCAGGTCGAGCGCATGCTGGTCGGTCAGGTTGCGCGGCCTCAGCACGTCCCGCAGCGCCTCGCCCTCTACGCTGGCGCCCTTCTCGCCCCGCAGCCCGGCCTCGAGGCGGTCGAGTTGGGCGAACTTCTGCGCCTCACCCGCCGTGGGGTGATCGGCGACATCATCGGCCGCTCGCGCAAACCGGTAGAAGGCAAGGATCGGTGCGCGCAGCTCGCGCCGCACGAGATGCGAGGCGACCGGAAAATTCTCGTCCCGGTGTCCCTTGCCCGAAGCGAAATCGGCGGCCTGTGTCATGGGCCGCCCGTGATCGCCTGGGCCCGGCCCTTCCACATGCCGCCGCGGCCGCGCCACACCGCGACGGCGGAGTCCACCGTGAAGGCGGTGTAGGCTGCGGCGATCGCCGGCAGGGCAAAGCCCCAGAGCGGCGACAGGCGATAGAAGCGCAGCATGGGCTGGAACGACACCGCCATGAGCAGCCACGCGCCCAGTCCCGCCCAACGGGCGAGGCCCTCGCCGAGGATGGCGAGCAAGGGCGGCGCGAAATAGGTCAGCATCATGCCCGCCACAGTACCCGCAAGCAGCAGCGGCGAGTAGCCGAGCTGGGCATAGGCGGATCGCGAAATCATGCGGCCGATCTGCCGGAAGCTGCCGTAGGGCCGCAGGCTCCGCGCACGGCGAGTGAGGCCGAGCCAGATCGGCCCCTGCTGTTTCAGGCGACGCGCAAGCGCACAGTCGTCGATGATCTCGGACCGCACGGCGGCGATGCCGCCGGCCCGCTCCAGGGCGTCGCGTCGCATCAGCATGCAGCCGCCCGCCCCCGCAGCCAGTTTCCGCTTCCGCTGCGCCACCCAGGCAAAGGGGTAGAGCATCTGGAAGAAGAAGACGAAGGCGGGAATGAGAAACGCCTCCGCCCGGTTGGCGCAGGACAGTTCCGCCATCAGGGACACCAGGGTCCGGCCTTCGTGCTCGGCCCGCGCGACGAGGTTCCTGAGATTGTCGGGCGAATGACCGATATCGGCATCGGTGAGCAGCAGATAGTCGGGAGCCTCCGGCTGGGCCGTGGCGTGTTGGACGCCTTGCTGCAGGGCCCAGAGCTTTCCGGTCCAACCCGGCGGGAGCTTCGCCCCCGTCAATACCTCCAGACGCGGCCCCTGGCCGAGCGTCTCGGCCGCCTGCCGTGCCGCCGTCGCGGTTCCGTCGTCGCTGTCGTCGTCCACCAGCACGACCCGGAAGGGACCGGGATAGTCCTGGGCCAGAAGACTGCCGATCGACTGGCCGATCACGTCCGCCTCGTTGCGCGCCGGCACGACGACCGTCACGCTCGGCCAGCGGGTTGGGGCCGGGATGTTGTCGCGGTCGTCCCGCTCGCGGGCGAGCCAGAATCCGCCGCGCCCGACCAGGAGGTAGGCCCAGATCGCGAAGGCGACCACGCCGACAATCGCGTCCCAGCTCATCGCAGGTATCCGGCTTCGCGAAACCAGGCGAGCGCGTCGATCACGCCTTCCCGGGCGGGGCGGCTGCGATAGCCGAGGTCCCGCTCGGCCTTGGCCGAGGTGAAGAACATGTGATAGCGCGACATGCGCAGCCCATCGACCGTCAGCAGCGGCTCCTTCCCCGTCAGACGCGCGAAGGTCTCGGCGCCGAACGCGAGCGGATAGAGCGGCCCGCGCGGCAGCTTGAGCCGCGGCGCACGCCGGCCCGTGAGTCCGGCAACGACGCCGAGCAGTTCCTGGAGAGACAGATTCTCGCCCCCCAGGATGTAGCGCTCGCCGATCCGGCCACGCTCGAAGGCGAGCAGATGCCCCTCGGCGATGTCGTCGACATGGGCGAAATTCAGCCCCGTATCGACGAAGGCCGGAATCTTGCCGCGCGCCGCATCGAGCAGGATGCGGCCCGTCGGCGTCGGCCGGATGTCGCGCGGACCGATCGGCGTGGTCGGATTGACGATGACGGCGGGCAGCTTGTCCTTGAGGATCAGCTCCTCGACCGCCCGCTCGGCCATGGTCTTGCTACGCTTGTAGGCGCCGATCGCCTCTTCTGCGGCAAGCGCCGCGGTCTCGTCCACGGGCCCCGTGGCGCCGGCGACCCTGAGCGCGGCGACGCTGCTGGTATAGACGATCCGCTCCACGCCGGCCCGCAGCGCCTCCTCCATGAGGTTGCGCGTACCTTCGACATTGGCGCGCAGGATGACCGAGGGATCGCGCGCCCACAGCCGGTAGTCGGCGGCGACGTGGAAAAGATATCGCACGCCGCGCAGGGCCGCCTTCAACGATTCGCGGTCGGTGAGATCGCCGGTCACCACCTCGCACGCCAGCCCCTGGAAGTTGGCGCGGGGACTGGTCGGGCGGGCAAGGGCGCGCACGCGCGATCCGCGGGCGATCAACGCCCGCACGACGGACGATCCGAGAAATCCCGAACCGCCGGTCACGAGAACGAGCTCTCCCTGCCGCAAGGGATCAGTCATCGGATGTCACCTGGAAGCCGGCCAATATCCGGCCTTCTTATCAGGCACGCCGCCCGACTCAACCCTTTGGCCGGTTCCGCGACGCCGCTTTCTTGCGCGCCCACGGCTTCGTGATGAACAGGGCGAACTTCGCCAGGGTGGGCATGGTGGTAGGCCGCACCAGGCGGGCATCGTAGCCCGCGAACCGACGGTCGTTCTCCTCCAGGCTGAGGCCAAGGAGATCGCGAACCCCGATGCCGTCGGCACTCATGGCGCTGGCACTGCTGGCCGTGAAGTTGCTGTCCGCCTGCTTGGACGCATCGCCCTTGTCCAGGCTGAACGCCAATCCGATGCGTTCGCGGGCGATGGCGATCCAGACCGCGACGACGCGCAGTTCGAAGTAGATGCGCCACCACCACGGCAGGTTGGCGCGATGCCAGGCCAGCCAGTTGGCGAAGAGAAGGATGTGCCGGCATTCTTCCTGGACGACGGGCTCGAAGGTGTCCACCAGTTCGACCGGGAAGAAGCCCGATCGACGCGCGAGCTCGAACAGGCCGAAGGCGAAGAAGCTGTCGATGCATTCAGAGAAGCCGGTCAGCAGGTACACCCATTCCGGGTCGCGCGGCACCTCGAATGCCGGCTCCTTCGCCAACCGGATGTCGTAGGCTTCGACGAGTTTCGCCAGCACCTCCTTGTGGCGGTTCTCCTCCCACGCATTCAGCATGATCGCGGCGCGGACATCGGGATCGGAGACCGACTTCGCATAGGCGGCGAAACGCAGCCGCGCCCGGCCTTCGGTGTGCACGGCGATGTCCCAGATCGGCAGCGAGGTTACGCGCCGCCGTTCCTCGGGATTGAGCTTCGGCCAGTCGATGACCGAGGGCCGGTAGGGATTGAACGTCTCCCGGAACATCCGGCAGACCTCGCGCTTGTGCGCGTCGGAGCCCGGCGTTAGCGGGCCCGTGTCGGTGCTCTTCCAGAACCGCAGCGCATGATCGGCAGCTTCGATGCTCTCGGCGGTTGCCGGTTCGAGAGGTGATTTCGGGGGCTCGAGAGCGAGCACGCTCGCGAGAAGATCTTCGCTACGAAGCATTCTTCCTTCAGCCTTACTCTGCTCGTTCATAATATTGGACTTGGCGCGCGTGGCGTAGCCGAATTACGAAGTTCTTTTGCGCCTTTCTTGCATTATCAGGCAAAAAGAAGGGGCGTTGCCACCCGCTCCCGGCCCTACAATTCGTCGCTGCGTGCCGAGGAACCGCCCAACCCCTGGAAATCGGCGAAGTTGGCGCGACGGCGATCGTCCGGCTCGGCGAAGTTGCGCGCGATGCCGCTCTCCAAAGTAACAAGTTCACGCCGCAGCGCCGCGGTTCGCGCCGGCGGCAGGGTCGCGATGAGATGCTCGAGCATCGCCTTGGTTCGTCGCGCGACCTGGATGCTGCCGCCGCCGAACTGACGCAGCTCCGTCAGCGCCAGGTCGACGATGTCGTCCCAGGCCGGCGTCGGGAAGATCAGACGAAGCCGCCCGTCCCGATCGTAGACCCGGCCGGTCCCGATGTTCCTGAAACCTGCATAGCGCAGCAACCGATGGATCTGGTCGATTGCCAGCACCGCCGTCGTCGGGTCGTTGATCGCCGGAGACAGCGCCCGCGCCCCGATATCGACCATGATGCGGAAGGCGAACATCGGATCCTGCTCCATGGTCCGTTCCGGTCCAAACGCCACCATGTCATTGAGAATGGCCTCTTCCACCTTCGCAGTGGCCGGATAGATTCGGGCCAGTGGATCGTCGGTGGACACGAAGTCCCCGACCTGGGGGATGAGCTCGATGGTACATTGCGCCTTGATCGCGAGCGCGACGAGGTCACGACGGCCGAACGCCAGGAACGTTCCTGATGCGCCTTTGCGCACGACGACACGGCCGGTTGAGGGCAGCGGCAGCTCCTGTGCTGCCGACTGGGTGGCTGCCGGATCGAAGGTACCCTCGTAGACGCCGTCCATTGCCTTCCGTCCCTCGGCGTAGAGGTACTGCAGGATCGCGACCGGCCGGAGGCCGGTTCCGACTTCCTGCACGAACCACAGGAAGACGATGAGACTGAACACGTTCACCACGACCGCGAGCAGGACCAGCGCATCGTATCGGCCGTCGTCGCTGACGTTCGCCAGTGCCACGACGGAGAGGCAGAAGGCGAAGACGAAGGCGCTCGTCGCTGCCTTCATCGTCCAGCGGCCGAAGGTGAGATTGATGAGCCGCGGCGTGATCTGCCCGCTGGCGAGCTGTACCGCGAGCAGCAGCGCCGACACCGAATAGACGACGAACGTCAGCATGGAAGCGGCCAGCGCGCCGACCACTGCCCGTGCGCCCTCGGTGCTGCGGGTCTGGAAGAAGTGCAGCTCGATGTCGGCGGCATAGAAGCCGACCAGCCTCCCGAAGATCCATGCGCCGAGCAGGGCGATCGACGGATAAAGCCAGAACGAATGCCTCAGGAAGCTGCGCAGACGGTATCGGGTGAGCCACCCCATCACGGCTCCTTCGTCGGCGATCTCGCCGCCAGCCAGCGCGCCATGGCAAAGGTCACGATCAGGTTTATAGGCACTCCCAGCGCCACCATGACCGTCGTGCGCAGATCCGAGCTTACCGCAAGCACGGGCGCAAGCGCCGCTCCCAGATTCCGGGTGCAGACGCCCAGGCAAAGAACGCTTCTCTTCTCGGGCTCGAGCCGGGCGCCGGAAGCGTAGGCTCCGACGGCAATGGCGACCGTGAACAGCAGCTGCGTGCCGATCGCGTAGCTGCCGATAGCGCCGATGAAACCCTCGAAATAGAGGATCACGATCATCACCAGCAGGACAAGGGTCGCCGCCCGCGCCAGCGCCCGGGCCAGGACCGCAAGCTTCCCGCCGAGAGTGGGCGCGGCGGTCCGGATCACGAGGCCGACGCCCAGCGGCGCCAGAACGAAGGCGATCAGCGGCCGGGCAACCGTCCACGTGCTGACGGCGACGCCCGGCACCAGCATCGGCAGGACGATCGGCATGAGGATCACGGTCCCCACCGCTGCGGTCAGCATGAAGGCCGCTGCGTAGGCAAGATCGCCACCGGCCTTGCGGACCATCACGGGAAGGAAGGGCGCTGCAGGCGCCAGACCGATCAGCTCCAGTCCCAGCGCATAGGGCCTTGCCATCGGCACGACAGCAGCGAGCAGCAGGGCAATACCCGGACAGAGCAGCCAGTCCCAAAGCAGCGCAAGAGACACGAAATTTCGATCGCGCAGGGGGGCGACGATACGCGAGGGATCGACCTCGAGACCGATCGACGCCAGGTTCGCGGTCATGAAGACGATGACGATGAGGGGCAGAAGCCCGGATGAAAGGGTACGCAACTCGTCCAAGTCGGCCCCTCCTCGGAATCTGGGGGCGCCGCGGTCGATGCTTACCCCGCAGCAATGGCGGCCATACGTAATTTCTTACCACGCCGGAGCCGTCCATGATTTGAGACACGTCAAGAGATCGTGACGGCCTCTCGGCGCCCAAGGGGGCGCCGGCCGAATGCCCGCCAGGAAATACCGCTCTGGACGATCGGCGTCGGCCACGGGCAGAGTTGCCCGGGCACGGCTTATCCGGACGGAACCACCAATCGGCCGTCGCCCATGCGCAGGGGGAAGGCATGTCGAAGAAAAAGAAGGCGAATGACGGGAAGCTCTCCCGCAAGGTCTACGAGCAGGAGCTGAGAAAGCTCCAGGTCGAGCTCTGCTACCTGCAGGATTGGGTACGCAAAACCGGCGAAAGGATCATCATCGTCTTCGAAGGGCGCGACGCCGCCGGCAAGGGCGGAACGATCAAGGCGCTTACGGAGCGGGTCTCGCCCCGCGTGTTCCGCGTCGTCGCCCTGCCGGCCCCCTCGGACCGGGAGAAGACGCAGATGTACGTGCAGCGGTACATCGCCCACTTCCCGGCCGCGGGCGAGGTCGTGATCTTCGACCGCAGCTGGTACAACCGCGCCGGCGTCGAATACGTGATGGGCTTCTGCACGCCCGAGCAGCATCAACGGTTCCTGGAACTCTGCCCCACGGTCGAGAAGTTCATGCTCGATGGCGGCATACGCCTCCTGAAGATCTGGCTGGAGGTCGGCCAGGAAGAGCAGGAACGGCGGTTCCGGGCGCGGATCGACGATCCGATCCGGCAATGGAAGCTCAGCCCGATGGATCTCGAGTCATTTAGGCGCTGGTACGACTACTCGAAAGCGCGCGACATGATGCTGGACTACACCGACACGGTGCACGCCCCCTGGCATCTCGTCGACTCGAACGACAAGAAGCGGGCCAGGCTCAACTGCATCAATCACATCCTGTCGCAGATCCCCTACAAGCGGGTAAAGCACGAGAAGGTGAAGCTGCCGGATCGCTCGGAGAAGGTGAAGTACGACGACGCGGCGACGCTTCCGAGGCGCAAGTACGTCGAGCAGAGGTTCTGACGGCAGGGCTCGGCGGGGGGGGCGCTTGACCTATCTCAATGTGCATCCGCCCTGCTCCGACAATTCTGCACGGGTCGATTTTCCATCTCGGGGGACCGGAATGCTGCATTTGCCGACGGCCAAGGACCTGCAGGCCAAGATCGCGCTCGCAGAGGCGGAGAAGGCCTCGGCGGCACAGAAAGCTCACGACGCGGCGGAGGCCGAGAAACAGGCTTTTCTCGACAGGCTCAGTCGTCCCTCGGGACTGACCGACGAGCAGGTCGTCGAAAAGGCCGCCCACATCATCAATCGCGCGGTCGAGAACGGCCTGACCTCGGTCCAGGTGTTCCGCTTCCCCAACCACATCTGCACCGACGATGGGCGCGCCATCGACCAGCATGAGGAAGGATGGGAGAAGACGCTGACCGGCATCCCGAGGGAGATCTATTCCTTCTGGGAACGACAGCTCAAGTCACGTGGTTATCACATCAAGTATGAGGTCATCGACCGCAAGGGCGGCCTGCGCGGCGACGTCGGGATATTCCTGAGCTGGGGGTAGCGCGCTCCCCGCGTCCGTCGGCAGCACCCGTCCCCAACCACTCCATCGTCCGCGTCCGGAGGCATGGCATGTCCGCTGCGAACCCGCTGAACTTCATGAGCGAGTACTGGATCGACGCCTGGCAGCGGTCGGTGCTGACGCTCGATGTGCTGCGCCAGCGCGGCAACATCTATCTCGAGCACAGCGCGCGGAACGCGCCGCATGTCCTGAAGTTCAAGGCGGAGCTGGTCAGAGACGGACGGACGCTGCCGCGCCCCGTGAACTATGCGCTCGTCCGCATCCTGCCCGAGGGCGGCACCGAGGTGGATCCGACCAAGCGTCCCTTCATCGTCGTCGATCCGCGCGCGGGACACGGGCCCGGCATCGGCGGCATGAAGCAGGACAGCGAGATCGGCGTGGCGATGGCGGCCGGCCATCCCTGCTACTTCATCGGCTTCCTCCCCAAGCCGGAGCCCGGCCAGACGATCGAGGATGTCTGCGTGGCCGAAGCGGCGTTCATCGAGGAGGTGATCCGGCTGCATCCCAAGGCCGAGGGCAAGCCCGCCATCATCGCCAACTGCCAGGCCGGCTGGCAGATCATGATGACCGCCGCCCTGAACCCGGAGCTGGCGGGACCGATCGTGCTCGCCGGCTCGCCCCTCTCCTACTGGGCCGGCGTGCACGGCAAGAATCCCATGCGCTATCTTGGCGGCGTGCTGGGCGGAACGTGGATGACAGCGCTCGCGGGCGACGCAGGCAAGGGCGTGTTCGACGGCGCCCACCTCGTCTCCAACTTCGAATCACTCAATCCCGCCAACACCTACTGGGAGAAGGTCTACGGCGTCTATTCCAAGGTCGACACCGAGGCGCCGCGCTTCCTCGACTTCGAGACCTGGTGGGGCAGCCCGGTCGTGCTGAACGCCGAGGAGATGCAGTGGATCGCCGACAACCTGTTCGTCGGCAACAAGCTCGCGTCCGGCGGACTTCGCAGTTCGGAGGGCGTGCGCATCGACCTGCGCAACATCCGGTCGCCGATCGTGGTCTTCTGCTCGTGGGGCGACAACATCACGCCGCCGCAGCAGGCGCTCGGCTGGATCACCGATCTCTACGACAGCGAGCGCGAGATCGTCGCGAACGGCCAGACCATTGTCTACACCACGCACCAGACGATCGGCCATCTCGGCATCTTCGTCTCCGGCAAGGTGGCGACCAAGGAACACGCCGAATTCGCCAACTGCATGGACATGATCGACCTGGTGCCGCCGGGCCTCTACGAGGCGGTCATCACCGAGGTCGAGTCGGACACGCCGAATCCCGACCTCATCAAGGGCAAGTATTTGTTCCGCCTCGAGGCGCGCACGCTGGCGGACATCCGGGCCTTCGGCGGCAACGACGAGGCTGACGACCGCCGTTTCGCCGCAGCCGCCCGTGTGTCCGAAGTGAATCTCGGCCTGTACCGGACGCTGGCCCAGCCCATCGTCCGTGGCGTCGTCACCGACGAGGCCGCCGAACTGGGGCGGACGCTGCATCCAAGCCGCATGCGCTTCGCCATGTTCTCCGACCGCAACCCCTGGATGGCTCCCGTCGAGGCGATGGCGCAGTCGGTGCGGGCGAACCGCACCCCGGTTGGCGCGGACAATCCCCTGAAGGCGATGGAATCGATTTTCTCGACCGCCATGACGACCTGGCTGGACGGGTATCGAATCGTGCGCGACGCGATGACCGAAGCCGCCTTCATGAACGTCTATGGCGCTCCGATCCTGCAGGCCCTTGTCGGGCTGGGGCCGGACGTCGGGTCGGCGCAGCGGCACATCGAACGCGATCTCGCCCGCGAGGCGGTGGCGGCCGCCGTGCGCGCCAGGCTGGACGAGCAGTTCGAGGTCGGCGGCCTGCTGGAGGCGGCCGTGCGCGGCCTGATCTACGTCAGGCTGACGTCCAAGAGCGTCGACGAGCGCGGCTTCTCGATGATCTGGGCCATCCGCGGCCTGCGCCCGGCATCGGAGCGCATGCACCTCGCCGACATGAAGAAGCTGCTGCGCACACAGTACCTCCTGCTTCGCCTCGACGAGCAACGCGCCCTCGGCGCCATTCCGCGCCTGCTGTCGGGCGATGCCGAGGCGCGCCGGGAGATGCTGGGCATGCTGCGCCAGGTGCTGGAGGCGCAAGGACCGCTGACGGAGGAGGAGGCCAAACGGCTGAGGCTGGTCGAAGGGCTGTTCGGCGAACAGCCGCTGCTGCCGATCAAGGCCGTCAGCGCCGCGGCAACGCCCGCTTCGCTGCCGCCCACCCCGATCGCGGCCGGCGCCAAGCGCTGACAGGCGAGCGGCGACTGAACCGGATGCCGCCGCTCCGCGTTACGGATGATGATGGTCGGCCCGGTATTCCTGGACGAGCACGAAGACCATCAGCACAAGCGGGATGCCAAAGAATATGATCACATCCCACGGTGTCACATAGTCGGTCAGGACTGGAGTCATCGGCCTCTCCGTCGCGCAACGGTTAACGTGCGTATCATCCTAGAATGGCGGCGGCCAGGCCTTGCGCTGGATCAAGGGCGCTGGATCGAAGGCCAGCCGGTGCCGCGCCGGGCTGCAGCGACTACGCGCTGGCCCGCTTCACGTTCCCATTGCGAGCGTTCCCGCGCGCGCCCATCGTCCTGCGATCACCCGCCGGCACGCTCTCGTCGCGCGACAGGTTGTCGTGCCGCTCGTCCATCAGGCGATAGTCCATCGTGAGTTCCTCGCCGGCCGGGATGTCCTTCAGCGCGTGGTAGGTCACGTCACCGTCGTCGGACCCGACATTCGGTTCCGCCGAATGGTTCATGTACCAGCCGGTCGAGATGCGCAGGAAGTCGATCGGCGCCCAATAGCCGCCCTGGGTCCGGATGCCGAAGCGCCTGAAGAGCGCGGCCTGCGGCGACGCGTGCGCCTTGCGCAGGGGAATCCAGCGGCTGTCCTTGCCGTCCCAGCAGCGGACGATCTCACCTTTGCGGATGGGGCGGTCGGCAAAGCAACCGATGCCATGGATTGCCGAGGGACCGAGATAGACGAATGCCTTACTGACCTTACGCTTCATGCCCGCGCTGTTAGCACCAAAAGGGAATCCGGTGCTAGCGCGAGCTTGTGGGCGACACAGGCGAAGTCCTGCCTGCGCCGTCATGCCGACTGCAAGGCGCCGCGCCTTCCCGGCGGCGCCGCCGCCAGCCGCAGGGCGCATCGAGCGGCTTTACCAACGTGCGGCCGCTCTGTACCTAAACGTCCGGACAGAAGAATCGGGTTGGAAAGATGAGGCTGCCGTGACTCTCCCGTTGGAAGGCGTTCGCGTGATCGAAGTTGGCCAGGCGCTGGCCGGACCTCTTGCCGGCGTGCTGATGGCCGACATGGGCGCCGACGTGATCAAGGTGGAGAAGCCGGACGGCGGCGACGATGCGCGCATCTGGGGCCCTCCGTTCGGGCCGGACGGCGTGACCTCGCTCTACTTCCATGGCCAGAACCGCAACAAGCGGTCGGTGGTCCTGGACCTCAAGCGCGCCGAGGACGTCGAGGCGCTGCACCGGCTTTGCGAGACCGCCGATATCCTGATCCAGAACCTCCGTCCCGGCGTGGTCGACGAGATCGGCATCGGCCCGGAGGCAATGCTGAAGCGGCATCCGCGCCTGATCTACTGCTCCATCTGGGCCTTCGGCTACAAGGGGCCGATGCGCATGAAGCCGGGCTTCGACCCGCTGCTGCAGGCCTATGGCGGCATGCTGAGCGTGACCGGCCGGCCGGAGGACCCGCCGACCTTCTGCGGCGCCTCGATCAACGACAAGGCGACCGGCATGTTCTGCACCATCGGCGCCCTGGCGGCGCTCCGCATGCGCGACCGCACCGGCAAGGGTTGCCTCGTCGACACGTCCCTGTTCGACTCGGCCGTGCACTGGGTCGACGGCCAGCTCAACGCCTACCTGGCGACCGGCGTGCCGCCCAAGCGCCACGGCACCGGCTCCGGCGCGATCGTCCCCTACCAGGTGTTCGACACCACCGACCATCCGGTCTGCCTCGCCGCCGGCAACGACCGCCTGTGGGCGCGCGCCGCCAAGGTGCTGCAGCACCCCGAGTGGGGCACCGACCCGCGCTATGCCACCAGTGCGCAGCGCGTGCAGAACCGCGCCGAGCTGGTCGGCCTGATCGCCGCGGTCATGCGCACCAGGAGCCGCGCACACTGGATCGAGGCCTTCGAGAAGGCCGGCGTGCCCTGCAGCCCGGTCAACGACATCGCCGAGCTGGCCGCGACCGAGCAGCTCGCGGCCTCGGAGATGGTGCAGCAGCTCCCCGACGGCGGACCGCGCGTGCTCGGCCTGCCGATCTCCTTCGACCGCACGCGTCCGCGCTCGACCCGCCCGGCGCCGAAGCTCGGCGAGCACACGGCGGAAGTTCTGGGCCGGCCGGCGAAGTAACCTTCGCCGCCGGATCGCGCTTCAGCGGCCGGCGCGAAGGCCGCGAACCGCCAGATCGTTGAGGCGCCTGGCGAAGGCGGCGGGGTCGGCCGGGATCTCGCCATCGAGGATGTGCGCCTGGTCGAGCAGCAGGGCGGCGATGTCCGTCACCTCGTCGCCGCATCCGCTGCTCTGCGCCGTCGCCAGCAGCCGCACCAGCGGGTGCTTCATGTTGAGCTCGAGGATGGGTCGGGCGCCGCTGCCGCGGTTCTGGCGCGCCAGCAGACGCTCCAGCTCGCGATCCCGGCCCTGGGCGCTCGCGACCAGGCAGGCCGCGCTCTCGGTCAGGCGCGGCGAGGCGCGCACCTCGGCGACCTGATCGCCCAGCGCTTCCTTCACCGCCTTGAGGATCGCCTCGTCTTCGTCGGCCGACGGCTTCTGCTCGTCCTTGGCGCCCGCCTCGTCCAGCAGCGGGATCAGGCCGAAGTCGATGTCGCCCTGGCTGAGCGACTTCAGCGGCTTGCCCTCGAATTCCTGCGGCATCATCGTCCAGAAGGCGTCGATCGGATCGGTGAGCAGCAGCACCTCGACGCCGCGCGCCCGCGCCGCCTCCAGCTTGGGATTGGACCGGAGGCGCTCGATGCTCTCGCCGACGAGATAGTAGATCTCGGTCTGGTTCGGCTTGAGGTCGGCGACATAGTCCTTGAGCGAACGCAGCGTGTCGCCGGCGGTCGTCGAGAAGCGCGCGAGCGCGAGAAGCTGGGCCCGCCGCTCGTTGTCCTCGTACAGCCCCTCCTTCACGACCGGGCCGAACGCCTCCCAGACCTTCGCGAAGGTGTCGGCGTCCCTGCCGGCAAGGCTCTCCAGCTCGCCGAGCACGCGCGTCGTGACGCCGCTGCGGATCTGCTTCACCTGCGGATTGTTCTGCAGCATCTCGCGCGACAGGTTGAGCGGCAAGTCCTCGCTGTCGACCACGCCGCGCACGAAGCGCAGATAGGCCGGCAGCAGCTCGGCGTCGTCGGTGATGAAGACACGCCGCACATAGAGCTTCACCCGTCCCTTGCGCGCCGGATCGGCAAGATCGAAAGGCGGCGCGGAGGGCACGAACAGCAGCACGGCATAGGACTGCCGCCCCTCGACCCTGTAGTGCAGCGTGAGCGCCGGCTCGTCGAAGGCCATCGCGATGGAGCGGTAGGCCTGGGTGTAGTCTTCCTTGCTGACCTCCGATTTGGGCTTCTGCCACAGCGCGCTGGCGGCATTGACCTGGCGGGCCTCGCCCTTGTCGTCGACCAGCTCGATCGGGAAGAGGATGTGGTCGGAATAGGCCCGCACGATCCGCTCCAGCTCGTACGGCTGGAGGTAGCGGCCGGCGTCCTCCTTGAGGTGAAGCGCGATCCGCGTGCCCCGCGGCACCGCCGCGGCCTGCTCCGCGCTCGCCGGCGCCACCTCGAAGCCCGCACCGCCGGTCGAGGTCCAGACCCAGGTCTCGGCCGTGCCGGCACGATGGCTCACGACCTCGATCCGGTCCGCGACCATGAAAGCGGCGTAGAAGCCGACCCCGAACTGGCCGATCAGGCCGAGCCCTTCCTTGGCGTCCTTGAGCCCCTTCAGGAAGGCCTTCGTGCCCGACCGTGCCAGCGTGCCGAGATTGTCGATCAGCTCCTGCCGGTCCATGCCGACGCCGTTGTCGGCGATCGTCAGCGTCCTCGCCTTCTCATCCGGGATCAGCCGGATCGCGAGCCTGTCGTCGCCGGCCAGCAGCTCGGGCCTGGCGATCGCCTCATAGCGGACCTTGTCGCAGGCATCCGAGGCGTTGGAGATCAGCTCGCGCAGGAAGACATCGGTCTCCGAATAGACCGAATGAACCATGAGGTTCAGCAGTTCGGCGACTTCAGCCTGGAATTGATGAGCCTGAGCGCTCCCGGCATCCCCGTTCATGTCGAATATCCATGTGGCATGTGGCGAATCGGCGGTGGATATAGGCGTTCGGACGATTTGGGCAAGTGTCCGCCGGGCGGCCGCCCTGCCCTCGCGCGCCTCGCCTCTTCATCGCGCCGAAAAGAGGTTGACGAATCCCCGCCGAGGGAATCCGCCATTAAATAAATGGACGAAAAATGGGACGGGCTTTCCATGGGAGGCGCAGCGCACGGTTCTCGGGACTCGAGCACATCATACCTCGCTTCCAGCCCTGCCTCCGATTCCGGTCTCCAATGCAGAATAGCGGCCCCTCCGGCATCCGCCGCGCGGCCTCCGGCCCGTCATCTGTGTTAGCGTCCGCCCCCTGAAGCGCGCCCGCCGGAAACGGGCGGCGCCGACGGATGAACGAGGAGTTGCCCGCTTGGCCAGCCGTACCGAGGTCCTGCTCTGGACCGACACGCCCGCCGCCTACATCGATGCCGTCAAGGCGGCCGGCCTCGACGACCGCGTCGCCATCGAGACCCTGCCGCGCAAGGAGCGGCCGTCCGCGGATCAGCTCGCCAAGACCGAGGTGCTGATGGCCGTCGCGGTGCCGCCCGGCCTGCTGCCGGCCATGCCGAAGCTGCGCTGGGCCCAGGCGATGACCGCCGGCGTCGAAGGATGGCTGGCCCTGCCCGACCTGCCGCCGACCCTCGCGCTCACCTGCGCCCGCGGCACGCATCGCGAGTCGATGCCAGAGAACATCCTGGGCGCGCTGCTCTATGTCGCCAAGCCCTATGCAGCGGCGGTCGAGAACCAGAAACGCGGCCAATGGGTGCATACCGTCGCCCAGCCCCTGACCGGCAAGACGCTCGGCATCCTCGGCCTGGGCGAGATCGGGCAGGAAGTGGCCCGTCTCGCCTCTGCCTTCGGCATGAAGGTGATCGGCACCAAGCGCCGCCCGGGGCCGATCGCACATGTCGACGAGGTCCTGCCGCCGGAGGGCGCGCCCGAGATCCTGGCGCGCTCGGACTTCGTGCTGCTGCTGTTGCCGGCCACGCACGAGACCGACAATTTCATCGATGCCCGGCGGCTCGCGCTCATGAAGCCCGCGGCCTGGCTGCTGAATTTCGGCCGTGGCCATCTGATCCGGGACGAGGATCTGGTCGCCGCGGTCAAGGCCGGGAAGGTCGCCGGCGCCGTGCTCGACGTCTTCCGCCAGGAGCCGCTGCCGCCGGATCATCCGTTCTGGAAGACCGAGGGAATCATCGTCCTGCCCCATATCGGCGGCCCGCACCCGCAGCGCGACCGGATCGTCGCCCGGCTCTTCGCCGACAACCTCGGACGCTTCCTGCGCAACGAGCCGCTGCGCGAGCTGGTCGACCGCAGCGCCGGCTACTGACCCGCCGGCTACCGACCGCCAGCCACAGACTGAACGACAGAAGGACCCTCATGCTTCGCCTGCCCTATCACGATCGCTACGCCTACTCGCCCATCGTCGAACGGCCCGACTATTCCTGGCCGGACGGCAAGCGCCTTGCCGTCTATCTCGGCCTCAACATCGAGCACTTCGCCTACGGCGCCGGCGAAGGCCATCTGCTCACCGTCGCCAACCCACCGCCCGATCCGCGCACCTTCGCCTGGCGCGACTACGGCAATCGCGTCGGCGTCTGGCGGTGCCTGGAGCTGTTCGACGAGCTGAACCTGCCGGCGGCACACCTGATCAACACCACGGTGTTCGACTATGCGCCGCAGATCGTCGACGCGCTGAAGGCGCGCGGCGACGAGTTCATCGGGCACGGCCGCACCAACGCCGAGCGCCACGGCCATATGTGGGAGTCCGACGAGAGACGCTTCCTCGAGGAGGTACGGGATGCGATCGAGAAGGCCTCGGGCCGGCCGCCGCGCGGCTGGATGGCGCCCTGGATGGCTTCGACGCGCCACACGCCCGACCTGCTGAAGGAAGTCGGCTTCGACTTCCTGATGGACTGGCCGGCCGACGACCAGCCGCTGTGGATGAAGACGCGCTCCGGCCCGCTGATGAGCGTGCCCTATCCGATCGAGATCAACGACAGCCCGCAGATCCTGGTGCGCCACCACACGCCCGAGCAGTTCCGCGACTTCGTCATCGGCCAGTTCGAGGAACTGCTGCGGCAGTCGGCCAGGCAGCCGCTGGTGTGCGGCATCGCCCTGCACACGATGATCGTGGGGCAGCCCTACCGGCTGCGGATGCTGCGCGAGGCGCTACAGCACATCGTGAACCATCCGCAGAAGGACAAGATCTGGTTCACGCGGCCGTCCGCCATCTACGATCACTGTACCGCCCTGCCGAAGGGCACGATGGTGCCGCCGCCGGCGTGATCGGCAAGGAAGTCGAGCAGCAGGCCGTTGAACCGCTGGGCGTCGGTCACGTTCACCGCGTGACCGCCCCAGGGCAGCACCTGCACCTCCACGCTCCGTAGCGACCGCGCGATGTGTTCCGAGCGCGTGTAGGGGACCAGCACGTCGTCGCGCGAGGCCACCAGCAGCATCGGCAGGCGGATCTCGCCGAGCCTGTCGGTCGCATCGAAGGCCAGCAGCGCCTCGATGCGGCGCATGAGGTTGTTGGCACCCTGGAAGCCGGACAGCGCATGCGCATCTTCCTGAGCCATCCGCGCTTCGTTGGCCGAGAGCCAGGAGGCGGGATAGAGGAAGATCGGCTGGGCGCGAACATAGGCTTCCGGCCCGACATGCTGCAGCAGCGCCAGGCGGACCTCGAAGCAGCGCCGCGTATGGGCGTCCGCCACTGCCCAGCCATTGACCACCGAGAGCGAATGGAGCCGGTCCGGAACCCTGCAGGCGAGGTCGATGCCGACCAGCCCGCCGAGCGCATGGCCGACGAAATGGCAGGACTCCGTATCGGTGGCGTCGAGGATCTCGATGACCTCGTCGGCCATGTCGGCGATGCCGTAACCCGCCGCAAGCTCCGTCGCCCGGGCCCGGCCGGTGCCGGCCTGGTCATAGGTGATCACACGATAGCGCTGCCTCAGGGCCGCAAGCTGCGGTGCCCAGTAGCCTGCCGCACCGCCGAGGCCGGCGGAGAGAAGAACCGTCTCCGCCCACGGCCGTTCGCTCTCGTGGACGTCGAAGTCCATGCGCGTTCAGCCCTTCCTGCCGACATGGGCGATGGTGGCGATCTCCACCAGCGCCTCCTTCTTCACCAGTCCGCACTGGATGCAGTAGCGGGCCGGCTTGTCTCCCGGGAAGTACCTGGCATAGACCTCGTTGACGGCCGCGTAGTTGGCCCAGTCGGTGATGAAGATCGAATTGAAGGTGACATCGGCCATGGTGCCGCCCGCGGTCTCGATCACCGACTTGATCTGCTCCAGCACGAATTCCGTCTGCTTGCCGGCATCGCCGACATGGACGACGTTGGCCTCCTTGTCGAGCGCCAGCGTGCCGGCGACATAGACCACGCCGTCCGCCATCGCGCCCGGCGAATAGGGCGCCAGCGTCTTGCCGGTGCCGGCGGGGATCACGGGAATCATCGGCATCAGGTCTCTCCTTGCGTCTTGGCCATCGGGTTGGCGTTGGCGGTCAGCGCGGCGCGGAAATCGGCGACCGACGACACCCAGCCGAAGAACTTCTCGATGTTGTAGAGCGACGCCTTCTGGATGAAATCGGGTCCCGCGTGATGCGTGGCGTCGTGCAGGACGACGCCGAAATATTCGAGGAAGAAGCCGTCGCGCAGCGTCGACTCCACGCACACGTTGGTGGCGATGCCGGTGAAGACCAGCGAACGGATGCCGCGCGCGCGCAGCAGGCTGTCGAGATTGGTGTTGAAGAAGGCGCTGTAGCGCGGCTTCTCGACGACGATGTCGCCCGGCTGCGGCGGCAGCGCCTGGACCAGCTCGTAGTCCCAGCCGCCCTTGGCCAGCAGCTTGCCGTAAAGTTCCGGCCGCTGGCGCATGGTCTTGAGCGCGTTCGACTTGTGCCAGTTGGGCGAACCGGGCCCGCCCGCCTCGACGTAGTCGGGATCCCATCCGTTCTGGAAGAAGATCACCGGCATGCCGGCCGCGCGGGCGGCGGCCACCGCCTCGCGGATCTTCTCGATCGCGGGCGGCGCGCCCGAGATGTCGAAGCCGGCGAGATCGAGATAGCCGCCCGGCGAGGCATAGGCATTCTGCATGTCGACGACGATCAGCGCCGTCTCCGACGGGCGGATCATCAATGGCTCGGGCGACGCCGCAAGGCAGCGCCCGGCGGGATCGTCGATCGGAAAGTAGCTCGCGGGCTGGGTCATGCGGCAACCTTGGCGGCGGACTGGACATGCTTGCGACACTGCATCAGCGGCTGGATGCGCTCGCCGAAGATCTCCGTGCCGCTCACGAACTCGTCGAAGGTGAGCAGCACGCCGCCAAGACCCGGCACGGTCGCCGCCTCGTCGAGGAGTTTCGCCACGGTCGCGTGCGATCCGACCAGCAGGCCGATATTGAGGTTCACCATGGACTTCGGATCGATGGCATGGCGAACGTTGCTGTCGCCGCCGGAACTCTTGTCGGCGGTGGCCTGCTCGACCATCCAGGCCAGTGCCTCGAGATCGGCACCGGCCTTGTAGGTCTCGTACTTGGCGATCGCCTCGGCATCGGTCTCGCCGGTGATGACCATGAAGAGGGCATAGGCGGCGACGGGACGGCCGGTCTTGTCCGCCGCGGCCTGCATGCGCGACACGGTGTCGGAGCAGGCGGTCGGCGTGTTGAAGCCCTTGCCGAAGCAGAAGTTGTAGTCGGCATATTTGGCGGTGAAGGCCATGCCGGCATCGCTGGTGCCGGCACAGATGACCTTCATGTCGGCCTGCGGCCGCGGGCTCAGGCGGCAGTCGTTCATGGTGAAGAACTCGCCCTTGAAGTTCGACACCCCGGTTGTCCACAGATCGCGCAGGATCTGGACGTACTCGGCCGCGTAGTCGTAGCGGCGCTGGAAGTAATCGTCTCCCGGCCACAATCCCATCTGCGAGTATTCCGGCCGCTGCCAGCCGGTGATGACATTGAGACCGAACCGGCCGTGCGAGATCGAATCGATCGTCGAGCACATGCGCGCGGCGATCGCGGGCGGAATCACCAGCGTCGGCACCGTCGCGAACAGCTTGATGCGCGACGTCACCGCCGCGAGTCCGGCCATGAGCGTGAACGATTCGAGATTGTGGTCCCAGAACTCGCTCTTGCCGCCGAAGCCGCGCAGCTTGATCATCGACAAGGCAAAGTCGAAGCCATAGCGCTCGGCATTCAAGGTCACCCGCCGGTTGAGCTCGAAGCTCGGCTTGTATTGCGGCGAGGTCGTGGAGATCAGCCAGCCATTGCTGCCGATCGGAATAAAAACCCCGATTTCCATGCACTCCGCGGCAGCAAAACCTATGCCACCCGAAGGCGATGCCGGGAGCGCGCCGCCCGGCGCAAGGGCGGGTCAGCGGCGCTGCCGCCCCGCAACGACGAAGACGAGCGAGGAATCGGGATCAAGGCCCTCGAACTCGAGGCGCGCGAGACCCAGGGCCTGGTCGAGCGGCAACGGCGCCGTGAGGTCCAGGAGGTGACCGCCCATGAGCACGATCATCTCCGGCCGGCGTCCGCCATCCGCCACGACGCCCTCCCACAGCCGCGCCAGCCGCTCCGCCCCCTCGCGGGCGGGCGCCATGGCGACTTCCGCGTCGCTCCATTGCACGCGGATCGTCCCCTCGAGGTCGATCACCCGCACCGGGCGGCGTTGTCCGTCCGGCGCCTCCGCCTGGATCACGAAGAGCTGGCCGGTGCCCGCCACGCGCCGTACCCGATGCACCGGCAGCATCATCGATTCCGCGGCGATCGCACAGGCCTCGGCCTCGCTCACCGCCCTGCGGCCGGCTCGCGTCTCCATCCCGCAGGCGCCGCGGGCGGTCGCGCGGACGCGCTGGCTGTGGGGATCGATCTCGATCGTCACGTCGACGGTCTCCGGCGCCGCCCCCTGCCGGACGACGGCGTCGAACGCCTCCTGCCGGACCGCCCTCAGCGCCTCCGGATCGGGATCGGCGACGATCCGCTCGACGACCTCATGCACCAGGGCGAGCGCCACACCGATCGAGGAAATCACCTCGGCGTCCCGGGAGATCGTGAACGGCAGCCCCATGCATTCGGCAACGTAGGGCGCCAGGGCGCCCGCGCCGCCCCCTTCTCCCACGATGACGGCCTGGTCGCGATCCAGCCCATATTCGGCGACAAGCTGCCCCAGGACGGGCACCACCTTGTCGGCGGCACGCTCCAGGATCTGCCCGGCCGCCTGCTCGATGCTGCAGCCGAGGGCGACCGCCACCGGTGCCAGGGCGGCGCGCGCCGCATCGGGATTGCCATGGGCATGCATGCCGGGCCGGGCATAGCCCAGCGCGTTGGCGGCGCATGTCACCGTGAGCGCATGGTGCCGGCCATCGGCGCCGCGGATCGCGACATAGTCCGCCGGATCGTCGGGCCTGGGCGAGACGCATTCGAGCCGCGCCTCCGCAAAGGCGTCTGCTTCCGCGAAGGCCGCATAGGGAAGGCCCGCGATGTGGGCGCTGCGCGGTCCGACATCGACGATGCGGCCGTCCCGCAGACGCACCATGCTGCCACCGGCGACGCCCACGACGCGCACGTCCAGCGACCGCACATGGGTTTCGTGACCGCCCACGCGGGCGTATTTCAGCGCCGGCCGGCCGTTCCGGATGACGCCGATATTCGTGCTGGTGCCGCCCACCTCGAAATAGAGGCCGTCCGAGAGGCGCAGATGCATCAGCGCGCCCGCAACGCTGGCGGCAGGTCCCGACAGCATGGTCATCGCCGGCCGGCGACGCATCTCCTCGATGCCCATCACCCCGCCGTCGCCGCGCATGACCATCAGGGGTGCGTCGATGCCCGCCGCGCGCACGCTCGCTTCCGTCGACAGGGCGGTCTCGATCATGCGCGGCAGGATGCCGGCGTTGACGACGGCCGTCCGCGTGCGCGCCGCAAGGCCGTAGAGGCTGGAGATCTCGTGTCCGCAGGTGACCGGAACGCCGAGCGCGCCGGCCGCCGCGCGGATGGCAGCCTCGCCGGAACTGTCGTCGACGCCGAACGCGCTCGTGGCGACGATCACCCGGGCGCCTTCGGCGCACAGCGCCTCGACCGCGACGCGCGCGGTCTCCGCGTCCAGCGCTTCGGCGGTGACGAAGCGATGGGCCGGCTGCAGCACGCGGCCGGGGGCGAGCTCGATGGCGCCGACCCGGCTCTGCTCCCGCGCCAGGGCCGAGACGAGTTCGCCCGCGATGCCCACCACGCCGACGGGCGCCACGTCGCCTTCGAGGAGTGCGTTGGTCGCCTGCGTCGTGCTGTGGGCCAGGAAGACCACGTCGCCGGGGTCGACTCCGGAGCGATGGAGAACGGCCCGGAACACCTCCACGACGCCGGCCGCGACGCCGCGCGCGTCGGCGTGCGTGGTCAGGACCGCGTGCCGGCCGAGCACCTCATGGGTCGCATCGTCGACCACCACGGCCTTGGTGAAGGTTCCGCCGACGTCGATGCCGATGCGGCAGGCTCTCTGCGCCATGCTCCCGCTATAGCGGATGCGGCGGCGCAGACAAGCCGGCGGGACCGCGCGGGACGCGCGGCAGCCGGCACCCGTCGCCGCCGCCCATCGTCAACACGGCTCCGGCCGGCTATAAGACCGGCAGCACCGTTTTCTCGCCGCCGCTCCCGTACCATGCGCTTCAGAACCGCCCTGACGCTCCTGCTCGCCGCCGTGACGACCGCCGCCGGCTGTACCAGCGCGCCGAACAACGTCGCCGGCACGTACTACGCGCCCGAGTACGACTACGGCGAGTTCTACTTCGTGACCAACAACAAGACCTTTCGCGTGATCGTCTCGGGCAATCCCTTCCCCGACATCCCGCAGGCCGAAATGGAGCGCCGCCTGCTGCCGGTGATGCAGGCCAACAAGCCGCAGCCGAACCTGACCTTCACCTATGCCGTGCCGGCCGAGGAGCCGCATCCCGACTATCGTCTGGTGCTGGTGTTCAATGCCGCCAACGACCTGACGGCGGAGCGCGTCTGCGCCAACCAGATCCGCCACAAGCCCGCGCCGACCCGGCCCTTCGACCTGTTCGCGGTCTATTGCCGGAACGATCTCGCCCTGTCGCAGAGCACGGCCTGGACCCCGGCCACCAGCCCCGAGGACCCGCGCGTCGGGCAGCTCTTCTCGAACCTCTTCATCGTCGTGTTCAACCCGTTCCGGCGCCCGCGCACAGCGCTTTCGCCGTTCACGATGTTCTAGGCGCGGAACCGCGCGTGAGCGTGATGGTGGTGGCCGCCGGCGAAGCGGTCGATGTGCAGCGGCTCCATCGCGAGGCCGGGGCAGAAGGTCCCCACGACCTTCTCCAGCCGGGCGTATAGCGCCCGCCCCGGCCGGTTCGCCGCCTCGAGACGCGCACGCGCCTTCTCCGCCTTGCGCGCGAGATCGGCGAGATCGACAGTCAGCAGCTTCCGGTTCTCGACGATCATGCGCCCGCCCACCATCACCGAATGCACGGCCGTGCCGTCCTCGGTATGCACGAGCTGGTTGGTCGGATCGTTGCACGGGATCCAGTTCACGTGACCGAGATCGAGGAAGACGATGTCGGCCTTGTAGCCCTTCTCGAGCCGCCCGATCCGGTCGCCGAGGCCGAGCGCACGGGCGCTGCCGACGGTGGCGGCCTCCAGCACCTCGTCGGTCGTGATCCAGCGCTGCCAGTCCGGCCCCTGGACCTTGGACGCCATCGAGGCCAGCCGCATGTTCTCGTACATGTTCTGGTTGTCCGAGCAGGATGCGCCGTCGGTGCCGATGCCGACATTGACCTTCGCCTCGAGCAGGCCGCGCATGTCGGCGATGCCGTTGCCGAGCCGCATGTTGCTGCCGGGATTGTGCGAGACCGACGCGCCGCGGTCGCCGAGGCGCTTCATGTCGTCGCCATCGAGCCAGACGCCGTGGGCGACCGTGAAGTCGGGACCGATCATGCCGAGGCTGTCGAGGTAGGCCGTGAGCGTCGAGCCGTAGAGCTCGTAGCCCGCGATGACCTGGACCTTGGATTCCGCGACGTGACTGTGCAGGCCGGTGCCGTAATCCTTCGACAGCTTGAGGCAGGCGAGCAGGAACTCGCGCGAGCAGTGGTGCGGGATCGTCGGCGCCACGGCCAGGGTGACGCCCTTGCCATCGAGCTTCCAGCCGTGCAGCGCCTTCTTCATCTGCGCGACGCTGGCCTTGTGGGGCGCGAGAGCGAACCGCTCCACCTCCTTGCGCAGCGCGGGCGGCAGACGCTCCATCAGGCCGGGGATCGCCTCGAAGAAGGAGGTGTCGGCGACCATCGGCGCCAGCACCGCGCGCATGCCCACGTCGGCATAGGCCTGGCCGATGGCGGTAAGGCCTTCGACGGTCGGCATCGGAAACTCGGCCGCGAGATCGTAGGCGGCCGTGCAGCCCTTCAGCACCATCTCGGCCGCACCGATCAGGCTCGACAGGTACTTGTCCTCGAGCGTGCGGTGGCCGTTCATCCACGAGCCCGCCGTCAGCAGGAGCTCGAGCGTGACGCTATCGACCAGGCCCTTGGCAAGGTTGCCATGGCTGTGCGTATGGCCGTTGATCAGGCCGGGATGAAGCAGGCGCCCCCTGGCATCGATCACGGTCGCGTCCGGCGGCGCCGCGAGGCCGGGGCGGCCGATCTCGGCGATGGTGTCGCCTTTCACCAGGATGTCCGCCTTCGGCGCGGCATGCGCGCGGATGTCGAGCACGCGCCCGCCGCGAATGACCGTCATGGCCGGCTTTGCCATCTGCCTCTCTCCCCGACGCAATCCCGCAAGCAAAAGCCCGGCGAGCAAAAGCAGGGCCAAAGCCGCCGCGACGGCGGCGTCAGTCGGCGGCCCTGGACGGCTGCCTGCGGGCCAGCCATTCGCCCATGGCCTGCTCCATCGTCATGAACACGGCGCCGCCCGCCAGCAGCTTCTTGATGAGGCGCTCCAGCATCATCATGCGGTGGCCGCGACCGATCACATGCGGATGGAAGGTGTAGGTCAGGATGCCGAAGTCCGGACACACCTCGGTCATGTAGGTGAAGTCGTCGACGAAGTTCTCCAGCACGCCGTTGGCGTTCATCAATCCCGCCTGGATGGAGCCGTTCGGGTTGCGCATGTATTCGAAGTGCGGGAAATCGTCGAGCGACCAGCTGATGGGCATCTCGATCAGCCGCGTCTCGCGTCCGCGCACGAAGGGCTTCTTGAGCTCGACGATGTCACCCTGGCGCGCGTAGTAGCAATCGTAGTCGTGACCCATCAGCGAACTGTCGTAGCGGATGCCGTGCTTCAGGAGTAGCTCGATGGAGTGCGGCGACAGATCCCAGGCCGGCGAGCGATAGCCGCGGGCGACCTTGCCGCTCACGCGGCGGATCGAGTTGTTGCCGCGGACGATCTCCTCTTCCTCCTCCTCCCGCGACAGCGTCACCGGCAGGCGATGCGTCCAGCCATGATGGGCGAGCTCGTGGCCCGCCTCGACATAGGGCATCACCGCCGCCGGCGTGCTGTCGATCGTGTGGCCGGGCGTGAAGAAGGTCGCCTTGATGTCGTAGCGGCCGAGCAGGGCGACGAGCCGGGGAATCACGACGATGTCGTACTCGCCGCGCGACACGGCCGTCGGCGAGACGAGGCCGCGCGCGATGAAGCCGGACAGATGGTCGTGGTCGAAGGTCAGGCAGACGATATGGCGGCCCATGTCACCTCTCTTCCGCGCCTGGAACCAACCTGTCGGGAGCGCGGGCGCAGGTCATCTCGCGCCGCCCGACAACCGTACGTCAACGCTTGAGCAGGAACGGCCGGGCGTCGCGGTCGTAGTCCGGATAGCCCAGGGTCGTGCGCAGCTCGGCCGGCGGCATGGCGCTGCCCGCCTCCGCCTCGCCGGCCGCAAGCGCCGCCAGCCCGGCCTTCATGCCGGCCGTGGCCGGCGACAGCATCGCCGTCGGATAGGTGCCGATCTTGAAGCCCAGCGCCGCCGCGTCCTTCTGGGACGGCGTCGCGCGCGGAGCGCCTGGCGACAGCACCACGAAAGAGGGCTTGCCCTGGGCCGCGGCGACGGCGCGCCCGATCTCCGCCTCGTCGGCAGGCGAATCCAGGAACAGGATGTCGGCGCCTTCCTCGACATACATCTCGATGCGCGCCACGGCTTCGTCGATGCCCTGGGTCGGACGGCAGTCGGTACGGGCAAGGATCAGGATGCCGGACTCCCTGGCGGCGGCGACGGCGGCGCGAATCTTCATGCGCGCCTCCTCGCGCGGCAGGCAGGGCTTGCCGGCGGCGGTGAGCTCGCGGGGCGTGATCTTGTCCTCGATCAGGATCGCCGCCGCGCCGGCGCGGCCATAGGCGCGCACCGTCCGCTGCACGTTCATGGCGTTGCCGTAGCCGTGGTCGCCGTCGGCCAGAACCAGGAGATCGGGCGCCGCCCCGCGCACCATGTTGAAGGAATCAAACATCTCGCCGAACGAGACGAGGTCGAGATCGGGGCCGCCGAGCCGGCTCGCCGCGACGCAGGAGCCGGACAGGAATGCCGTCCGGAAGCCGGCGCCGGCGGCAAGCTTGGCGGTCAGGCCGTCCCAGACCGCCGGCATGACGACGAAGCCGGGTTCCGCAAGAAGCGCGCGCAGGCGGTCGGGAGCATGCATGTCGACATTTCCTCCAGGGGGCGGTGCGGCGGACCATAAGCCTCCCCCAGCCCAAACGCCAAGCACTTGACCATCCGACCGGCGCTCCGCATCGTCTGTCAAAACAAGTCTGTCCTGGGAAGGAAACGCACGATGAACGGCACCAGAGGCGCCCGCTTCGCCTGGGCGCCCTCGGCGACGCTGCCCCAAGCGCGGGTCTCGTTCGCCTCCGTCGGCTACGAGGAGATGACGCGGCGGGCAAGCCGTCTCGCCCCCGCCATCGCACAGCGCGCCGAGACGTGCGAACGCCTGCGCCGCCTGCCCGAGGAGACGGAGCGGGACCTCCATGCCGCCGGCCTGTTCCGGATGGTGCAGCCCGCCCGCGTCGGCGGCGCCGAACTCGATGTCGGCATCTTCATCGACACCTGTGCCGAGATCGCCAGGGTCTGCCCGTCGACGGCCTGGAACCTCGGCAATTTGGCCAGCCACCACTGGATGCTCGGTTATTTTCCGCTGCAGGCTCAGGAGGAGCTGTGGAGCGTGTCGCCCGACGTGCTGATCGCCACGTCCCTCGTCTATCCCGCCGGGCGAGGCCGCAAGGTCGAGGGCGGCTACGAACTCTCGGGACGATGGCCGTTGTCGTCGGGCGTCGACAACTCGGACTGGAACATGCTGGCCTTCATGGTACGCGAGCGCGAGGACGGGCCGCCCGTCGACCAGAGGCTGGCACTCGTTCATCGCTCCCAGTACGAGGTCATCGATACCTGGCACGCGGTTGGCCTCTCGGGCACGGGCTCAAAGGATGTCGAGATCAAGGGCCTGTTCGTGCCCGAATACCGCACGCTGACCGCCTGGGACCTGAGCGGCCGGCCGCATCCGGGCCTGGCCGCGAACGACACGCCGCTGTTCCGGCTGCCGATGCTGGCGCTCGGCCCCTACATCCTGTCGGGCGTGATGCTCGGCTGCGCGCGCGGCGCGTACGAAGCGACGGTCGGCGCCGCCCGCAAGCGCAACGCGACCATGACCGGCCTGCCCTTCGGCGCCAGCCAGCCGGTGCAGATCAAGGTGGCGGAAGCGGCGGCGCGCATCGACGCCGCCGAGCTGCTGATGCGCCAGGTCTGCACCCAGGCGATGCAGGTCGCGCGCGCCGGCCGCGAAGCTGCACAAGAGGACAAGGTGCGATACCGCCGCGATGCCTTCTTCTCGGCGCGCCTGTGCCTGGAGGCCGTCGACATCCTGATGGGGATCGCCGGATCCGGCGGCCTCTATCTCGCCGGCACCATGCAGCGCCTGTTCCGCGACGCGCATGCCGCCAATGCGCACGTCATGTTCTCCCCCGATGTCCAGGGCGCGATCTTCGGCCAGCACGCGCTCGGCATCGGCGGGCCGCCGCCTGTTCTCTGACCGTCCGTCGCACGGTCGGTCGTCATTTCAGCGTTGTGAGGTAGAGGACCGCGTTCAACCACATCGATAATCGGGAGGAAGGTCATGCGTATGGAGCGTCGTACGTTCGGGAAGCTGGCTGTTGCCGGCGCCGCTGCAGGCATTGTCGGCAAGGCAAGCGCCGAGAACAAACCCTTCACCATCGGCTTCGGCATGGCCCTTACCGGCAGCCTGGCGCCCAACGGGAAATCCGCCCTGCTGGGCATGCAGATCTGGGAACAGGACGTCAATGCGCGCGGCGGCCTGCTCGGCCGGCCCGTGAAGCTCGTCTACTACGACGACGCCTCCAACCCTTCCAACGTGCCCGGCATCTACACCAAGCTGCTCGACGTCGATAAGGTCGACATCGTCACCAGCGGCTACGCGACCAACATGGTCGCGCCGGCAATGCCGATCGTCATGCAGCACGATCGCGTCTTCTTCTCGCTGCTGGGGCTCGCGGTGAATTCGGAGTTCCACTATCCGCGCTATTTCTCGATCGCGCCGACCGGCGGGCCGAACCCCAAGCAGGCCTTCTCCGAAGGCTTCTTCGCGGTGGCGATGGAGCAGAATCCCAAGCCGCAGACGGTGGCCATCACCGGCGCCGACGCCGAATTCCCGCGCAACGCGCTCGACGGCGTGCGCGCCCAAGTGAAGAAGTACGGCCTGAAGATCGTCTACGACAAGACCTATCCGCCCAACACCGCCGACTACACGCCGGTCGTGCGCGCGGTGGCCGCCACCAACCCCGACATCTATTTCTCCGCCTCCTACCCGGCGGACACGGTCGGCATCATCCGCGCCGCCCACGAAGTCGGCTTCAAGCCGAAGCTGTTCGGCGGCGGCATGGTCGGCCTGCAGGCGACGGCCATCAAGACCCAGCTCGGGCCGCTCCTGAACGGCATCGTGACCTACGATTTCTGGCTGCCGTGGGCGGGCTTCGCGACCGACGAAGGCCGCGAGCTGATCAAGAAGTACCAGGCCCGGTCGGCCGCGGCGGGCGTCGATCTCCTGGGCTACTACCTGCCGCCCTTCGGCTACGCGCTGTGCCAGGTTGTCGAGCAGGCGGTGAAGGCAACCGGCGGGACCAACGACGACAAGATCGCCGAGTACGCGCGCAAGAACACCTTCAAGACCGTGGCCGGCGACATCCGCTTCAACGCCGACGGCGAGTGGCAGGAATCGCAGGTCATGGCGGTGCAGTTCCAGGGCATCACCGGCAATTCGGTCGACCAGTTCCGCGATCCCAAGACCGAAGTGATCCTGTGGCCGACCAAGTACCGGACCGGGAAGATCATCTATCCGTACGATCCGGGCAAATAGGCCGGTGCGGGCGCGCCACGACGAGGGCGCGCCCGGCGCTCAGGCGCCGAGATAGAACTCCCGGATCAGCTCGTTGTTGTTCAGCGCTTCCGCCGACTCTCCGGCGAAAGCGATGCGGCCGTGCACGATGACGTAGCCGCGATCGGCGATCCGCACCGCCTGGGTGAAGTTCTGCTCGGCCATCAGCACGGTGAGATCGAAGCCTTCCTTCAGCTCCTTGATCTTGTCGATGGTGCGGCTGACCAGCAGCGGCGCCAGCCCCACCGACGGCTCGTCGATCAGCAGGACGCGCGGCGAGGACATCAGCGCGCGGGCGAGCGCCAGCATCTGCTGCTCGCCGCCGCTCATGCTGCCGGCGAGCTGGCGCGCCCGCTCCTTGAGGCGGGGGAAGGTCTCGAAGCAGAAATCGAGGTTGCGCGCGATGGCCGACCGCGCTTTCGGCCGGTAGGCCCCGAGCAGCAGGTTCTCCGTCACGGTCTGCTTGGGGAACAGGCGCCTGCCTTCCGGCACGAACGCGATGCCGAGATCGACGATCTCCTCGGTCGAGCGGCCGACGAGCTCGTGGGAAGCGCCGTCGATCGTTGCCGTGATCCGCCCCGCCGACGGCCGCACGATGCCCATGATGGACTTCATCAAGGTCGACTTGCCGTTGCCGTTGGTGCCGAGCAGCGCGACCGTCTCTCCTGCCTCGACGGTCAGCGAAACGTCCTCCAGCACACGGACAGCACCATAGCCGGCATCGACATTCGAGACGGTCAGGCTACTCGCCAAGGTACGCCCTCACCACTTCGGCGTCGCGTACGACTTCCTTGGGTGCGCCATCGGCGATCTTTCGCCCCGCCACCAGCACGACCAGTCGCTGCGACAGCTCCATCACCGCCCGCATGATGTGCTCGATCATGATCACCGTCACGCCCTGCCGGTTGAGACGGAACAGCAGCGCAATGATCTCGTCGACCTCGGCGTGCGACAGCCCGGCCATCACCTCGTCGGCGAACAGCAGCCTGGGCTGGGCGGCCATGGCGCGCGCGAGCTCGAGCTTGCGCATCTCGATCTGCGTGAGATCGCGCGGCAGGCGCTGGGCCTTTTCGGCGAGACCGACTTCGGCGAGCAGATCCAGGCAGCGCCTCTCGATGTCGGGGCCGGAGAGCGCGCCGTCGCCCCGCGCATTCACCGCATAGAGGATGGGGATCCTCAGATTCTCGGCGAGCGTCAGGCTGGCGAAGGGCCGCGGGAGCTGAAAGCTGCGCGCAAGGCCGCTGCGCGTGCGCTCGTGAGCGGTCAGGCCGTCCAGCGGCCGCCCGGCAAAGCGCACGCTGCCCATGTCGTGCCGCAGCGTGCCGCAGATGCAATTGACGAGGGTCGATTTTCCCGAGCCGTTGGGACCGATCAACCCCAGCCGCTCGCCCTCCATCACCTCGAGGTCGATGTCCTGCAGGGCGGTAAAGCCGCCGAAGCGCTTGCCCAGCGCCGCGATCTCGAGGAGCGTCGTCATCGCTTCCTCCGGAACAGGCCGACGATGCCCTCGGGCGCGGCGATCACGAACGCCACCATCAGCCCGCCGGCCACCAGCACGTTGGCCGCGGAGGAGATCGTGACCCGGATATATTCCTGCAGGCCGCCGACAAGGACCGCACCGACGACGGGGCCGAGCCAGCTCGACGTCCCGCCGATCAGCGGCATGGCGATGGCATTGACGGCGTAGTTCAGGCTGAAGCCGGACGCGGGATCGAGATAGGTGACATAGTAGGGCAGCGGCGCGCCGGCCATGCCCATGAAGCCGCCGGACAGCACGGTGGCGATGAGTTTCAGCTTCAGGGTCGGCACGCCGGACGCCTCGGCGGCGCCCTCGTCGTCGCGGATCGCGGCAAAGCCGTAGCCCAGCCCGGAGCGCTCGATCGCCCGCGCGGTCGCCAGGACGACGACGCAAAGCCCGAGCATGACCAGAAAGAGATACTGGACATAGTCGCCGCCGATCAGCGGCGCCACGCGCGGCCGCAGGACATAGGCGCCGCGCGCGCCGCCCACGAAGTCCCAGTTGGTGATCAGGGTCTGCACCACGACCGCCAGCGCAAGCGTGGCGATGGAAAAGAACACGCCGCGCAGTCGCAGCGTGAGATAGCCCATGCCCAGGCCGACGAGCCCTGCCAGCACGCCGCCCACCACGACCATCAGCGGGAGCGGCAGCGACGGCGCGATCTTGTAGAGGAAGACGCTGGAATAGGCGCCGATGGCGAAGAAGGCGGTGATGCCGAAGTTCACGTAGCCGGTGTAGCCGCCGAGGATGTTCCAGGCCGTGCCGAGCACGATGTACTGAAGAACGACATAGCCCGCAAAGAAGGCGTAGCTGATGTTGAGCCAGCGCCCGAAGGCGAAAATCCCGGCGGCGATGACGATGAGCACCAGCAGGAAGGGAATGCCGCCCAGCGCCGGGGCGGCGCCGGCCTGCTGCTTATCGGCCAAGGATACCACTGGGGCGCACCGCCAAGGTTACGAGAAGGACGCCGAACGAAACGGCCGGGGCCCAGGAAGGACCGAAGAAGGTCGCCGTCAGGCTTTCCACGACGCCGAGCGTGACGGCTGCGATCACCATCCCGGAAAAGCTGCCCAGGCCGCCCAGCACGCAGATGGCGAAGATGCGACCGATATATTCGCGCCCGATGGACGGCTCGACCGGCTGGATGATGATGAGGATGGCACCGGCGATCGCCGCCGTCGCGAAGGAGAGCCCGAACGCGACGCGCTTGATGCGGGTCGGATCAGCCGCCATCAGGCGCAGCGCCAGCGGATCCTGGGCGACCGCCTCGATGGCCCGCCCCGTGAAGCTGCGGGTGAGGAACAGCTGCAGCCCCACCACCATCAGCATCGACACCAGGAATGGCACCAGAAGGCGCAATGGCAGTTCGAGCCAGCCCAGGTGCAGGCTTGGACCGATATAGGGCGCCTGCACCAGCCGGTAATCGACGCCGAAAATCAGCACCAGCGTCACTTCGGCGATGAACAGCAGGCCGAAGAAGAACGAGAGCCCGCGCAGCGACTGGTCCTGCCGCCGTTCGAACGACAGGTAGTAGACTTGGTAGACGGCCATGCCGAGCAGGTAGAAGGCCGGCAGGGCGATGACCGCCGTCAGCAGCGGATCGATTCCCAGCAGGGTATTGGCGAGATAGGCGACGTAGGACCCGAGCAGGATGAATGCCGGGTGGGCGATGTTGACGATATCCAGCATGCCGAAGGAGATCGCGACGCCGATCGAGACGGCCGCATAGAAACCGCCCAGCAGCAATCCGGAAACGACCGCGTTCAGCAGCAGGCCCAGCGAACCGTCCATCGGCCGGTCAGTCCGCGAACGCGCCAAATCGACGGCAGAGCCGCTGCAACATCAATCTTCCTCCCAATGCGTGGCGATTTTTTCGCCTTATGCCTGCAGTCTGCGCCCGTGGAGGCGGGCTTGCCTAGTGCCGATTTCGGGGATCGCAGCGTTTTTGCGTCCCGATCGGTCGGATCCCAAGGTAAAAAGGCCCTCCTCGCCGTCAGGAGCGAATACGATCGCGCACAAGCGACGAGACGACAGGGCAACGGAGGAAGGGCCGTCGATGGAGAGTTTCGACTATGTGATCGTCGGCGCCGGGTCGGCCGGCAGCGTGCTCGCCAACCGGCTAAGCGAAGACGGCAAGGCGACGGTCTGCGTGCTCGAGGCCGGCCCGCGCGACTGGCATCCGTTCATCCATATCCCCGCCGGCTTCATGTACACGCTGGTCGATCCGAAGGTGAACTGGCTCTACACGTCGGAACCCAGCGAGTGGACCGGCGGCCGCCGGATCGCGGCGCCGCGCGGCAAGACGCTCGGCGGCTCGAGCTCCATCAACGGCCACATCTACAACCGCGGCCAGCGGCTCGACTTCGACGGATGGGCCCAGCGCGGCAACCGCGGCTGGGGCTACGCCGACGTCCTTCCCTACTTCCGCCGCAGCGAGCGGCGCATCGCCGACGGAGCGGACGGCACGTTCCGCGGCCGCGAGGGAAATCTGCCCATCACCGACCTCGAATGGCGCGATCCCCTGTGCGAAGCCTTCATCGAAGGCGCCGTCGAGATGGGCATTCCACGCAACCCCGACTACAACGGCACGCAACAGGCCGGCGTGAGTTACGTCCAGCGCATCATCCGCAACGGCCGCCGCGTCAGTGCCGCCCGCGGCTATCTCCATCCGGCGATGAAGCGGCCCAACCTCACCGTGCGGACGAACGTGCATGCCACGTCGATCGTGCTCGAAGGCAAGAAGGCGGTCGGAGTCCGCTACCGCAAGGGAGGCCGCGACGGCCAGCCCGTCGAGGTGCGGGCGCGGCGGGAGGTGATCCTGAGCGGCGGCGCGGTGAACTCGCCCCAGCTTCTGCAACTGTCGGGCATCGGCCCGGCACCGCTCCTGCAATCGCTCGGCATTCCCGTCCTGCATGAGCTGCCGGGCGTGGGCGAGAACCTGCGCGACCACTACGCACCCCGCTTCGTGGCGCGCGTGAAGAACGCCGAGACGATCAACGAGAAGTCGCACGGCCTGCGGCTTGCCGGCGAGATCATGAAGTACTTCGTCTCGCGCAAGGGCATCCTCGCCCTCAATCCGACGCTCATCTACGTGTTCTGGAAATCGGACGAGCACATCGACAACTACGATCTGCAGCTCACCTTCACGCCGGCGAGCTACAAGGAGGGCGTGCAGTCCAGGCTCGACGACTACCCCGGCATGACGATCGCCTCATGGCAGCAGCGACCCGACAGCATCGGCTACGTTCGCTCGAAGTCGGCCGACCCGTTCGTGCACCCCATCATCCAGCCGAACTATCTCGCCGCCGAAAGCGACCGGCGCGTGCTGCTGGCAGGCATGAAGCTCGCCCGGCGTCTGCTGGGATCGCGGCCCTTGAGCAAGTACTACGACCGCGAGGAATTCCCCGGGGCCCAGGCGCAGTCCGACGATGAGTTGCTGGCCGCGGCCAAGCAGCGCGGCACCACGACATTTCACTTGATGGGAACTTGCCGGATGGCTCCGGACACGGATCCGACCGCCGTCGTGGACGACCAGTTGCGGGTCCGCGGAATCGAAGGCCTGCGCGTGGTCGATGCCTCGATCATGCCGACCATGCCGTCGGCCAACCTGAATGCATCAGTGCTGATGATCGCCGAGAAAGCCGCCGACATGATCCGGAACCGCCCCGCTCTCGAAGCCACGACGCTCGCAGAGTGAATGGAGCGGAGAGACGGCCCGAACGCACAAGGTGCGCAAATTCACTGTGATTTGGTTGTTGGCAAGTGGAGCCGTTGGAGCGGATAGTAGCGTTGTGGGTTTTGGGAATTTTCACTCCAAGCTGGCTGCAGGATGATCGCGCCGCTCAGCCTCTCGAACGTATTGACCGTCGTCCTGGCGTTGCTGTGCCTATGGACGTCGAATGCGCAGTCGTCCGGCGGCGTGGTGAAGCTATGGCGCCTGGCCGTGCCGCCCACTCTCGCGACCGCCGTTGCGCTCGTCCTTCTCGCCAGCGTGTTCAACCCCACGCTCGCGCACGATGCCGAGTGGATTGTCGCGGCAATATTGGGCGCCGCCCTGGGGCGTACCCGCGGCTGGCTGATGCATGTCGAGTCGGATCAGAGATGGGGGCTCGTCAAGCTGCCGCGTTCCTATGACGGCCTGCTCGCGTCGTTCGCGTTGCTCGTGCTGTCGATGGTCGACTTTGCCGGCGCCGCGCTCGGCGCCGCGGTGATCCAGCCACCCCACGTTGCAGCCGGCGCCGCCGCCTGCGCGGGCTATCTCGTCTTCCGGGCGATTGCCACGACGATGCGCGCCACGCGCAGGCCCCACGTCGAGTTGTACGACGTCAAATCGGCCCGCTGACCGTCCCGCTCAGCGCTCGAAGACGAGGCTGCCCGTGTAGCTGCGCGACTCCCAGTGATGGCGTTCGAGTTCCGGATCGAGATGTTCCTCGGCCGGCCAGCCGAGATCGAGATAGGCGACAAGCACCCATCCTTCCGGCACGTCGAGCGCCCGCGTGACGGCCGCAGGATCGAGAATCGAGACCCACCCCATGCCGAGTCCTTCGGCCCGAGCCGCGAGCCAAAGCGTCTGGATCGCCGCGACGACCGAATAGCGCAGCGTCTCGGGCATGGTCTGCCGGCCCAGACCGCTGCCGGTGGCAGTCGACTCGTCGGAGAACACCGCGAGATGGATCGGCGCCTCCTTGAGACCGGCCAGCTTCAATCCGACATAGGTGGCACGCTGCTGCCCGTCATAGCCGTCCAGCGCCCGCGCGTTGGCGGCGGCGAAGCTCTCCCATACCGCGCGCCGCCGCTCCGCCGACTTCACCTTCACGAACCGCCAGGGCTGACTGAAGCCCACCGACGGCGCATGGGTCGCAAGCTCGATCAGATCGTCGAGCAGCTTCTCCGGCACGGGATCGGTGCGGAACCGGCGCACGTCGCGCCGCCACAGGACGAGATCGCGGAACGTGGCCCGGAAGGTCGCATCGAACGGAAGATGAGCCGGCATCGGCCGCGGATCGGTCATGGCGACACCATGCTGATGGCGTGGAAGAACGTACCGCTCGCGCAGCCGTGGCGGGCGCCTGCTTCGACGACGTCGCCGCCATCGGCATCGACGCACCGGATCAGCGCATCGCCGGCGATCGAGAGGATCGACGCATAATGGAATTCATGGCCCACGATCTCGCTTCCCTGCCTGCCGAGCGCGCAATCGGCCTGGAGATGCGCGCGCCGGTATCCGAGATGTAAACGCCGTCGCGCAAAGGACGTTTCGAGCGGCAGCAGCCCCGCCATCGCATGGCGCGCGCCGTCGGCATCGACCAGCCCGTCTCCCAGCACCATGTAGCCTCCGCATTCGCCATGCACCGGCACGCCGCGCGCCGCCGCTGCGCGAAGGCCGTCGAGAAAGCGATGCGCGGTCGCGAGCCCACCGGCATGCAGCTCGGGATAGCCGCCGGGCAGCCAGACCGCATCCGCATCGACCGCCGGCGCTTCGTTCGCCAATGGCGAGAAGGGCACGATCTCCGCACCGGCCCGTCGCCATTGCTCGGTCACGTGCGGATAGACGAACGAGAAGGCGCGATCCCGGGCCAGGGCGATCCGCTGCCCCGGCGGCGGCAACGGCGAGAAAGCCGACTGCGGCAGCATTGCCGGCTTCGCCTTCCGCGCCAGCGCCTCGAGGTCGACCGACGCCGCGAGAGCATCGGCCAGCCGATCGAGGCGCTGCTCGATATCCGCCGTCTCGCCGGCCTGGACCAGCCCGAGATGGCGCTCGGGAAGGCGAAGGCCTTCATCCTGTGCGACCGTTCCGAGCAGGCCGATGCCGACCCGCTCGAGGGCCGGCTCGATCAGACGCAGATGGCGCGCGCTCGCCACCCGATTGAGGATGACACCCGCGATCTCGACATCGTCGCGGTAGCGGGCGCAGCCCATGGCGATGGCCGCGGCCGTCTCCGTCTGCCCCTTGACGTCGAGCACCAGCACCACCGGCCATCGCAGCAGCGCCGCGACGTCGGCCGTGGCGCCCCGTCCTCCGACGCCGTCGAACAGGCCCATGACGCCTTCGGCGATCGCGATGTCGGCGGGATGCCGCGCCACGAGATCGGCCAGCAGGCCCGGCGCCATCGCCCAGGAGTCGAGATTGAAGCTCGGCCTTCCGCTGGCGACACTGTGGAAGGCCGGATCGATATAGTCCGGTCCGCACTTGAACGCCTGCACCTGCCGGCCGCGCCGGGCAAGCGCCCGCATCAATCCGAGCGCGACCGTCGTCTTGCCCGATCCGGAATGGGTGCCGGCAACAATGAGACCGCGCGGGCTCATCGCCATCCGACGAGATGGGGCAGGAGTCGCGAGCGCAGACCCGCCACCGCTCCGACCACGAGGATGGCGGGCGAGCCGATGTCGTGCTTGCGCGCATCATCGACGAGGGCGCCCAGCGTGCTCTCCAGCACACGCTCGTCCTCCGTCGTCGCCGACTGCACCAGAGCCGCAGGCGTCTCCGCGGCGAGGCCGCCCTCGCGCAGCGCCGTCACGATGTCCGCCAGCTGCGACATGGGCATGTAGAGGATGAGGGGCTGGCCGAGCCCGGCAAGCGCCGCCCAGTCGGTCGTGGAGGGCCCATCCTCCGCCCGATGACCGGCCGCCAGCACGACGGCGTGATTGGTCTCGCGCGTCGTGGCCGGAATGCCGGCGAGGGCCGTCGCCGCAAGGCCCGACGTGACGCCGGGAATGACGCGGAAGCGGATTCCCGCCGCGGCCAGGGCGGACGCCTCCTCCCAGCCGCGCCCGAACACGAAGGGATCTCCCCCCTTCAGCCGCAGCACGCGCCGACCGGCGCGAGCGCGCTCGATCAGGATCTCGTTGATGTCACGCTGGTGCGGGGATGGCCGCCCGCCCCGCTTGCCCGCCGGGATCAGCACCGCATCGGACCGGCGGAGGTCGAGCGCCCGCGAGTCCACCAGCGCGTCATGGACGATATCGTCGGCCGTCGCGAGCGCATGCAGGGCAAGCAGCGTCAACAGGCGCGGATCGCCGGGACCCGCGCCGGCGAGCCAGACCTCGCCGGCGGGAAAATCGGGCATGGGCGGGAAACCGGGAAAGCTCATTGGCCCCTGCCCCGGAAGCGGCGCTGGTAGGCCGCATCGTAGAGGGCACTGTTCCGGAAGTCGCGCGCCGACAGGGCCTTGCCGACCAGGATCAGCGCCGTGCGCTCCATCGGGCTCTTGCCGACCTCGGCGACGATCGTGGCGAGCGTGGCCCGCACGATCCGCTCGTCCGGCCAGCTCGCGCGGTAGACCACGGCGACCGGGCCGTCGGCGCCGTAGAACGGCGTCAGCTCGGCCACGATCTTGTCCAGGACATGGATCGACAGATGGATGGCAAGCGTCGCGCCCGTCGCCGCATAGGCCTTGAGATCCTCGCCGGCCGGCATCGCCGAGGCCCGTCCCGAGGTGCGGGTTAGCACCACGGTCTGCGCCAGTTCCGGCAGCGTGAGCTCCTGGCCCAGCGCGGCAGCGGCGGCGGCGAACGACGGCACGCCCGGTGTCACCGTGTAGGCGATGCCCAGCTCGTCGAGACGACGCACCTGCTCGCCGAGCGCACTCCAGATCGAAAGATCGCCGGAATGAAGCCGTGCCACATCCTGGCCGGCTTCGGTCGCGCGGCGGCATTCCGCCACGATCTCGTCCAGCGACATCGGCGCCGTATCCACGATGCGCGCGCCCGGCGGACAATGTTCGAGCAGAGCCTTCGGCACCAGGGAGCCGGCATAGAGGCAAACCGGGCAACGGCCGATGAGATCGCGGCCGCGCACCGTAATGAGGTCGGCGGCGCCGGGGCCGGCACCGATGAAATGGATCGTCATCGACCGCCTCCAATCGCAAGCGCGCAGGTAGCACGCGCGGTCGCGATCCGGGCACCGAGCAGACGGGCATTGGCGCCGGCGGCCACCAGTGCCGACGCCTCGGATATCGACGGTACGCCCCTGGCTTCCGTCACGCGCTCGGACCGCGTCAGGACGAGATCCCTGACGCCGTCGAGCGCGGCGAGCGAACAGCCACGCCTGGACACGCCCAGCCGGCGCGCAGCCTCGACAAAAGCCGGCGCCGTCGCCTTCGCGGCCTCCGTCGCCAGCATGTCCAGCCGATCCGCCGAAATATCGAATGCACTCAACGCCATCCGCACCACCTGTTCGATCTCGTCAGCCGAAGCGGCGCTGCGAAAGCCCACGCCCGCGACGATCATGGTTTTCTCACCCGCCATTGGACGATCGGCGCGGCCGGCCGCCAGACGAAGACCTTGCCGCTGTCGCCCGCCTTGCCCGCCCGCGTCACCTCGAGCCGGACGAGCTCGCCGCCGTGACGCTGGAACAGCGCGATCAGGCCGGCCTCGGAGGCAAGCGAGACCGCATTGGCCACCAGCCTGCCGCCCGGCTTCAGGGCCGACCACGCCGCCTCGAACACGTCCGCCTTCGAGAGCCCGCCGCCGATGAAGACCGCATCGGGCGCGGCGAGACCGGCGAGGGCATCCGGCGCCCTGCCCTGCACGATCCCGAGATCGGGTGCGCCCAGCGCCGCCGCGTTGCGGGCCGCGCGCGCCGCCCGCGCCGCATCGGCTTCGATCCCGATCGCCTTCATCGACGGATGCCGCAGCAGCCACTCGATGGCGACCGAGCCGGCGCCGAGTCCGATGTCCCACAGCAGCTCACCCTGCCGCGGCGCCAGGGCCGACAGTGTCACTGCCCGCACTTCGCGCTTGGTGAGCTGCCCATCATGCTCGAACAGCGCATCCTCGAGGCCGGGCGTCAGCGGTATGATTGTCGCCTCGGCGGCCGCCACAACCTCGATCGCCACGATGTTCAATGCCGCGACGTCGCCCAGGTCGAACGATGCCGCGGCTGCCTGGCGGATGCGTTCCCTCGGCCCGCCGAGATGTTCGAGCACCGTGATCGACGAGGCGCCCAGGCCGCGCGCCGTCAGGAACGCCGCGAGCTTCGCCGCCGTTTCGCCGTCCCAGGACAGAGCGAGAATCCGCGCTGCCGGCTGCAGGTAGCGCACGATGCCTTCCAGGGCCCGGCCATGCAGGCTCACCAGCGACGCATCCTGCTGCGACCAGCCCAGACGGGACGCGGCCAGGCTGAACGCCGATGGCTGCGGCAGGCACAGCATTTCGTCGGCCGCGAAGGCGCGCATCAGCATGTCGCCGACGCCGTAGTGGAACGGGTCGCCCGTGGCCAGCACCGCCACCGGCCGGCCGCGATGCTTCTCGATCTCCGGCAGAACCTTGCCGATCGGGCTCGGCCACGGCATCCGCTCGCCGCGAATGAGGCTGTCCGCCAGCGCCAGATGGCGTTTGCCGCCCAGCACGACCTCGGCGTCCGAGACGAGTCGGCGCGCCGTCGACGACAGGCCGTCGACGCCATCCTCGCCGATGCCGACGATGGACAGCCAGCGCCTGCCGGGGCAGGTTGCGCCTTCACCGGTCATGGCCATGCCTCTTCGCGTTCTGATTCTCGGCGGCACCACCGAGGCGTCCGCGCTGGCCCGTCTCCTCGCAGGCGAGCCGCGCTTCGAGGCGACGCTCTCGCTGGCGGGACGGACCGCCGCCCCGAAGAGCCAGCCGCTGCCCACGCGCATCGGCGGCTTCGGCGGCGCAGAAGGCCTCGCCCGTTTCCTTCGTGACGAACGCATCGACGTCCTGATCGACGCCACGCATCCCTACGCCGCGCGGATCTCCGCCAATGCCGTCGCCGCCGCCCGGGCGACGGACACGCCTCTGGCTTCCTTCGTCCGTCCCGGATGGACCGCGCAGCCCGCCGACCGCTGGCAGATCGCGCGCAGCGCCACCGAAGCCGCGGAGCGACTGGGTCCGGCCCCGCGACGCGTCTTTCTCAGCCTCGGGCGACAGGAGCTTCACGCCTTCGCCGTTGCGCCACAGCACCACTATCTCGCGCGCGTGATCGATCCGCCGGAGCGGACCGACCTGCCGCCGGACCTTCGGCTCCTGCAGGCACGGGGGCCGTTCGACCGCGCCTCCGAGGTGCGTCTTCTGGTCGACGAACGGATCGACGTCCTGGTTTCGAAGAACGCGGGCGGGGCGGCGACATACGCCAAGATCGAGGCCGCGCGGGAGCTCGGCCTGCCGGTAGTCATGATCGCGCGCCCGGACAAGCCCGGCGGGGAGAGCGTCACGCATGTCGAGCAGGCATTGGCCTGGCTGGAGCATCATGCGGCGCTCCGTTCGCTGCGCGGCGTATAGAACCACCGGCCGACCCGGCGCGTGGTGCTGGCGCCGATGATGATCAGCGTGCGCATGTCCGCGACCGCGGCATCGGCATCCGCCAACGTCGTCTCCACGACCTTCACCTCTGCCGTTCCAGCCGCACGCACGAACAGGACGGGTGTTTCCGCCGCCTTGGCGGCACGCAGCACGTCGAACGCATGCGCGAGCTGATGAGGCCGCGCCTTCGAGGCCGGATTGTAGAGCGCGATCACGAAGTCGGCCTCGGCGGCGGCCTTCAGCCGCCGCTCGATGGTCGACCACGACTTGAGATTGTCCGACAGGGAGAGCGCGCAGAAGTCGCCGCCCAGCGGCGCGCCCACGGCGGCGGCGGCGGCCAGCATCGCCGTCACGCCGGGCTCGACGCGGATGTCGAGCGACAGCCACGCCGGATCGCCCGTCTCGAGCGCCTCGAAGACGGCGGCCGCCATGGCGAAGACACCGGGATCGCCTCCTGAAACGACCACGACGTCGCGCCCTTCCGCCGCCAGCGCCAGGGCGTGACGGGCGCGCAGGAGTTCGACGCGATTGTCGGAGGCATGCCGGCGCTGGGCGGGATTCGCCGCCGGAATGCGATCGAGATAGGGCCCGTAGCCGACGAGGTCGGTCGCCCTCGCGATCGCCGCCTGCGTCGCCGGTGTCATCAGCTCGGGTCGGCCCGGACCGGTTCCCACCACGACGAGCGAGCCGGTCACAGCCGCCTCCCTTCGCCCGGGATCAGCACCATGGCGAAATAGGCACCCTGCGGATCGCCGCAGTCGGCAAGCGGGAGGATGCGTTCGTCCTGCATGGTGCCGCGCTCGACATAGATCGCACGCGAGAGCAGCCCCGCCGCCTCGACGGCACGGCGCACTTTGCCGAGGTTGCGGCCGACCTTCATGATCACGGCGGCATCGGTCCGCCGCAGCCGATCGACCAGCTTTTCCTCGTCCAGCGTCCCCGGCAGCACGGCAAGCGTGTCGTTGCCCCAGGTGATCGGCACGTTGGCCCGCGTCCAGCAGCCCGACATGCCCGTCACGCCCGGCACGACCTCGACCGGAAAGTCCGGCGCGAGCCGGCGCCACATGTGCATGAAGGAGCCGTAGAAGAACGGATCGCCTTCCGCCAGCAGGCCGACCGACTTGCCCGCTCGCAGCAACGAGGCGAGCGATGCAGCGGCCTCGCGATAGAAGCGCGCGATCTGCTCCTGATAGTCGGGATGCTCTGCAGGCACCTCGTCGGTGACGGGATATTCGAGGCGCCGCTCGTCGCGATCGCCGGCCATCAGCGGCGCGACGATCCGCCGGGCATTGCCCTGCTGGCCGCGCTTGGCGAAGAAGGCCACGACATCGACCGAGCGCACGAGCCCCGCGGCCCGCAGCGTGAGATAGCGCACGTCGCCCGGACCGACGCCGATGCCGTACAGCGTGCCCGCCTGCGCGGCACCCGCCAGGGCCTCGAAGGAGATCATTCGGCCTCGCTTGCCAGGGCGTTGACCGCGGCAGCGGCCATCGCGCTGCCGCCCTTGCGGCCCTTCACGATCAGGAAGGGCACGCGCCCGTCGGCCGCCAGCGCTTCCTTGGATTCCTTCGCGCCGACAAAGCCCACCGGCAGGCCGATCACGGCCGCCGGCGGCGGCGCGCCCTCATCGAGCATCTCCAGCAAG
>JAFEFG010000119.1 GCA_018240685.1 Pseudomonadota bacterium | reverse complement strand
GCGAACTTCGGGCGCGACCTGCCCGACCATGCCCTGCGCTACGAGATCGCCGGCGAGTTCGTCGACGTGGTCACCGGCCTGTGGGACGGCTGGGCCGACGATGCGCTGGTGGCCGACCGGAAGACCGGCGTCTATCTCGATCCGACGAAGCTTCGCTCGATCAACCACTGCGGCAAGTACTTCAAGGTCAAGGGACCGCTCAATATCGGGCGCTGCCCGCAGGGCCGGCCGATCGTGCTGCAGGCGGGCGGCTCGGAGCCGGGGCAGGCGCTGGCGGCGCGGACCGCCGACGTCGTCTTCTCGGTCACCCAGGACATCGACGACGCCAAGGCGGCCTATGCGTCGGTGAAGAAGCGGCTGCCGGCGTTCGGCCGCTCGCCCGACTCGCTCACCGTCCTGCCCGGCGTCATGCCCGTGGTCGGCCGTACCGACCGCGAGGCGCGCGACAAGCTCAACACGCTGCAGGGCTATCTCAACGAGACCAACGGGCTGCAGCTCCTGTCCGACCGGCTCGGCCAGGACATGACGGCCTACGATCTCGACGGTCCGGTGCCCGACCTGCCACTCACCGAGGGCAGCCAGACCTTCGCGCGGACCATCCTTGCCAAGGCGCGGCGCGAGGGCATGACCTTGCGCGACCTCTACAACCTCAACTCCGCCGCGCGCGGCCACTGGGTGCTGTGCGGCTCGCCCGTCACCATCGCCGACACGCTCGAGCACTGGTTCAACGAGCGCGCCGCCGACGGCTTCAACGTCATGCCGCCGTACTTCCACGAGGGCTTCGAGGACTTCGTCGATCTCGTGGTGCCGATCCTGCAGGAGCGCGGCCTGTTCCGCGCCGACTACGAGGGCGAGACGCTGCGCGACCTTCTCGGGCTGTCGCGCCCGGAACGCGTGTGAGACGGGAGGGAGAGTGCCATGTCTGGCCAGAGTGAACTGACCGAGGTTCCGGCGATTGACCTGCTTCCCTCCGTCGAGGGTGGCGAGGCCGGGCGCGACAAGGTCGCCGCCGAGATCCGCCGCGCCTGCGAGGAAGTCGGCTTCTTCTCGATCGTCGGCCACGGCGTGCCCGAGGCCGTGGTCGAGGCGCTGCGCGAGGAGGCGATGCTCTTCTTCGCTCGGCCGCTCGAGGAGAAGCTGCGCACGCCGCAGCCGCCGCACCGGATCAGCCGCGGCTACAGCCATGTCGGCAGCCGCGGGCTGGCCTTCTCGTTGGGCAAGGAGACGCCGCCCGACCTGCAGGAGAGCTTCGCCATGGGCCCGGTCGAGCCGGCGCCGCCCTCGGTGGCCGGCACGCCGGCCGAGATGTCGTTCTTCTATCCCAACTCCTGGCCCGAGGGCCGGCCGCGGCTGCGGGCCGCCTTCGAGGCCTACTATCGCGAGATGGATGCGCTCGCCGTCCGCGTGCTGCGCCTGTTCGCCCGCGCGCTTGGCCTCGACGATCATTTCTTCGACGACAAGGTCGACCATGCGACCAGCACGCTGCGCGCCGTTTACTATCCGCCGCAGCCCGAGGCACCCGCCGCCGGCCAGCTCCGCGCCGGCGAGCACACCGACTACGGCACGCTCACGATCCTGAAGGGCGATGACGTGCCGGGCGGGCTGCAGGTCAAGCTGCGCCATGGCGGCTGGGTCGACGTGCATCCGCGGCCCGACGCCTTCGTCTGCAATGTCGGCGACCTGATGATGCGGTGGACCAACGACCGCTGGATCTCGAACCTGCACCGCGTCGGCAATCCGCCGCGGGAATTCGCCGGCATCGGCCGGCTCAGCATCCCCTTCTTCCACAACCCCAACGTCGACGCCGAGATCCGCTGCATCAGCGGCTTCTACGGCGCAGGCGAAGGGGAGAAGTATCCGCCCGTGCGCTTCGGCGATTTCTACCTGTCGAAGCACATGAAGGCGCAGACCATGAAGAAGGACCTGGCGCCGGCCTAGCTGTCGTACTGCAGCAGCGCCTCGACCGGCACCGGCAGGCGCTTGCGGCCTTCGAGGAAGGTCAGCTCGATGACGCAGGCCGCCGCCGGCACGACCGCGCCGACCTGCTGCAGCAGGGTGACCGCCGCCGCCATGGTGCCGCCGGTCGCCAGCAGGTCGTCGACCAGCACCACGCGCTTGCCCGCCTCGACGGCGTCGCTCTGGATCTCGATCGTGTCGGTGCCGTATTCGAGCGCGTAGGTGTGGCGCACCGTGATGCCGGGCAGCTTGCCCTTCTTGCGCAGCATCACGAAGCCGGTGCCGAGCGCCAGCGCCAGCGGCGCCGCCAGCAGGAAGCCGCGCGATTCGATCCCGGCCAGCATGTCGGGCTTGTGTGGCCTGAGCGCCGCCGCCATCTGCTCGATCGTCTCATGCCAGGCCTTGGCATGCGCCAGCAGGGTCGAGATGTCGTAGAAGAGGATGCCCGGCTTGGGGAAGTCGGGGATCGAGCGGATGTGGTTCTTGAGGTCGATCTTCTCGGTCATGGTCGTCTCTCGGGTCTCGGTGGCGCGGTTCAGCGGTAGGCCGGCGGCGGCACGAAGCCGCGATACTGCTTCTCCAGCAGCTTGGCGAAGGCGATGGTGGAATAGTCGCCATATTGCGGGCCGATGATCTGCACGCCGATCGGCAGCCCGTCCGGGCTCTCGCCGATAGGCGCCACGGTCGACGGCAGCCAGGTGACGCCGGAATAGCCGGCCCAGAAGATCTGGTCGACCACCGGCACCTGCTTGTTGTTCACGGTGATGGTGCGGTTGTGGCGCAGCCCCGCCTGATCGTGCGGGAAGGCGGCCGACACCGCGACCGGGCACAGCATCAGGTCGTAGTCCTGGAAGAAGGCGTCCCAGGCCAGCCGCATGCGGTGGCGCTTCTCGTTGAGCTGGAGCCAGGTGCGATGCGGCAGCGAGTTGCCGCGCTGCATCTGGGCGAAGTAGCTCATGTCGTCCGCCGGCAGCGTCGCGGCGTCGGAGACGGCCTGCCGGTAGACGGCATCCGACATGCGGGCCGAGGTCGCCGCGCGCAGGAGGCGGATGTAGACGTCGTTGAGTTCGGCGGTGTCGAAGCCGGGCCGCGCCGTGTCGCTCACGACCGCACCCGCCTTGGCGAGGAAGTCGGCGAGCTTCTGGATCTGGTCCTGCACCGACTGGTCGACTTCGGCATTGGGATCGGAGAGCAGCACCGCGACCTTGAACTCGCCGAGCTTCTTCTTCTTCGACCGCGGCAGGGCGAGCTTCCAGCCGCGCCCGTCGATCGTGTCCGGTCCCGCCATGATGTCCATGGCGATCTCGAGATCCTCGGCGCTGCGCGCGAGCGGCCCCACCACGCCGATGTCGCCGTAGGCGACGTTGCCGGCGAGCGTATGGCCCTTGGGGCAGACCACGTTCCAGGTCGGCTTGTGGCCCCACACGCCGCAGTAGTGGGCGGGATTGCGGATCGAGGCGCCGATGTCGCTGCCGGCCTCGATGCCGGTGAGGCCGGCGGCCAGCGCCGCGGCCGAGCCGCCGGAGGAGCCGCCGGGCGTGCGCGTCAGGTCCCAGGGATTGTTGGTGGTGCCGTAGATCTCGTTGTAGCTCTGCCAGTCGGCGAGGTTCAGCGGCACGTTGGTCTTGCCGAACAGGGTCACGCCGGCATCGATCATGCGCTGCGCCACCAGCGAGTTGCGCTCGGCGATGCTGTTCTTGAAGGCCGGGTCGCCCCAGGTGGTGGGCAGGCCGGCGACGTCGAACGACTCCTTGATGGTCATCGGCACGCCGTGCAGGGGCCCGAGCTTCGCGCCGCTGGCCAGCGCCTCGTCGGCCGCCCTGGCCTGCGTGCGGGCGCCTTCGATGTCGCTGGCGATGATGGCGTTGAGCTTCGGATTGTGGGCCTCGACGCGCTTCAGATAGAGGTCGAGCAGGTCGAGGCAGCCGATCTTCTTCTTTCGCACCGCGGCGGCGAGCTTCTTGGCGGACTGGAAGGGCAGGTCGAGGGGCATGGGCTCAGGGTTCCACTTTCCAAAGACGGACGACGAGGCAATCGCCGTACCATACTTCCCGCGCTGCACACCACTTCGGCCGGGCGATGTGGCAGTGCTGCGGCATGATGGAAGAATGGGCGGGATGCCCGTGGTCCGGGAGGAGGGGCGAGGTCATCTGGGCCGCGGGCGCACGCGCGCGGTGGGTTCGGCGACCAGCGGGTCGTCGGGCCAGTAGTGCCTGGGATAGCGGCCCTTGAGTTCGGCCTTCACCGCCTTGTAGCCGCTGGTCCAGAAGCTCGCGAGATCGCGCGTCACCTGCACCGGCCGGCGCGCGGGCGAGAGGAGATGCAGCGTCACCGGCACCCTGCCGCCGCCGACGCGCGGCGTGTCGGTGAGGCCGAACATCTCCTGCAGCCGCACCGACAGCGTCGGCTCGGCGGGATTGCCGTAGTCGATCGGCACGCGCGAGCCGCTCGGCACCTCGACATGCGTGGGGGCGAGCGAATCGACCTGCCGCTGGCGCTCCCACGGTACCAGCGCGCGCAGCGCCGACGAGAGATCGACGCGGCCGAGATGGTCGCGCCGCGACACGCCATCGAGGAACGGCGCCAGCCACTGGTCGAGCGAGGCCAGCAGGGTGGCGTCGGAGAGGTCGGGCCATGTCGCGTCGAGCGTGCGCAGGAAGGCGATGCGCTCGCGCCACCGTGTGAGGTCGTCGCTCCACGGCAGCGCGCCGAGGCCAAGCTGGCGCACACCGTCGAGCATCGCCGCCTTCACCCGCTCGGGATCGGGCCGGGCGAGCGGCTTGTCCTCCAGCAGCAGCGATCCGAGGCGGCGGCGCTGGCGCGCCAGCACGGCGCCGTCGCGCGCGCTCCACTGCACGACCTGCTCGGCGACGATGCGATCGGCGTACAGCTCCTCGATCTCCGCCGATGTGATCGGCGCGGCGAGGAAGATGCGCGAATCCTGGGTCGAGCCGTCGAGGTCGGCGACGACCAGGAATTCCTCGTTGGCCATCGCATCGCCCTCGGGCAGCGCCGCGCCGCGCCCGCCGGAGAGGAGATAGCGGCCGGCCGTGCCGGCCCGGCGGCGGCCGATGCGGTCGGGATAGGCGAGCGCCAGCAGCGCGCCCGTCATCGCGACGTCGGGCGTCTCGCTGGCGGCGTCGCGCGGCGTGAGGCGCCGCGCCGCCTCCAGGATCAGGCGCAGGGCGCCGTCGCGCCGGCTGCCGTTGAGCGCGATGTCGACACGATGGCGCAGGTCGACATCGCGCTGGCCGGGCGGCAGGCGCAGGAAGTCGCGCTCGCCCAGGATGGCGGCCAGCAGCGCGGCGACGCGGCCCTGGCCGAGATCGCGACCCTTCAGCACCAGATGCGCGAGGCGCGGATGCTGGCCCAGCCGCACCATGGCGCGACCATGCGGCGTGATGGCGCCACCCGGCTCGAGGGCGCCGAGATCGAGCAGCAGCGCGCGCGCCGTCGCCAGCGACGCGGCAGGCGGCGGCGTCAGCCACGGCAGGGTGGCGGCATCGCTGACGCCCCACGCCGCCAGCTCCAGCGCCAGCGGCGCGAGGTCGGCATCGAGGATCTCGGGCGGCGTGAAGGGCTGCAGGCCGCGCTGCATCTCCTCGGGCCACAGGCGATAGCAGACGCCCGGTTCGAGACGGCCGGCGCGGCCGCGCCGCTGGTCGGCCGAGGCCTGGCTGACGCGCACCGTCTCCAGCCGCGTCATGCCGGACCGCGGCGAGAAGCGCGGCAGGCGCATCTGGCCGGCATCGATCACGATGCGCACGCCTTCGATGGTGAGGCTCGTCTCGGCGATCGAGGTCGCGAGCACGACCTTGCGTCGCCCGGGCGGCGACGGCGAGATGGCGCGGTCCTGGTCGGCCGGCGAGAGATCGCCGTAGAGCGGTGCCACATCCACACCGGGGCCGAGCGTGCCCAGCCGTTCGGCGACGCGGCGGATCTCGCCGACGCCGGGCAGGAAGACGAGGACGCTGCCGCTTTCCTCGCCGAGCGCGCGGCGCACTGCGCTCGCCACCGTGTCCTCGATGCGGCCGCCGATCCCGCCGGAAGCCTCGCGATCGAGATAGCGCGTTTCCACCGGGAACATGCGGCCGGCCGACTCGACCAGCGGCGCGCCGCCCAGCCGCTCCGACACCGGACCGGGATCGAGCGTCGCCGACATGGCGATGACGCGCAGGTCCTCGCGCAGCGCCATCTGCGACTCGCGCACCAGCGCGAAGGACAGGTCGGTCTCCAGCCCGCGCTCGTGCAGCTCGTCGAAGATCACGCAGCCGATGCCCTCGAGCGCGGGATCGTCCTGCAGCATCCGCAGGAACAGGCCGTCGGTGACGACCTCGATGCGGGTGCGCGGCCCCACTTTCGTATCCAGCCGCACGCGATAGCCGACCGTCTCGCCCACGGCTTCGCCCAGCGTCGCCGCCATCCGCCGCGCCGCCGCCCGCGCGGCGAGCCGCCGGGGCTCCTGCATGACGATCTTGCCGCCGCCCAGCCACGGCGCATCGAGCAGCGCCAGCGGCACGCGCGTGGTCTTGCCGGCGCCGGGCGGCGCCACCAGGACGGCGGCGTTGTGCGCGGCCAGCACCTGCTTGAGCCGTGGCAGCGCTTCGTCGACGGGAAGGGAGTCGGGGATCATGCGGCGGCGCTTATAGCGGGCATGTACGGGGCCGTCCCGGACACTCGGGAAAAATCCGAGGATGTTGCGTGGTTACTTCGCGGTAACGTTTTTAAAAAGGGAAATAAAAAGGAACGGGCCCGCGTCGGAGAAGAGGAACGCATGGAAACGAGGATACGCCCGGACGGTTCGATTCGCGGATTCCGGCCGTGACCCCGCGGCCTCCTCGATCCGACCGTTCGCCGTCTCGCGCCGAGGGTCGTGGCAAGGCGCCGATGGCCTATCATGGCGGCATCGGAGGACCGCCATGCTCAAGCTCACCTTCTGCCTGCGCCGCCTGCCCAGCCTGACGCTGGCGCAGTTCCAGGACTACTGGCTCAACCGGCACGGCCCGCTGGTGCGCCGCCTGCAGCCGGCGCTGCGCATGGTGCGCTACGTCCAGCTCCATCGCCTCGATACCGATCTCGCTGCCGGCATGGCGCGCGTGCGCGGTGCACCCGAGCCGTTCGACGGCATCGCCGAGCTGTGGTGGACCGATGCGGAAAGCTTCCGTGCTGCCGGCCGCGATGCCGAGGGGCGCGCCGCCGGCCGCCTGCTGCTGGAGGACGAAGCGAAGTTCATCGACCTGCCGAACTCGCCGCTGTGGCTCAACCGGGAAGAGGTGATCTACGCCGCGCAGGACGGAGCGGCGTAGAGGCCGCCGCGTTTGATTCAGATTGGCGCGTGTCGCGCCGGTGAACCGATCGGTTCGGTAAGGACCATAATAGGGGTTCGAAGGGGCGCGGCCTTAACGTGGCCGCATGGCACGATACCTGATCCCCCCGACGCCCCCTGAAGATCTGCCGCCGCCAGCCCCGCAGCCGCGCGACCTCAACATCCCCGACGAAGCCTTCGGCGCGCGCCTCGCGTTCAACTGGCTGCAGCCGGGCGAGCAACTCGATCCGGAGTCGCGCCAGCAGGCCGCGACGCTGAACCTGACACGAGCCTCGGAACTGCAGAACCAGTTCCTCGACCGCCAGCGCGACATCCTCTCCACCGGCCCCGACGCCTATCTGAACACAAGCGGCCGCGATGCCCTGCTGGGCGCCGATGCGGCCATCGCCAGACTTGACGCGGCGCGGCAGGAGATCTTCGGCCAGGCGGCGAATGCCGCTCAAAGGGATCTGCTCTCCCAGGCACTGGACGACCATCGGATGGTCGAGCATGCGACCGTCGGCGATCACGTCGGCCGGCAGATGCGGGCATGGCGGGCGGCGACGGCCGCCGCGCGGCTCGATCAGCTTCGCCAGCAGGCGGCGCTGGACTACGCCGATCCGGGGGCGATCGACGCCTATGACCGGGCGAGCGAGAGTGCGGCGTCGGAACACGCCCGGATGTCGGGGCTGCGCGACGGCTCCGACGAGGCAGCCTCCGCGCTGTCGAAGGCCCGCTCCTCGATCTGGCGCCAGGCCATTGAAGCGGCGCTCGGCAGGATGGACCTCAAGCCCGCCATCGCCCTCTACGAGCGCGGCGAGGACCGGCTTGAGGCGGCCGACCTCGACATTCTCGTCCCCATGATCGATGGCGCGCGGCAGTATGGGGTGGGTATCGACTATGTCGGCGATCTCCTTCCGTCGCATCCGCAGGACCTGAACGAACTCGACGCGGCGCATCGCGCGGCAATCGACCGCAACGCGATCGACTGGCCGGACGACGGAAGTCAGCGCGCGACCAACCAGCACCTGATCGACGTCGCGTTCGGCCAGAGAAAGCGGGACGCCCTGAAGGCAGGCCTGGACCTCGTGCGCGACGTGAGCCGGTGGCTCGACCGGTCAACTTCCGATGGCGGTCCCCAGATCGCCCGGCCGCCTCTTGCGATCTGGACCCGGCTCGATCCAGACCAGAAACGGGAGGTCGATGCCGTATTGGCGCGGAATGCCCTGGCGGGAACGGCCGATGAAGGAGCCGGTGGTGACCGGAACGGCGACGATCGAATCCGGCTGGCGCAATCGATCCTGCCGTTCCTGGCAAAGCCTCCCGTCGTTCCGGAAATCCCGCGCGGGCCGGGCACACGGCTTCCCAATGAAGGACCCGGCGCGATCCGGCGCTTCAAGGAGCCAGTTCCAAATCAGAGCGGCAAAGAAGGGGCGAAAGATATTCCGAGTTGGGCGCGAGAGGAGGGAATCCGCCCCTATATCGATGAAACACCTGCGGAGACGGCGACACGGGCAATGAACAAGCACTACGGCAAAGGCAATTGGAGCAAGAAGACCCAGCGAGGCGATTTTCAGAAACTACAGAAGCACTATGGGCGACATTTCCGTACTCCGAAGGAGGTTCTGCCGCTCGATGATGGTCCGTTCGGCTTTCCTGGAAGCGACAAGGTAGTGTCTCTCCCGGGAGCAGCAGCCGAGGGATAGCAACTGAAGGTTGCTTAACGAGAATTTACACAATCGATATAACCGGCCGAAGCGGAGAGTTCGATGACAACCCTTTATATCGTCCACCACTACGATCAAGAAACCTATGACAACAACGACCATGAAAAGATCATCGGTGTCTATTCAACGGAAAGGCATGCCGAGCAGGCGATCGAACGATTGCGCGACAAGCCGGGCTTTCGCGAATTTCCCGAGCGATGGTTTGTTTCGCAAATGGACCTCGACAAGGACAGCGCCTGGACCGACGGCTTTGTAACGATGCGCTCCGGCTTTTATGAGGATGCACAATGACGACGGTCTATTTCCTCGACCATCTCGAGGAGAAGCAGGACGACGGCTATCAGGGCCGGAAGACCATCGGCCTCTATTCGACGGCCGAGCGTGCACGCGAGGCGATCCGCCGCCTGCGCGACATGCCGGGGTTCCGGGATTATCCCGAACGCTGGTGCATCGTCGAACGCACGCTCGACAAGGACGACTGGACGGAAGGCTTCGACATCGCCACCGACGAACCGATCCGGTGAAAGGGCCGATCCGGTGAGCGAGGCTGAGCCGGTGCCGGCAGAGCGCCGGTCGGCCGGTCAGACCTCCAGCCACTCCCGCCGCACCTCGGCGTTGGCCATCAGGTCGGCGGGCGTGCCCTCGAAGACGATGTGGCCATGGCCCATCACATAGACGCGATGGGAGATGCGCAGGGCGATGACGAGGCGCTGCTCGACCAGCACGATCGAGATGCCGCGCCGGGCGATCTCCTGCAGCAGGTCGCCGATGCGCTCGACCATCTGCGGCGACAGGCCTTCGGTCGGCTCGTCGATCATGATGAGGTCGGGGGCGCCCATCAGGGTGCGGCAGATGGTGAGCATCTGCTGTTCGCCGCCCGACAGGGCACCGCCGGGCGCGTTGGCGCGCTCGCGCAGCTGCGGGAACAGGCGCCAGGTCTCCTCGACGCTCCAGCGCGACGCCTTCTGGCCGGGCTTGAGGCCGAGCAGCAGGTTCTGTTCCACCGTGAGGGCGGGGAAGATCGCGCGCTCCTCGGGCACGTAGCCGATGCCGAGGCGGGCGATCTCGTGCGGCTTCAGGCCGGCGACCGGCCGCCCCTTGAAGACGATCTCGCCGCGCGGCGCGGGGTCGCCCATGATCGCCTTGAGCGTGGTCGAGCGGCCGACGCCGTTGCGGCCGAGGATGCTGACGATCTCGTTGGCGCCGACATGGAAGTTCACGCCCTGCAGGATGTGACTCTTGCCGTAGTAGGCGTGAAGGTCGCGCACGTTCAGCATCAGCTTGCCTCCAGGCCGAGATAGGCCTGCTGCACGGCCGGGTTGGCCTTGACCCGCTCCGGCGTGTCGGAGGCCAGGATCTCGCCATAGACCAGTACCGAGATGCGGTCGGCGAGGTCGAACACCACGCCCATGTCGTGCTCGATCATCAGCAGCGTCCGCTTCTCGCTGACGCGGCGGATCAGCGCCACGACGCGCTCGGTCTCGGCGCGGCTCATGCCGGCGGTCGGCTCGTCGAGCAGCAGCACCTCGGCATTGCCGGCGATGCTGAGGCCGATCTCCAGCGCGCGCTGCTCGGCATAGCTCAACACGCCGGCCGGCACGTGCCAGCGGTCGAGCAGGTTGATCTCGGTCAGGATCTCCTCGGTGCGCTGGCGGGCATCGGCCAGGCGCTCGATGTTGCGCCAGAACGCATAGCGGTAGCCCATCGCCCACAGCGTGGCGCAGCGCACGTTCTCCCACACGCTGAGCCGCGGGAAGATGTTGGTGATCTGGAAGCTGCGCGACAGGCCGCGCCGGTTGATGAGATGCGGCGCCATGCCGGAGATGGCCTCGCCGCGCAGCCGGATGGTGCCGGCGCTCGGCCGGTAGTGGCCGCTGATCAGGTGGAAGAGAGTGGACTTGCCGGCGCCGTTGGGGCCGATCACGGCATGCCGCTCGCCGGCGGGGATGGAGAGGGTGACGCCGCGGATGATCTCCATGGCGCCGAAGCTCTTGCGCAGGTCGGTGATCTCGAGCGCCGGTGTCATGATGCGTTGCCTCGCCCCTGCACGATGGCCAGCGCCTCGTCATAGGCCTGCCGCGCCACCCCTCCCGCGCGCAGGAACAGCCAGCCGCCGCCGGCGAACAGCACCACGGCGACCAGCCACGGCACGGGCGCGTCGGCCCGCAGCGGCACATGGAGGAAGCTCATCGCCGGCCCGTCGCCGGCATGGACGGTCAGCCGGTTGGTCATCTCCACCGCGAGGCTGAGGCCGGCCACGGCCGCGAGGCCGGGCACGAGGGCGAGCGCATAGGCCGGCAGCACGCGATGGAGCTGGCGGCCGCGCAGCAGCGGCTGCTGGCGCGCCAGCAGGCCGGCGATGCCGTCCGGCGCGAACATCACCATGGCGATGAACAGCAGGCCGAAATAGAGCTGCCAGGCATCGGTGATGTCGCTCAGCGCCACCTGCAGGTAGGTGACCAGGATGGCGCCGATGATGGGGCCGCCGAAGGAGCCGATGCCGCCGATGAAGGCCATCAGGATGACGGTGCCCGACTGCGTCGCGCCGAGCTGGCCCGCATTCATGATCTCGAAGTTGATGGCCGCCAGTGCGCCGGCGATGCCGGCGAACAGGCCGGACAGGCTGAAGGAAAGGAAGCGGACCCGCTGCGGATCGTAGCCGATGAAGGCGACGCGGTGCGGGTTGTCGCGCACGGCGTTGCAGATGCGGCCGAACGGCGTGCGGGTGAGGGCATACATCGCCGCCACCGAGACGAAGCACCAGGCGGCGATCAGGTAGTAGACCTGGAGCTGCGACCCGAAGGTGAGGCCGAGGAACGGCGCCAGGCCGGTGCGGTCGGTGCTGACGCCTTCCTCGCCGCCGAAGAAGTGCCGCAGGATCAGGGCGCTCGACGACACCAGCTCGCCGATGCCGAGCGTGATCATGGCGAAGGTGGTGCCGGCGCGACGCGTCGACACGGCGCCGAAGACGATGCCGAAGAACAGGCCGGCGGCAGCGCCCACTAGCGGCAGGGCGATCAGCGGCAGCGGCGGCCCGTCGGCGGCGAACGCGTTCATCGCGTGCACGGTGAGGAAGCCGCCCAGGCCGAAGAACACCGCATGGCCGAACGACAGCAGGCCGGTCTGGCCGAGCAGCATGTTGTAGGAGAGGGCGAAGATGATCATCATGCCCATCAGGCTGAGCGTGCTGAGCGCCAGCCCGGAGCTGAGGACCTGCGGCAGGACCGCCAGCACGACGGCCGCCGCGATCCAGGGACCGAAGGTGGCCATGAAGCCGGCGCCGCGGCCGGTCGGAAGAGGCGGCACCGCGGAAGCGGGTGCCGCGCCGGTACGCTCACTCATGATTCGCGCTGTCCCATCAGGCCGCGCGGGCGGAAGATCAGGATCAGCACCAGCAGCAGGTAGGGGATGATCGGCGCCACCTGCGCCACGGTGACGTTCCAGATGTCGCGCAGGAAGGAGGAGCCGGCGCCCGAGGCCAGCGGACCGAGGAGGTCGGCCAGCGAGGCGTTGGAGGCGACGGCGAAGGTCTGGACCAGGCCGATCAGCAGCGAGGCGAAGAAGGCGCCGGGCAACGAGCCGAGGCCGCCGATCACGACCACGACGAACAGGATCGGGCCGAGCAGCGCCGCCATGTTCGACTGCGTCACCAGCGCCGGGCCGGCGATCACGCCGGCGACGGCGGCGAGGGCGGCGCCGACGCCGAACACCAGCATGAAGATGCGGTCGACGTTGTGGCCGAGCATGGCGACCATGGCGGGATGGGTCAGCGCGGCCTGGACGACCAGACCGATGCGCGTGCGCGTCACCACCACCAGCAGTGCGGCGAAGATGGCGAGCGCGGTCAGCAGCTCGAACAGCTTGAAGGCCGGGTAGTTGGTGGCGAAGACCGTGAAGGCGGGGAAGTCGAGCGAGGGCGGCACGCGGTAGTCGACCGGCAGCTTGCCCCACACCATCTCCACCGCCTCCTGGATCACGAAGGTGAGGCCGAAGGTGAACAGCAGCTCGGCGACGTGGCCGTGGCGGTGCACGCGGCGCAGGCCGTAGCGCTCGACCGCGACGCCGATCAGCCCGACCAGCAGCGGCGCCAGCACGAGGCCGGGCCAGAAGCCGATGCGGCGGCTGATCTCGAAGCCGAAGAAGGCGCCCAGCATGTAGAAGCTGGCATGGGCGAAGTTCAGCACGCCCATCATGCTGAAGATGATCGTCAGGCCGCTCGCCATCAGGAAGAGCAGCATGCCGTAGAGGACCCCGTTGAGGGTCGATATGAGGACGATCTCGATCACGATCCTGCGATTCCTGGAGAAGAGGCGGCGCCGTCCGCGGGGAACGGCGCCGCGATCGCCGTCAGTGCGGGCGCTTCATCTTGCAGGTGGTGGGATAGACCGTGTCCTTGGTCGGGATCTCCGCCGCCATCTTCCAGCCCCAGCCGGTGCTCTCTTCGTCGAAGGGCTGCGACGCCGCATCGAGCGCGCCGAACACCGACATGTAGAGCGGCTGGAAGAACTGGTGATCGTCCTTGCGCATGTAGCCTTCCTGGCCGCTGGCGAAGGTGGCGTACTTCATGCCCTCGAGCTTGGGCGCGAACTTCGCCGGATCGGCCGACTTCGCCTCCTTCATCGCCTCGAACACCATGCCGGTCAGGTTGAAGAGGCGCGGATAGTAGATCGGCTCCGACTTGTAGCGGGCAATGTAGGCGCGAACCACTTCCTGCGCCGGCTTGTAGGGCAGGTTGTTGAAGCCTTCGGTGAGCTGGTAGACCTGATCGGGCAGGTTGGCCTGCTTGATCGCCGTCGGGCCGCCCGAGCCGCCGGCATAGAAGGTGTACCAGTTGACCTTCAGACCGGCGTCGCCCGCCGCCTTGACCAGCAGCGCCAGATCCTGGCCCCAGTTGCCGGTGACGACGGTGTCGGCGCCCGATGCCTTGATCTTGGCGATGTAGGGCGAGAAGTCGGTGACCTTGACCAGCGGATGGAACTCGTTGCCGACGATCTGGATGTCGGGCCGCTTCTGCTTGAGCATGCTCACGGTGGTGTCGGCGACCGAGTGGCCGAACGAGTAGTCCTGGTCGATCAGGTAGACCTTCTTGATGTCCTTCTTCGTCTTCATGAAGTTGGTGAGCGCTTCCAGCTTGATGTCGACGTTGGCGTCCCAGGCGAAGTGCCAGTAGCTGCAGTTCTGGTTGGTCATCGACGGGTCGATGGCGGCGTAGTTCAGGTAGACCACGGCCTTGCCCGGATTGCGCTCGTTGTACTTGGTGACGAAGTTCTCGACCGCGGCGCCGACCGACGAGCCGTTGCCCTGGACGATGATCTGCACGCCCTCGTCGATCGCCTTCTGCACCTGCACCAGCGTGACCTGAGGGCTGAGCTTGTTGTCGTAGCCGATGATCTCGATCTTCCTGCCGAGCACGCCGCCCTTGCCGTTGACGTCGTCGGCGATGAACTTGAGCTGGTTGAGGCCGATCTGGCCGATGCTCGCGCCGCCGCCCGACAGCGGATCGACGTAGCCGATCTTGATCGTGTCCTCGGCCAGCGCCGGGGCGATGCCTGCCCCCAGGCCGCACAGCATGACGGCGCCCAAAACGAATGCTTTCGCCACTGGTTCCTCCCGATTGAATCCGAGGACGCCTGTCGTGACTGAGGGCAGGGCGGAACCGATGGCCTTTGTCGCGTCATTGGCCGTTGCCGGTATGCACCGAGCCGATCCTCCCACGATCGACTTCCTTACATTCACTCACTAGTGAATTAACGTTCAGTCTGCAAGCCGTTCGTGCCGGGATCGTTGTCGCGCGGTCAGCTCCGCCGCTGTCTCT
>JAFEFG010000118.1 GCA_018240685.1 Pseudomonadota bacterium | reverse complement strand
GGTCTTCTATGTCCGCGCCGACAGCCCCTACAAGACGATCGAGGACCTGAAGGGCAAGAACCTCGGCCTCGTCGATCCCAACTCGACGTCCGGCAACAACGTGCCGCGCTTCATCCTCAACAAGCACCACATCGTGCCGGAGTCCTACTTTGCGCACGTCACCTACACCGGCAGCCATGAGAACGCGGTGATCGCGCTCCAGCAGAAGACGGTCGACATCGCGGCCAACTGGTGGAACTCGGAGGACGACTCCAACCTCACGCGCATGGTCAAGAAGGGCCTGGTCAAGAAGGAAGACTTCCGCATCCTCTCCAAGTCGGACCTGATCCCCAACTCGCCCTACGCCTATCTTTCCGACCTGCCACCCGATGCCAAGGCCGCGATCTGGAAGGCTTTCCAGGACGCCCCGACCAAGGCCAAGGCCGCCTTCGACAAGCTCTCCGACGGCAAGGATCGCGAGTTCAAGGCCGTCGACGCCAAGTACTACGAGACCGTCGTCGAGCTGATCAAGTTCATCGACTCGCTGCGCAAGCAGAAGAGCTGATCGAAGCCGTCTGAACGGAGCTGGCCGTCGTGTCATCGCCGCTCGTCCAGCTCCCGGAGGCGCAACTGAGGCCGCTGCTCGCGGCCTACGATGCGTCCGTCCGTACGCGCCGCTGGCATACGCTTCTGATATTCGCCGCGACGCTGATCGCGGTCGGGCTTTCCACGATCCCGGCCGAGGTATCGCCGGTCCTGCTGTTCAGCAAGATCGGCAACTTCACCAGCTACATCGATCGCCTGCTCCACCTCGACAGCGGTGCCGCCGTCTGGACGGACCCGGTCGAATGGTACTGGGGGCTGTGGCGCTGGCTTCGTCTCCTCGGCGAGACGCTGCTGATGGCCTATGTCGGCACCCTGCTGGGGGCCATCGGGGCCTTCTTCCTCTGCTTCCTGGCGGCGGCGAACGTGGCGCCCGGCCGCTGGCTCAGGGTGGCGGTGCGCCGCTTCTGCGAGCTCTGCCGCACCGTGCCGCAGCTCGTCTTCGCCCTGATGTTCGTGATTGCCTTCGGCCTCGGCCCGGTGCCGGGCGTCCTGGCGCTGGCGATCCACAGTCTGGGCTCTCTCTGCAAGCTGTTCGCCGAAGTGGTCGAGAACATCGACATGAAGCCGGTCGAGGGCGTGACTTCCACCGGCGCGCCCTGGCACGTCGCCATGCGCTTCGGCGCCCTGCCACAGGTCCTGCCCGGGCTCGTGAGCTACACCCTGCTGCGCTTCGAGATCAACGTGCGCGAGGCGACCGTCATCGGCTTCGTCGGGGCAGGCGGCATCGGCATGGATCTTCTCGAGGCGATCCGGAAGTTCTACTACGCTGACGTCTCGGCCATGCTGGTGCTGATCATCCTCACCGTCTCCCTGATCGACACGCTGACGAGCTTCGCGCGTCATCGCCTGATCGGCCTCGTGGAGAAGCACTGATGGCGTCGCGTCCCGGGATCGATCTTGCCGCGCTGCGCGCGCGCCATCCGCAGCAGTTCGCAGGCTTCGGCCGTGACCGGCAGAAGGCCATTGCCTTTGCGGCCGCGGCCTTCCTGCTGCTCGTCGCAGGCATGGCCCAGCTCGGCTTCTTCAGCGGCAAGCTCATCACCGGCCTCGCCAAGCTTGGCGACGTCGCGCTCCTGATGCTGCCGCCCGATCCCGGCAGCTGGGAGCATGCCGGTCTCTATGCTTCGTCCCTGATCGAGACCGTGGCCATTGCCCTGCTCGGCACGCTGTCCGCGGCCGTGCTGGCGCTGCCGCTCGGGTTGCTGGCCGCCAAGAATGTCACGGCGGCCCGCGTCGTGAACTTCCTGACGCGCCGGTCGCTGGATACGATCCGCAGCGTCGACATCCTCGTCTGGGCGCTGATCTGGATCAACGTTGTCGGCCTCGGGCCCTTCGCCGGCGTGCTCGCCATCATGACGTCGGATATCGGCAGCTTCGGCAAGCTCTTCTCCGAGGCGATCGAGGCGGCCGACCGCAGGCCCGTGGAAGGCATCGTCGCTTCCGGCGGCGGCCGGCTGCTGGCCGTGCGCTTCGGCATCCTGCCCGAGGTCTTTCCGGTGCTCGCGAGCCAGGTCCTGTACTTCTTCGAATCGAACACCCGCTCGGCCACGATCATCGGCATCGTCGGGGCGGGCGGCATCGGCCTCCATCTCTCCGAGGCCATCCGCACGCTCGAACTCCAGCAGGTCTCCTTCATCATCCTCATGATCCTGGTCACGGTCGCGGCCATCGACCTCGTCTCCAACCAGTTGCGGTTCGCGCTGATCGGCCGGCGGGGACGTACGGCGTGAGCGAGGGCCGGGCTCGCTATGCGCTCTACTATGCGCCGCGTCCCGAGGAAGGCCTCGCGACGACGGCGAGCCAGTGGCTCGGCTGGAACCCGGATGGCGGCTGGGCCCGCCGTCTTGCGCTAGCGTCCGGCTTCAGCGGCGACCGGCTGGCCGAGATCACCGCGGAGCCGCGGCGCTATGGCTTTCACGGTACGCTGAAGCCGCCGATGGCGCTGGTGGACGGCGCTTCCGAGACCGACTTCCTGACCGCCGTCGGTGCGTTCGCCGCCGCCCTGAAGCCGATCACGGTGCCGTCCATGGTGCTGGCGAGCCTGTCGGGATTCTTCGCGCTGGTGCCGGAGGCCCGCTCGTCGGAACTGCATGACCTCGCCGACCGCTGCGTCGTGGAGTTCGACGAGTTCCGCCGGCCCGCCGGGGAAGCCGAGCTGGCGCGCCGCCGCGCTTCGGGCCTGTCGCCGCGCCAGGAACAGCTCCTTATGCGGTGGGGCTATCCCTATGTCCTCGAGGAGTGGCGGTTCCATCTCACGCTCACGGGCCGCATCGCCGACCAGGCCGAGCGCGACGCCGTGCAGACACTGCTGGGGCAGCGCTTCGCCGCCTATGCCCAGCAGCCGTTGCGGGTCCACGATCTCTGCGTGTTCCGCCAGAGCAGCGCCGAGCGGCCGTTCACGGTGCTGGCGCGGTTCAGGCTCGGCGGCGGACGGCGGGTGAGTGCTGAAGCGTGGCGAGCAAGTTGACGAAGGCGTGGGCGGCGGTGTCGAGGGCACCGACATTCGTGATCGTCACCAGCCGCGGATCGTTCACCTCGTAGGCAGCGCTGCGATCCAGGCGCGCCCGGGCCGCGGTCTCGTCCTCCCGCCCGCGCGTCGCCAGGCGCTCCGCGAGCGTTTCGGCCGGGGCGGTGATGAGCACCGGATAGGTGTCGTCGTCGACGCCTTCCACCTTCTGGAAGTGCTCGCGCGATCCGGACACGACCACCGTGAGCCCGGCTCGACGCCAGGCATGGATCTCGCGCCCGATGCCATAATCGTTGCCGTGGGCCCGCCAATGAAAAGCGAACAGGCCGTGGCTGCGCCGCATCGCGAATTCGGCGTGACTCAGGGCGATGTGGTTCTCGCCGCCGGCCTCGGCTGGCCGCGTGATGTAGCGATGGGCGAAGACAACCGGCGCGTCCGCAGCCAGCAGGGCGCGCGCCCGGCCGAGGACGGAATCCTTGCCGGCCCCGGACGGTCCCATGACATAGACCAGCGGGCTCTGCCGCTCGGACGGCATGATCAGATCCGTGTCGTCACAGGACGCGCTCGCCCCCGCGCCAGACCGAGCGCACGACCGGCGAGCCGCCCAGCACGCGCATGCGGACCAGATCGGCCCGGCGGCCGGGCGCGATCTCGCCGCGATCGTCGAGGCTGACGGCGCGCGCCGGATTGAGGGAGGCGAGCTTCACCGCCTCGGGCAGGGTGATCCCCGCGGCTTCGGGCAGCTTGAAGACGCCTTCCATGAGGCTGGCGGGGACATAGTCGGAGGACAGGATATCGGCCTGGCCTGCGCGGACGACGTCGATCGCGGCGATGTTGCCGGAATGCGAGCCGCCCAGCACGAGGTTGGGCGCACCGACCAGGACGGCCAGTCCGGCCTCGCGCGAAGCCTGGGCCGCTTCCTGCGTGGTCGGGAACTCGGCGATGCTCATGCCGTTCTGGACGGCCTCGCGCACATGCTCGACGGTCGCGTCGTCATGGCTGGCGATGGGCAGCGCGCGCGCCTGGGCGCGCGACACGATCTCGTTGCGATGGCGCACGGCGTTCCTGGCATGCAGCGCCAGCGACTCGGCACGGAAGATCTCGAACTCCTCGTTCGTCATGCCGTACTTCTTGGTGTGATAGAGGCGCAGCTTCTCGGGATCGATGAACTGGCGCTGCCCCGGCGTGTGGTCGTTGATCGAGATCAGTCCGACCAGCGGCAGGTCGATCCAGCGATCGACGGCATCGACGGCATCGTCGGCGACGATCTCGCAGCGCAGGTGCAGGCGATGATCGGCCCGCGCAAGACCGCGGTTCACCGCCTCGCGGATCGCCTCGATCATGTTCTCGCGGTTGCGCACGCGGTCCGTCTCGCCGCGCACGTCGCCCAAGGCCAGGGAATCGAATACGGTCGTGATGCCGGCCGCGGTGATCTGCGTGTCGTGCGCCATCAGCGCCGGAATGCTTGGCCACTTCACTCCCGGTCGCGGCGCGAAGTGCTTCTCGAGATTGTCGGTGTGCAGCTCGACGAAGCCCGGCAGCAAGTAGTCGCCCTCGAGGTCGATGGCGCCGCCCAGCTGCGAGCGGCCTTCGCCGATGTCTACGATGCTGCCGTCGCGGACCACCACCGTGCCGTCGAATTCGCGGTCGGCCGTGACGATGCGGCCGTTGGTAAAGACAGTGTCGGTGCTCATGCGGGTGCTCCGGCGGGCTCGACCGTGTGCAGGCGGGTGGCGAGCGCCTCGCGCACCGTCACGTCGTGGAAGATGCCGACGATGGCGGCGCCGGCATCGCGGCGCGCGCGGATGAGCTCGATCACGCCGTCACGGTTCGCGACGTCGAGGGACGCCGTCGGTTCGTCGAGGAGGAGGATGGGATATTCGGCGATGAGGGAGCGGGCGATGTTGACCCGCTGCTGCTCGCCGCCGGAGAAGGTCGCCGGCGGCAGCGACCACAGGCGTTCGGGAATGCCAAGGACGCTAAGCAGGAACTCGGCCCGCCGGCGCGCGTCCTCGAGCGTCGCGCCCAGCCGCAGCATCGGCTCGGCGACGACATCGACCGTCGCCACGCGCGGAATGACGCGCAGGAACTGGCTGACGAAGCCGATCGTGTGGCGGCGGACATCGAGCGTCACGCGCGGCTCGGCATCGACCAGCTCGATCCAGTCGGCCCGGTGCTGCACGCGGATGGAGCCGGTCTGCGGGCGATAGTTGCCGTAGAGCGAGCGCAGCAGCGTGCTCTTGCCGGCACCCGAGGGGCCGACCAGGGCCAGGCATTCGCCCGGCGCCACGTCGAGCGAGACGTCGCGCAGCACCGGCAGGGACAGATCCCCCTGCGCGTGCATGACGAAGGACTTGTTGAGAGCGCGAACGCTCAGGACAGGCGTCATGGTGTCGATACCCAATGTCAGACCGGCAGGATCGAGGCGACGAGCATCTGCGTGTAGGCGTGCTGCGGATCGTCCAGCACCTGATCGGTGAGGCCCTCTTCGACCACCTGGCCGCCCTGCATCACCATCAGGCGATGCGTCAGAAGCCGCGCGACGCCGAGATCGTGCGTGACCAGCACCGCCGACAGATGGAAGCGGTCGACCAGACCGCGCAGCAGGTCGAGCAGGCGCGCCTGCACCGAGACGTCCAGCCCGCCGGTCGGTTCGTCCATGAACACCAGCCGTGGGCTGCTCACGAGGTTGCGGGCGATCTGCAGGCGCTGGCGCATGCCGCCGGAATAGACCGTCGGCGGATCGTCGATACGGCCGAGGTCGATCTCCACGCGCTGCAGCCAGTCGGACGCCGTGCCGCGGATCTCGCCGTAGTTGCGGGCGCCGATCGCCATCAGGCGCTCGCCGATATTGGCGCCGGCGCTGACGCCCATGCGCAGCCCCTCGCGGGCATCCTGGTTGACGAAGCCCCATTCGGTGCGCGCCAGCAGGCGGCGGCGCGCCTCGGTGAGATTGTGGACGTCGACCGAACCCACGGACCGGGTCTCGTAGAGGACCGAGCCCGCGTCGGGAACGAGCCGGCCGGCCAGGCAGTTGAGCAGGGTGCTCTTGCCCGATCCCGACTCGCCCACGATGCCCAGCACCTCGCCGGGCCACAGGTCGAAGCTCACGCCGTTGCAGGCGGTGCGGCCGCCGAAGCGCTTGGTCACGCCGCGCGCGGACAGAAGTGCCCCGGTCATTGGCGTTCGCCCTTCTGGCTTTGGGCTTCCAGCCGCTGGGCTTCCTGCCGCTCCTGGCAATAATCGGTGTCGGAGCAGATGAAGCGCCGCGTGCCCTCGTCATCGACGATCATCTCGTCGAGGAAGCTCTCCGTGGAGCCGCACAGGTCGCAGCACTGGGTCCAGCGCTCGATCTCGAACGGATGGTCGTCGAAGTCGAGACTCTTCACCGGCGTGTGGGGCGGCACGGCATAGATGCGCTTCTCGCGGCCGGCGCCGTAGAGCTGCAGGGCCGGGTTGCGGTCGAGCTTGGGGTTGTCGAACTTGGGGATCGGCGACGGGCTCATGATATAGCGCCCGTTCACCAGCACCGGGTAGTTGTAGGCCTTGGAGATGCGGCCGTGCCGCGCGATGCTCTCGTAGAGGCTCACCTGCATGACGCCGTATTCGCTCAGCGCATGCAGCGTCCGCGTCTCCGTCTCGCGCGGCTCGAGCATGCGCAGCGGCTCGGGGATCGGGACCTGGAAAACGAGGATCTGGCCTTCGCGCAGCGGCGTCTCCGGCACGCGGTGGCGGGTCTGGATGACGGTCGCCTCTTCGGTGCGGGTCGTCGTCGCCACGCCGGCCACCTTGGCGAAGAAGCGACGGATGGAAACGGCGTTCGTCGTGTCGTCGGCGCCCTGGTCGATGACCTTGAGCGTGTCGTCGCGGCCGATGATGGAGGCGGTGATCTGGATGCCACCGGTGCCCCAGCCGTAGGGCAGCGGCATCTCGCGGCCGCCGAACGGCACCTGGTAGCCGGGGACGGCGACCGCCTTCAGGATCGCGCGGCGGATCATCCGCTTCGTCTGTTCGTCGAGGTAGGCGTAGTTGTAGGCGCCCTCGTCGCGGCCCTGATCGGCAATGGTATCGGGCATCGCGCTACTCCGCCGCCTGGCCGAGCGCGGACAGCGATGCGTCCTTGGCACGGCGCGCCTCTACTTCCTCGCGCAGCGTGCGCACCACCACGAGCTCGGACTGGAAGTCGACATAGTGCGGCAGCTTGAGATGCTGCACGAAGCCCGACGCCTCGACGCTGTCGCTGTGTGCCAGCACGAACTCCTCGTCCTGCGCCGGCGACGTCACGACTTCCGACAGCTCCTCGGCGCGCAGCGCGCGATCGACCAGGGCCATGGACATGGCCTTGCGCTCCGAATGGCCGAAGGCGAGCCCGTAGCCGCGCGTGAATTGCGGCGGCACCTCGTGGGAGCCCGCGAACTGGTTGACCATGTCGCACTCGGTCACGTCGATCTCGGCGATCTCGATGGCGAAGCCCAGCTCCTCGGGTACGAAGGCGACCGGCACGCTGCCGTAGCGGACCTCGCCCACGAAGGGATGGTTGTTGCCGTAGCCGCGCTGCGTCGAATAGCCGAGCGCCAGCAGGAAGCCCTCGTCGCCGCGCGCCAGGTTCTGCAGCCGCACGGCGCGCGAGGCGGGGAAGGCGAGCGGGTCGCGCGTGATGTCCTGCGTCGGCGCGCCGCTGTCCGCGGGCGGCGGCGGCTCGAGCATGCCCTCGCGCTCCAGGATGTCGCCGACGCGCGGCAGCTCCTGCGCCGCATCGACCGGCGCCGTCGGCGCGATCGGCCGTTCGCCGTCGGCCATCAGCGAGAAGTCGAGCAGGCGGTGTGTGTAGTCGAAGGTCGGTCCCAGCACCTGGCCGCCCGGGATGTCCTTGAAGGTCGAGGAGATGCGCCGTTCCGCGACCATGCGGCTGGTGTCGATGGGCCGGGAGTGACCGAAGCGCGGCAGCGTCGTGCGATAGGCGCGCAGCAGGAACACCGCCTCGAACAGGTCGCCGCGCGCCTGCTTGACGGCGAGCGCGGCGAGCGCGCGGTCGTAGCAGGAGCCTTCGGTCATGACACGGTCGACGGCGAGCGAGAGCTGCGCGTCGATTTGCTCGAGCGTCACCTCGGGGATGTCGCGGTCGCCGCGCCGGCGATCGGCGAGCAGGTCGAGCGAATGGGCGATCGCCGTTTCTCCGCCCTTGACGGCGACATACATGATCAGCGCTCCACGACGATGCTGCGGGGAAGGGCGACAAGCTCGGCCCCCGCGGTGAGGACCAGGTCGACGCCGCACGGGAAGAGGGCGTGATTGGCGGCCCGCTCCGCCACGAACGACTCGGGCAGGCCGGTCGCCGACAGTTGGGCCTGGCCGTCGATGCCCGGTCCGCGCAGGGCGAGCGGCGGCCCGCCGGTGAGCGACGGCACCTCGACCACCAGCGTCGCCGACCGATCCGGATAGGCGTCGGTGCCGATCGCGAAGGCGTCGAAGAGCGGGCTGCGGTCCGGCGTCAGCAGGGCGAACAGGGCCTCGCTCTCCGAACCCACGAGCAGCGTGCCGGTATGGAAACGAATGAAGTCGCGCACGGCCGGCGTGTCGAAGGCGGGCGCGAGCCAGAGCGGCGTGTCGCGGTCGACCAGCGTCAGCACGAAGGCGGTGGCCGCCCGGCTGAGCGGTGGCACGGCCGCCGGCGCATCCGGCAGGGAGACGATGCGGCCGGGATGGGAGAAGGCGTCGAGGATGGTGCGGAACAGGCGCTGGCTGTCATGTGCCGGATCGGCGAGGCCGGGCGCGATGTCGCGGGAGGCGATGCCGCTCATACTCCGCCCTCCCGGGCGACCGTGAAGAAGTCGACCTTGGTGGCCGCGGCCTTGGCCGCGCGCAGGCGGCGTCGTGCATCGGCCTCCTGTTCGAGCGGGGCCACGATCCGGCATTCGATCGGGTCCTGCCATTCCGGTCGCTGGCCCAGGGCGTCGATCGTGGCGACGAGCTCGGCCTGGCGTGGATGGCGGCCGCCGACATAGCCGATCCCGATCTCGCCGCTTTCCAGCCGGACCGCGGCGCGGGTAACCGTCATCTCGCCGGCGGCGAAGGGCGCGCCGCTGCCGGAGATGCGGCCCTGCACCATCACCAGCCCGATCTCGGGCCGGCGCAGGATCGTGTAGGACGGGGCGGCGCCCAGCTCGCGCCAAAGCGCCTCAAGCCGGTCCGCGGGTGATTTAGCCAAAACAGAGAGCCAACGCTGGCGCTGGCCGGGCGCGGCGGCAGAAGAAGGGGCGGGGGACATGGATACGCTCGTTGAGAGCGGCACCATGCGAAGATCAGGTTACCGATCCGCGCGGATTCCGTGAACTTATCGTTACGAATTCGCCTCGCTTATCCCCAGCGCGGCGACGGTCGCCGGCATGTCTCCGGCGCGAGGAAGGGACTTCCCTTCCGCTCAGGGTTTCCAGCGCAGGAAGTTGGCGATCAGGCGCAGGCCCGTGGCTTGGCTCTTCTCGGGATGGAACTGCGTGCCGGCCAGGTTGTCGCGACCGACGGCGGCCGTGATGGGACCGCCATAGTCGGTGATGGCGAGCAGAGTCTCGGGCTTGGCCACCTTGAGGTGGAAGGAGTGCACGAAATAGGCGTGGTCGTGCTCCCTGATCCCCTCCAGCAGCGGATGCGGCTTGATCTCGAGCAGCTCGTTCCAGCCCATGTGCGGGATCTTGAGGTGCGCGGCACCGGGCTCGATGCGCACCACGTCGCCCGCGATCCAGTCGAGTCCGGCATGGATGCCGTACTCGACGCCGCGCGTGGCCATCAGCTGCATGCCGACGCAGATGCCGAGGAACGGCTTGCCGCGCTCGATCACCTCGCGCTGCAGTGTGTCGACCATGCCGGGCACGCCATAGAGGCCGGCGCGGCAGTCGGCGAAGGCGCCGACGCCCGGCAGCACGATGCGGTCGGCCTCGGCGACCTCGCGCGGGCTCGACGTGACGAGCACTCGGTCGTCCGCGCCGGACTCGCGGGCGGCGCGTTCGAAGGCCTTGGCGGCCGAGCGCAGGTTGCCCGACCCGTAATCGACGATGGCGACGGTCATGGGAGAGCCTAGAGCACGCCCTTGGTGCTGGGCACCGCCGTCTGCTGCCGGGGGTCGATCTCGATCGCGGCGCGCAGGGCGCGCGCGAGCCCCTTGAAGCAGCTCTCGACGATATGGTGGTTGTTCTCGCCGTACTGGTTCCAGACATGCAGCGTCAGCCCGCCGAGCTGGGCGAAGGCCTGGAACCACTCCTTGAACAGCTCGGTGTCCATGGTCCCGAGCTTGGGCTTGGAGAAATTCACCTTCCACACCAGGTACGGCCGGTTGGAGACGTCGAGCGCCACTTCGGTCAGCGTCTCGTCCATCGGGATGGTCGCGCTGCCGTAGCGGCGGATGCCGGCCCGGCTGCCGAGCGCCTTGGCCAGGCACTCGCCCAGCACGATGCCGCTGTCCTCGGTGGTGTGATGGTAGTCGATATGGAGGTCGCCCTCGGCACGCAGCGTGATGTCGATCAGGCTGTGCCGCGACAGCTGCTCCAGCATGTGATCGAGGAAGCCGATGCCGGTATGGATATCGTACTTGCCGGTGCCGTCGAGATTGATGGCGGCGGCGATGCGCGTCTCCTTGGTCTGGCGCGACACGAACGCCCGCCGCCCGCCGTTGCCGGGGGTGGTGAGGGTGTCCGTCGCCGGGACCAGCTTGGGAGCGGCCTTGGGGGCGGCCTTCCGGGCCATTGCAAATCCTCTGATTTCCGTCCCGTTCATACAGGAACGCGGGCGGCGCGGTCGAGCGCCACGCGCGTCAGAATGACGCCCAGCAGCACGACCAGCCCGCCCAGGACGCGCGCCGGGGTCAGCGGATCGCCGAAGAAGGCGGCCGACAGGCCGACGCCCGCGACCGGGATCAGGTACATGTAGACCATGACCCGGCTCACCCCGAGCCGCTCCAGCCCCGCCGTCAGGCCGAGGAAGGCGACGCCCACGGGGAAGATCGCCGTATAGAGCCAGTAGGCCCATTGCCGGTCGGTCAGGCGCCCGAATTCACCCAGGGAATCGAACAGGAGCGACACCGGGGTCAGCACGGCCGCGCCCACCAGCGTCGTCCAGGCCATCACCTTCAGGGTGCCGAGCCGCAGATTGTAGGGGGCGCAGCGCTCGACATAGAGCGCCCAGGCGAAGGCCGAGCCCATCCAGAGCAGGGCGCCGTCGAGGCTGGCGGCGGCCAGCGTGATCCGCGTCAGGCTGTTGTTCACCACCAGCACGACCCCTGCAAAAGCGATGACGATGCCGGCCCAGCCGAGCGCCGGCAGCCGCCGCCCGGCCAGCCGTGCCAGGATCGCCGAGAAGGCGGTCGTGGTGGTCATGACGATCGAGCCCAGGCTGGGCGCGCTGCGGGCCATGGCCAGGCCCCAGCAGGCCTGGAACACGGCCACGCCGAGGACGGACAGCAGCAGGATGGGCAGCCAGTCGCGCCGCGGCAGGCCGAGCGGCTGGCGACGCAGGAGCATTACGACGAACAGGAACAGGCCGGCGATCAGGTAGCGCGAGCCGCTATAGAGCAGCGGGCTCATGGTCGCGAGCACGTCCTTGGCGAACGGATAGCTCGACCCCATGAGCAGCGCCGTCGCCAGCATGATCGCGTCGCCGGTCCAGCGGTGTGCCGCCTTCACGCGCCCCTCATCCGATCTCTCTCCCGCAGGGGGTGAGGAGGAAGAGGGAAAGGAACGAGGGGTGCCATCCATTTGCATGTTCCTCTCCCCCGGGAGGGGGAGAGGCTAGGTAAGGGGGCGACCATCACATCGCGTCATCGCGGCGCCGTCGAGGCTTTCTGCGCGCCCCAGAAGCCGAACAGCGCGCCGGCGACGCGGCGGATCTGGATCTCCTCCGAGCCCTCGGTGATGCGGTAGCGGCGGTGGTGGCGGTAGATGTGCTCGAACGGATGGTGCCGCGAGTAGCCGACGCCGCCATGGACCTGCATGGCGCGGTCGGCGGCGTCGCAGACCAGGCGATTGGCGCGGTAGTTCGACATCGCTACCCATTCGCTGACCTGCATGTGATGCTGGCGGTCGAGATGCCAGGCGGTCTTGCGCACCAGCCCGCGGGTCATCTCCGCCTCGGTATGCAGCTCGGCGAGCGGGAACTGGATCGCCTGGTTGGCGGCCAGCGGCTTGCCGAACACCTTGCGGTTGCGTGCATAGGCAACCGACAGGTCGATGCAGTACTGCGCCGCGCCCAGGCTCGAGGCGGCCTGGCGGATGCGGTTCTCGTGCACGAAGGTCTGCGCGACGTCGAGCCCGCGCCCTTCCTCGCCCAGCATGGTCGAGGCCGGCACCTTCACATTGGCGAGCGACACCTCGGCATGGTCCGACGGCATGTTGAAGGTCCACCACATGTACTCGACCTTGAAGCCCGGCGTGCTGACCGGCACCAGGAAGGCCGAGATGCCGCGCGCGTCGCCCGCCTTGCCCGAGGTGCGGGCAAAGACGAGATCGACCGTCGCCGTATGCATGCCGGTGTTGAAGCGCTTCATGCCGTTCAGCACCCAGTCGCTGCCCTGCCTGACCGCGGTCGTCTCCATGAAGGTGGCGTCCGAGCCGTGATCTGGCTCGGTGAGGCCGAAGGCGATGCGTTCCTTGCCCGTGAACATGCCTTCGAGATAGCGCTCCTTCTGCTCCTGGGTGCCGAAGCGGTGCAGCAGCAGCGCGACCGGGAAGTTGCCGACGATCGAGCTCTCGTTCTGCAGGTCGTTGTGCAGCCCCAGCCCCTTGTGCGCCAGATGTTCGCGGATGATCGCCATGGCGAGGTTGGAGCCGTCCTTGCCGCCCAGTTCCTTCGGCAGGGCGAAGCGCAGATGGCCGGCCTTGTCGGCGCGGCGGCGCATCTCGGCCAGCAGCTCCTCCCACTCGTGCCGCGGCTGGCCGTCATTGTCCCAGTCCGTGCGGGCATGCTCGCGGCGATGGTCGAAGAAGCGGATGTTGTCGTTCTCGCGTTCGAGCGGCTTGATCTCGCGTTCGATGAATTCATCGAGCTCGCGCAGATAGGCCGCGATGTCGGCGGGAATGTCGAAATCCATGCGCTTCCTCCGGTGAACGCCCGGTCCTTGCGGGCATTCCGTGCATCTTAGGCGGCGGGCAGCGCGACGCGGAAGCGGCTGCCGCCGCCCTCTGCCGCCAAGCAAACGGCATTGCCGCCGTGGCGGCGCGCGATCTCGCGCACCAGTGCCAGACCAAGGCCGCTGCCGCGGCCGCTCTCGCGGCTGTCCCTCAGGCGATAGAACGGCTCGAAAATGCGCTCGCGCTCCTCGGCCGGCACGCCGGACCCGTGGTCGCGCACCTCGATCACCGCTTTTCCGCCGTCGGTCGTGACCGCGATCTCGACCGGCCCCGCGCCGCCGTAGCGCCGTGCATTCTCGAGCAGGTTGCGGATCAGCCGGCGCAGCAGCAGGCGGTCGCCCGCGACGGTTGCCGGCGTTCCCTCCGCCTCGATGTCGTAGTGCGCGGCTTCCTCCGCCGCCAGCGCCAGCAGGTCGACCGGCTCGCGATGCTCCAGCCCCGGCACGGCATCGAGCCGGCTGGTCAGCAGGATCTCGTCGATCAGCTGGTCCAGCTCGGCGATGTCGCGCTTCAGCGACTCGCGGCGTGCGGGATCGGTCTCCTCGCTCATCAGCGACACGGCGAGCCCGATGCGCGCCAGCGGCGTGCGCAGCTCGTGGCTGCAGTTGGCGAGCAGCAGCCGGTGCGCCGCCACCAGCTCCTCGATGCGCGCGGCGCTGCGGTTGAAGCTCTCGGCCAGCGCCGCGATCTCGTCGCGCCCCTCGACCTGCACGCGCGCGGCGAGATCGCCGGTTCCCAGCTTCTCGACGCCGGCCTTGAGGCGCTCGATGCGCCCGCTGAGCCCGCGCACCACGGGATAGGCGCCGACGGCGATGGCGGCCGCGACGGCCGCCAGGAAGGCTGCGATCCAGAAGGTCGGGTTGGGCCGCTCGCGCACCTGCCGCGCCACCAGCCAGCGACCGTCGGGGAGCTGCAGTGTGAAGGTCGGCCCGTCATGACCGCGCCGCCAGCCGGGCCGGGCCCGCCGCGGCTCGAAGCGCTGGGGCGCCCGTCCCGCCGCGGCCAGCACGCCGCCGTCAGGTCCGTAGAGGGCGAGGTCGAAATGCAGCTTGCGATGCAGCTTCTCCAGCGCCCGCTGGTCGTCGGCCGGCGGCGCATCCGCATCCGGCAGCAGCGCGCCGGTCAGCTCGGCCGCGACGTCGAGATATTGCGGCGTGCGCGCGTCCTCGTCCGCCACGCGCCACAGCACCGCCGCGACGCCGACGAACACCGCGAGCGCCAGCACGATGGTCAGGTAGAACTTGAGATAGAGCCGCTGCATCGTCGCTTCTTTTTCCTACGCCGGTGCCATCACCGGTCCTGGTCGCGCGCGAAGACGTAGCCGGCGCCGCGCAGGGTCAGGATGCGGCGCGGCTTCTTGGGGTCGTCCTCGATCGCGGCGCGCAGCCGCGAGATATGGACGTCGACCGAGCGGTCGAAGGCCTCCAGCTTCTCGCCCTTGACGAGATCCATCAGCGCATCGCGCGACAGCACCCGGCCGGCGCGCTCGGCCAGCGCCAGGAGCAGCGCGAACTGGTAGGAGGTGAGGGGCCGTTCCTCGCCATCGACCCGCACGACGCGCGCGCCGCGGTCGATCTCCAGCCGCCCGAACCGCAGCACGTCGGCTTTCGCCGCCGCCCCACCGCCCTTGCGGCGCAGGATGGCGCGCAGGCGGGCCTGCAGCTCGCGCGGCTCGAACGGCTTGGCGAGATAGTCGTCGGCGCCGATCTCCAG
>JAFEFG010000117.1 GCA_018240685.1 Pseudomonadota bacterium | reverse complement strand
GGAGACGCGACAGCGGGCCGAACCGCACGAGGCTGTCGAGTACGCGCGGGATGTCCTCGCCGAGCAGCACCGGCCGGTCGAGCGCCTCGAACTGCGGCGCCGTGAAGCCGGCTGCTGTCAGGATGCGCTCCACGCGCGCCTTATCGCCGAAGGAATACTGGCCCGGCTCCTCGGGCCCCGGCCGTTCGAACGGCGGCAGGAACGGCGCCGCGGCGCGCATCGGCACCATCGCCCAGGGATTTTCCTGCGGCGGACGCCAGCACACGAACACCAGCCGGCCGCTCGGCTTGAGCGCGCCGCGCAGGTTGCGGAACGCCGCAACCGGATCGGCGAAGAACATCACGCCGAAGCGCGAGAAGACGAGATCGAAGGCCGCCGGCTCGAAGCCACAGGTTGCGGCATCGCTCACGATGAAGGTCGCATTGGCGAGCTGCTGCGCCCGCGCCGCGCCAACCAGCGCCTCCGAGATGTCCACGCCCAGCACGTGGCCACCGGGCGCGACGGCGTGCGCGAGCTCGGCGGACGTCCTGCCGGTGCCGCAGCCAACATCCAGCACCGCCTCGCCGGGCTTCGCCGCGGCCGCCGCCAGCGCCGCCTCGCTGAAGCCGGCGATGCTGCGCTGGATCCGCTCGAAGGAAGCGAGCCAGCCCTCGCCGCCCGGTCCGTTCCAGAACGACGCCTGCTCGGCGGCAAGTTCAACCTGGCTCTTCATGCCCTGCTCGCCTCGACGTGGGTGGCATGCGCATGCGCCTTCACGATCTGGCGCGGCATGTAGTTGGTGAAGACGACGCGCCAGGCGTGCTCGGGATCGGCCTGCTCGAAATGCTCGATCAGGGTGATCGACACGTTCTCGATCTCGAACCGTACCGCCGCTTCGGGGTGCATGTTGAAGGCATGCGCCAGCGCGGCGCGGATGGTGCCACCATGCGCGGTCGCGATGATGTCGCGGCCGCGATACTTCTCCGTCAGCCGCTCGATGCTGCGCACCGTGCGCTCGCGCAAGTCGACGAAGCTCTCGCCGCCCGGCGGCCGCAGCTCCGGCGGCCCGAGCCAGAAGAGATGGTTGCTGCCGTGGTTCTCCGCGATCTCGGCATAGGTGAGGCCCTGCCACTCGCCGAAATGCTGCTCGGCGAGATCGGGATCGATCAGTACCTCGCCGAACTCCGCGCCGGCGGCACCGAGGCTCTCGGCGGTCTTGCGTGCCCGCAGGAGATTGGAGGAGTACCAGACTGCGCCCTTGGGCAGTAGCGCCGCCTGATGGCGGAACAACGTTTCGTTGCTGACGTCGCAATCCTTGTCGAACTGCCCGTAGCAGCGGCCTTCGGGATTGGGCACCGGCGCGTGCCGCACCCACCACCAGCGCGTGATCGATCCGGTGATCTTGGCTCCCGTCGCCATGCCTGCTCCTCAGCTGTTGGGTCGTGCCCTTTTAGTGCGCGATCAGGAGCGCCGCCACCACGAGAAAGGCGAGTTCGGCCACCTGCTCGATCGCCCCCAGCGTGTCGCCCGTGTAGCCGCCGATCCGCTCGGCGATCCAGCGCGCCCCGAACCAGGCCACGGCGAAGGCGGCAAGCGGTGCGAGGATCGCCGCGACGAAGCTCTTGCCGATCAGCAGAATGAAGGCAAGCACCGCCCCGATCCCGATCGCCAGCCAGACACTGTTGTCGGTCGGCTTGCCGGCCTGCGCGCCAAGTCCGTTCGCCTGCACGGGCGCAAAGGCGAGCAGCGGATAGGCGATCACACCGCGCGCCATCGCGTGCGCGGCGATCAGCACCGCCAGCCCCGTCCCACCATGGAACGGCGCCAGGCAGGCGACCTTGATCAGCACCGACAGCGCCAGCGCCAGCACGCCGAAGGTGCCGTTGCGGCTGTCCCGCATGATCTCCAGCCGCCGTGCCGGCTCCAGCGCATGCGGGCCGAGCCCGTCGGCCGTGTCGGCGAGGCCGTCTTCGTGCAGGGCGCGTGTAATCAGGACCGCCGCCCCGACCGCGAGCGCTCCGGCCAGCCAGCCCGGCCCCGCCAGCGCACGCACGATGCCAAAGACCAGACCCGCGGCGAGCCCGACTGCCGCACCGATGACGGGCAGCACCGGCAGGACGTCGGCCAGCGGCCAGCGTGGCGCGCCGACATCGAACGTCACGCCGGTGAAGAAGGACGCCTGTTCCTTGAAGGCCTGCAGCCACTCGTCGAAGGTGGCGGGCGGCGCGGCCGGGAATTCGTTGGGGCTGGTCATGGCGCCCCAAATATAGGATGGTCCGCGCCCTCCATGAACGCCCCAGCCGCCACATTCGAAGAAATCCGCCGCATCCTGCGCAGCCTGCCGGGACCGGACCTCACCGCCCAGACGGAGGTGGTCCGCCGCCAGGCCGAGCTGACAAAACCGCCCGGCTCGCTGGGCCGGCTGGAGGAGCTGGCCGAATGGCTCGCCACCTGGCAGGGCCGCGCCCGGCCACGCATCGAGCGGCCGCGCGTCGCGGTGTTCGCCGGCACGCATGGCGTCGCCCGGCTGGGCGTGTCCGCCTATCCGCCGGAAGTCACGCAGCAGATGGTGCAGAACTTCCTGAGGGGCGGCGCCGCGATCAACCAGCTCGCCGCCGCCATCGACGCCGACCTGCGCATCTACGAACTCGACCTCGAGCATCCGACCGAGGACTTTACGCAGGGTCCAGCCATGAGCGAGGCCCGCACCGCCAACGCCATCGCCTACGGCATGATGGCGGCCGAGCCCGGCATCGACGTGCTGTGCCTGGGCGAGATGGGCATCGCCAACACGACCAGCGCCGCAACTCTGTGCGCGGCCCTGTTCGGCGGCACCGCCGCGGACTGGGCAGGTCCCGGAACCGGCGTTACCGGCTCGGCGCTCGCCACCAAGATCGCCGTCATCGACGAGGCGCTGGCGCGCCACAAGGCCGTGATCGAGGCGCGCGATCCGCTGGCGATCCTGGCCGCCGTCGGCGGCGAGGAGCTGGCCGCCATTGCGGGGGCGGTGGTCGCCGCCCGCATGGGACATATCCCGGTACTGCTCGACGGCTATGCCTGCACGGCCGCCGCCGCGACGCTCTACGCGTTCGATCCGCATGCACTCGATCATTGCCGCGTCGCGCATCGCTCGGCCGAACCTGGCCACAAGCGCCTGCTGGAGACGATCGGCCAGCGGCCCTTGCTCGACCTCGACATGCGGCTGGGCGAAGGCTCGGGGGCCGCGCTTGCAGTGCCGATCCTCAAGGCCGCCGCCGCCTGCCACGACGGCATGGCCACCTTTGCGGAGGCCGGTGTCAGCGGAAAGAGCTGACGGCGACTTCCCGTTCTTCCCGCGCGGCGGGAAACCAAGCGAAGAAGAGCGACATGGCCGCATCACGCGCTGATGCGGTTACCTCGCGGGCAGGCCTGCCACCAGAAAGCCCTAAAGATTTAAGGCACATGAAAGGTGGGGTTCCTATTTCTCTCCCTGGATCGACGGGTGCGGATCGCTCGTCGGACCGTCGCGCCGTGACCCCGGCGTTTTCGTTGAACCAGGTGATGTCCCATGCCGATCCATATCGCAATTTCACGCCTGCATCGTACGGTGACGATGGTCGCCCGCGGGAAGCTGACCGCCGACGAAATCGAGACCGCAGCACGGGAACTCGTCAACGCCCGCGTGCCCGCGTTCGGCAAGCTCATCGACATCTCGATCGCGAATTCCGATCTCACTCGTGATCAGATTCAGCGCGTGGCGGACATCCTGCGCGGCCAATCCGGCGAAGCGCGCGGCCCGGTCGCCTTCATCGTGAACCCCGATCACGTCGACTTCGGGCGTACGTTCGCAGAGGTCACGCAGGGCGACCCTCAAATCGGCCTGTTCCGGAGCCTGCACGAGGCGCGGACGTGGCTGCGGCACGCGACGACGTTCGAGGTGCCGGCCAACCACGATCATCGACACAAGGGTTCGCAGGATGTCGCCCGCGACATCGCGGCCTGAGGACGGATCATCGATCATCCCAGGCGAGCGTATCCGGGTCCGCCTCGCAAGCGAGGCGGCCACAGGCGAACATCGTAGCGGCCAGCCGTGTGATGCTGTCCCATCACTCCGGTCGAGGCTTCGACCTCCGCCTCGGTGCGGTCTGCATCCTCTTCGCCGCGACCCGGCGCGCCGCCGCAAGCGCGGCGCGCGCCCAGAAAATGAGTTCGTCGGGCTCGTCGAGCAGTCGCTCCGGCGCGCGCCAGAAGGACAGGTCTATGGTACGGCCGCCCTTCTCGTAGGTGAGCGGCGGGAAGGACGCGGCTTCCCTGAGGATCTCCCGGTTATGATCGTCGACGCGAAAATAGAGCGTGTTGTCGCTCACGATTCCGAACATCACCCCATCGCAGAACAGGCCGGTCTTGCCGAACATGCGGCGCATCGAGATACGGCCGAGCGGCGCGAGCTGCTCGCGCAGGAATTCGGCGAAGCTGTCGCTGATGCCCATCCGCTATCCCGGTTTGGCGGCGGGGAAAGGCCCCGCCTACTTCCTCGCGCCGGGCAGGAAGTCGTCGAGCGGCACGCCGAAGCTGTTGAGCGCCCACGAGACGAGATTGTACTGGCCGATGGTGAACACCACATCCATGAGCTGCTCCGTCGAATAGCTCTTCGAGAGTGCGGCCCAGGTCGCCTCCGAGACGACGGAGTTCTCGTAGAGATCGTCGGTGGCCTGCAGCAGTGCCGCCTCTTTCTCGCTCCAGCCGGGCGCCTTCGGACCGTCCTTGAGGCGGGCGATGTCCGCGTCACTCACGCCGCCACGCTTGGCGATCAGCTCGTGCTGCGCGAACTCGTACTCGGCCTGGTTCAACCAGCCGATGCGAAGGATCAAAAGCTCGCGATCACGGAACGGCAATGTCTGCTTGCCCAGGATGTGCCCGGCGAACGGCGTCCAGCGCTTCAGAAGCTTGGGATGATGGGCGAGCACCTTGAATATGTTGAAAATGCGGCCGCCCATCGCATTCTTCTCGACAGCCTCGCGGTCCTCGGACGCCATGGTCGAAAGGTCGCGCATGGGAATACGCTGCTTACGCTGGATCATCGTGTTTCCTCCTGTCGGGAAGCGTAACATGCCCAACTGTCATGTCCTTCATTATCCGTAGACGCCGCCTGCTCATGACCGGCGCCGCGCTGGGCGTGACGGGCTCTGCGCTCGCACAGCGGCGCGGCGACGAGATCGAGATCGCGACGGGCGAAACAGCGACGATCGACGGCCGGCACTGGGACATGCCCATCGTCGGCGGCACCACCGTCGACGCCGTGCACCGCTCGGTGCTGCTGCGTTTCCCGACTGCGGCTGACGAGGTTGGCGATTTCCTCCGCGAAGGCCGCGTGCTGGGGCGCGCCGAGCTGGTGCTGAGCTACAGCGGCTACGAGATCGTGCCGGACGGCTATCTCTGCCGCGACGGGCTCGGCCGCAAACTGTGGACCGACGATCCGCCAAGCTGGCATGTCGAAGTCTTCCCGCTGCGTCGGCCCTGGGTCGCCGACCGCGAGCGCGGACCGACTTTCAATGCCAGCGCGAACGGGCTGCGCTACTGGAACCGCTACGGCGCCAGCGACCCGCAGCGCGACCGGCTGACGGGCGCGATCGAGCCGCAGGAGCTGTCGACCTACGTGCGCGAGGCGCGCTTCGACATTACGCCGCTGCTGGCCACCGCCGCGCTCGAACGCGAGGCGGGTGCGCGGCTGCGCTGGCTGCAAGAGAGCGGCTTCCTGCTGCGCAAGGTCGAGACCTACGATTCGCGCTACCGCGAGCCAAACAATGCCTACGAATGGGCAATGCCGACCGGCGGCCATGGGCTGACTTTCACGCGGCCACGCCTTGTCTTCGCCGGCCGCCGGACCGGCGCCATCGTCTCCATCGTCATGCCGCCCGCTCTCGAGGCCGACTGGAAGGTGCGCACGCCCGACGGCTCGAAGCCCACTGCGGTGATGCCGACGGTACAGCAGCTCGGCGAGCGCGGCCGCCGCGTCCTGCTCGCGCGCGGTGACCGCCCGAAGTGGGAGCTCGGCCATATCGCCGAGCTGCGCCGCGCCGGCGGCGACAATATCAGCGCCCTTGCCGAATCGGCCGGCGATGCGGGCTACAAGATCTATCTCGATCGGATCCGCCTCCTGCTGTCGATGCCGCCGCGCTATTGGGTCGGCTGGGAGATCGAGGATTACATCCTGATCTGGTACCAGCTGCGCGACCTGCTGCCGCCGCCGGTGCAGGATCATCTCAAGGCCTATTGGACAGCCTGGCTGCAGCCCGACCTGCCGACCGACGCCTTCGTCCATCCGCAGAGCGCCGACGCCATCGACTACTGGAGGCGCAACCACGACTGGCGCGGACGCGCCTCGTTCTTCCGCGACGGTTACAACTTCGCCGTCTCCACCCAGAACTTCAATCACACCGCCGCCATGGGCGCGCTGCTGGGCGGCGCGATGATCGGCTCCGCCTACGCGACGGGCGACGGCCGCCACGGGCTGGAGGCGCTGCTGCTGCGCTTCTGGGGCTTCCTCGACGGCAGCACGCAGGAAGTGCTCGACCACTACTACCTGTCGATCACGCTGAGCGGCCAGAAGATGTTCGCCGACTTCGCGCCGACGCCGGTCGATCGCCTGATGGGACGCATCCTGGTCGACCGCACCATGGAGATCCTGACCACGCTCTACCATCCGCAGCTGCGCCGCTTCGTCTCCTCTTCCAACCGCGCACGGCTCTCCGGCGTGCTGGTGGAGCAGGACGGCATCTATGGCGCGCTGCATACCGTGTCCAAGCAGGGCGTCGTGAAGTACGCCGACCGGCCGTTCGATGCCAAGGTGCACGGCATGCCGGTCTGGGGCTACGACTTCCCGCCCGGCCGCGTGGCGATGCAGAGCCTGCAGCAACCCTGGGCGCCTGCCTGGCTTTCGGGCCTGGTCGACGACAAGCCGGTGCCGTTCGAGGAGACCTCGACCGAGACGACGCGCGGCTACTTCAAGCCGCCACTGTGGCGCAGGAGCTATCTTGGCCGCTGGCACGGGCTCGCCAGCACCGACATCCGCGGCGGCACCGTGGACGTGCTGGGCCAGTGGGTACGGACTGCCGCCCGCTCCACCCGGCTGGAGGATCTCGGCACGCTGACGGTCCGATACGCGGCGAACAGGCCCGATCTCGTCACCACCCGCGAGGGCGTGATCCCGCAGGCCGGCCTCACCCTCACCTACCAGAGCCGCAACCGGGCGATCATCTTCGCCAAGCCGCATGCCAACCGCGAGTGGCTCCGGGAGGCGGTCGGCAAGGACGGGCTTTTCCAGCTCGCCACCGTCATCGGCCTGTGGAACTTCGCCGACAGCAAGACCTGGGACATCTACGTCGACGACCGCAAGGTCGAGTCGTTCCCCCACCGCCTGACGGCGCGGCAGCGCATCCTCGTCCGCGACGGCGTGACCTATCTCGCCATCCTGCCGCTGCCGGCGGCCGATCTCGGCCGCGATGCCGAGATAGAGATCGGCCCGGGCGGCGGCGGCAAGGCCGACCCGACGCAGGCCGAGATCGCGCCCGCGCTCATCATCTCGATGTTCAACCTCAAGCGTGGCCGGGCCGCACCGCTCGACTCATTCGATGCCGCCACCCTCGCCAATCGCACCTATGGCGGTTTCGTCCTGGAAATGGGCGACGCGGAGCAGCACGGCAGCTTCGATGCCTTCGCGCAGCACATCAAGACCAACACGCTCACCGCGGTCTGGAAGGAGGATCGCCGCGTCATGGAGGTCGCCTACAGGAGCGGCAGCGACCTGATGGAAGCGGCCTTCGGCACCGATTTCACGCAGCCCGGCGAACACCATTTCATCATCAATCCGGGCCAGCAGGAGAAGGCCATCCCCTACCGGCGCCTGAACGGCCAATGGCCCTATCTCGCGCCCGGACTCGAGCGCGACACGAGCTGGGCCCAGCAGGGTACGAACGGACAGCTGGAGAAGAATGGCGCCGTGCTCGTGACCGAGCCGGGCAAGAAAGCCTATCTCCTGAGCGATCCGCTGAGCGGCACGGTGGTCGGCTACAATCCCCTGCCCGATCCGCAGGCCTTCGCCCTCAGTGCACGCGGCGGCTTCGCATTGCGCGCCGACGGCAAGGTCGGCCTGTTGCGCGCGGAATACCGGCCGCGGACCCATGAGCTCCTCATTACCCACGCCCTGAAGCCCGACCAGAAGGCCGAGGACTTCGCCAGGACCTTCACCGTGTCCGGACTCGCCGCCGCGCCACGCGCGACGGTCAATGGACGACCGGTCGAGGCCAGGCACGCCGGCAACGGCTTCCAGGTCCCGGCTCTGTGACCGGCTTCCTCTCCCGCGCGTCCTTCCTCCAGTTGGCCGGCGCCGCCCTTCTCGCCGGCCCGGCCGCCGCCCAGACAGGAGTTCGCATGCACAGGCGCAAGATCCCTGTCTCCGGCGAGGAACTGCCGGTGGTCGGCTGCGGTACGTGGCAGACCTTCGATGTCGGTGACAGCCCGGCCCAGCGCGCGCCGCTCGACGAGGTGCTGCGCATCCTGTTCGAAGCCGGCGGCTCGGTGATCGACAGCTCGCCGATGTACGGCCGCTCCGAAGGCGTGGTGGGCGATCTGCTTGCAGCCTCGGGCAGCCGGGCAAAGGCCTTCCTCGCCACCAAGGTCTGGACCACCGGCCACAAGGCGGGCATCGCGCAGATGGAGCGCTCGTTCGCACTTCTGCGCACCGACAAGATCGACCTGATGCAGATCCACAATCTCGTCGACTGGCAGACGCATCTGCCGACGCTGCAGGCCTGGAAGAAGGAAGGACGGATCCGCTATCTCGGCATCACCCACTATACCGAGGGCGCGCACGAGGCCCTGCGGGAGGTGCTCCAGGGTGGCGGCTTCGATTTCGTACAGGTCGACTATGCGATCGATGATCGCGGTGCCGAGCAGCGAATCCTGCCTTTCGCCGCCGATCACGGGATCGCCGTGATCGTCAATCAGCCTTTCGGCGGCGGCAGCCTGTTGCGCCGACTCGGCCGCCGCAAGCTGCCCGAGTGGGCGGCCGAGATCGGCTGCACGAGCTGGGCGCAGATCCTGTTGAAGTTCGTACTGGCGCCGCCCGCGGTGACCTGCGTCATTCCCGGCACCGGCAAGCCCCAGCACATGCGCGACAACGTGCAGGCCGGCTTCGGCGTCTATCCCGACAGCGCGATGATCAAGCGGATGGCGGCGACGATCGACTAAAGCACGATGATCTTGGCTTCGGACGCCGCCGATTGATCGCGCTCTGCCGGCAAGGTCCCCGGCGGCGAAGCCGCCGGGGTGTCGTCGAGCCGGCTACCTGAACAGCGCCGTGGCGTTGATCAGCGTCTGCAGCACGCCCCAGACCAGGGGAATGCCGACGAAGCCCCACGCAAGGACGAGATGAAGCGTGGTCGTTCCGTGATTGTCGTTGCTCATGACCGGTCTCCTCAGGCGCCCGCGGGATCGCCGGCGGCAGCGACCTCGGCCGCCGCGCGTTCGGCTTCATGGTCGGGCTTCATGTGGAAGCGGTGGTGAACCGCCTTGATGAGGGCGTTGCAGATGAAGCCGATCACCAGCAAGCCGGCCATGATGTACATGGTCGTATTGTAGGCCTGTGCCTTGGGCACGCCGTTGTCGATCTGGTACTGGCGGATGTAGTTCACCAGCACCGGGCCGAGCACGCCGGCCGCCGACCAGGCCGTCAGGAGCATGCCGTGGATGGCGCCCACGTAGCGGGTGCCGAACATGTCCTTGAGGTAGGCCGGCACGGTGGAGAAGCCGCCGCCGTACATGCTGAGGATCACCGCGAAGCACAGCACGAACAGCGTCACGCTGCCGATCGAGCCCGTCCAGGGCACCAGGATGTAGAGCACCGTTCCCAGCACGAAGAAGCAGAAGTAGGTGTTCTTGCGCCCGATCATGTCGGAGATCGAGGCCCAGAAGAAGCGGCCCAGCATGTTGAACAGGCTGATGAGGCCGACGAAGCCCGCGGCCGCGACGGCCGTGACCTTGCCGGGGAACATCTCCTGGCTCATGGCCGAGGCTTGGCCCAGTACGCCGATGCCGGCGGTGACGTTCAGGCACAGCACCCACCAGATCAGCCAGAACTGCGGCGTCTTGAGCGCGTCATAGACGTAGACGTCGTTCTTGGTGATCAGCTTCTGCGGCGCAGCCGGCGGCTTGTAGCCGGCCGGCAGCCAGTTCGCCGGCGGTACGCGCACGATGGCCGCCCCCACCCACATGAAGCAGAGGTAGATCGCCCCCAGGCACAGGAACGTCTCGGCGACGCCGACATGCGTGGGCGTGGAGAACTTCTGCATCAACCAGACGGAAAGCGGCGAGGCGATGAAGGCGCCGCCGCCGAAGCCCATGATGGCCATGCCGGTCGCCATGCCTGGCCGATCCGGGAACCACTTGATCAGGGTCGAGACGGGCGAGATGTAGCCCAGCCCCAGGCCGATGCCGCCGAAGACGCCATAGCCGACATAGATCAGCCAGAGCTGATGGGCGTAGACACCGATCGCCGACAGGACGAAGCCGCCCGACCAGCAGATACCGGCCGTGACCATCGCCCGCCGCGGCCCGCCCTCCTCCACCCAGCGGCCGAACACCGCGGCCGAGGCGCCGAGAAAGAAGATCGCGATCGAGAAGATCCAGCCGAGCTGGGTGAGCTTCCAGTCGTCCGGTGCCGACTTGGTGATGCCGATGAGCTTGGTCATCGGCAGGTTGAAGACGCTGAAGGCGTAGGCCTGGCCGATGCAGAGATGGATGCACAGCGCGGCCGGAGGCACCATCCAGCGGCTGAAGCCCGGCTTGGCGACAGTCCGTTCGCGAGCGAGAAAACTCATTGGTACCCCCCTCGACGGCTCGACGGCGGCAACCATCGCGCCTTTCGGCGCAACGGCACGAGATTCATTGCAGTTCCGATGCTTGTCATTGTCCGTTCACCCCCGGATTGTTGTCGTTCGTGGCCTAGTTACGCGCCTCCGCCTCCTTGAGCCGGCGGACGGCCTGGCGAACCGGATCGTCGAGATCCGCTCCGCCCTTCTCCAGATGCGCGACAATGGCGGCGCGCATGCGTGGGTCCCAGAATTTCTGCAAGTGGTCGGCAATGGCCGAGACCGGATCGCCCCCGCGCTGCGGCACGAAGAACCTGCCGATCTGGTTGGCCATGGCGACGAGCTTGTCTTCCGACACGCGCCTACTCCGCCGCGGCCTTGGCGATACGGCGGCTGTGCTCGGCCTGCCGGCCGTACTCCCGCTGCCACTCGCTCGGGCCGTTCGAGGGCGAGACCTGGACCGCCGTGACCTTGTATTCGGGGCAGTTGGTCGCCCAGTCCGAATGCTCGGTCGTGACGACATTCGCCTGCGTCTCGGGATGGTGGAAGGTCGTATAGACCACCCCCGGCGCGACGCGGTCGGTCACCTGCGCCCGAAGCGTCGTCGCGCCAGCCCGGCTGTCGAGCCGAACCCAGTCGCCATCGCGCACGCCACGCTGCTCGGCGTCGTGCGGATGGATCTCCAGCACGTCCTCGTCGTGCCAGACGACGTTGTCCGTCCGTCGTGTCTGCGCGCCGACATTGTACTGGCTGAGGATGCGACCGGTGGTCAGCAGCAGCGGGAAGCGCGGCCCGGTGCGCTCGTCGGTGGGCACGTACTCCGTGACCATGAAGTTGCCCTTGCCGCGGACGAAGCCGCCGATATGCATCACCGGCGTGCCTTCCGGCGCCTTCTCGTTGCACGGCCACTGGACCGAGCCGAGCCTGTCGAGCAGGTCGTAGGAGACGCCGGCGAAACCCGGCGTCAGCCGCGCGATCTCGTCCATGATCTCCGACGGATGGCCGTAGCGCATCTCGAAGCCCATCGCCCGGGCAATCGCCAGCGTGATCTCCCAGTCCGCCATGCCGCTGCGCGGCGTCATCACCCGGCGCACGCGGTTGATGCGCCGCTCGGCGTTGGTGAAGGTGCCGTCCTTTTCCAGAAACGACGAGCCCGGCAGGAAGACATGGGCGTAGTTCGCCGTCTCGTTCAGGAACAGGTCCTGCACCACGACGCATTCCATCGCCGCCAGCGCCGCGGCGACATGCTTGGTGTTGGGATCGGACTGCAGGATGTCCTCGCCCTGGACGTATAGCCCCTTGAAGGTGCCCTCGAGCGCCGCATCGAACATGTTGGGGATGCGCAGCCCCGGCTCGCGATCGAGCGGACGGCCCCACAACGCCTCGAAGGCGTGCCGCGTGGCGTCATCCGAGACATGCCGGTAGCCGGTGAACTCATGCGGGAACGAACCCATGTCGCACGAGCCCTGGACATTGTTCTGGCCGCGCAGCGGATTCACGCCCACGCCCGGCCGGCCGATGTTTCCGGTCGCCATCGCGAGGTTGGCGATCGCCATCACCGTGGTCGTGCCCTGGCTGTGCTCGGTGACGCCGAGGCCATAGTAGATCGCGGCGTTGCCGCCGGTGGCAAAGAGCCGGGCAGCGGCGCGGATCGTCTCCGCCGGCACGCCCGAGACGAGGCCGACCGACTCGGGGCTGTTCCGGGGATCGGACACGAACTGCGCCCAGTACTCGAAGGCATCGCGATCGCAGAACTCGCGTACGAACGCCTCGTTGACCAGGCCCTCCGTGACGATGACATGGGCCAGCGCATTGAGGACGGCGGCATTGGTGCCCGGACGCAGGGCCAGGTGATGGTCCGCCTCGATGTGCGGGGAGCGCACGAGATCGGTGCGGCGCGGATCGATGACGATGAGGCGCGCGCCCTGCCGCAGCCGCCTCTTGAGGCGCGAGGCGAAGACGGGGTGGGCATCGGTGGGATTGGCGCCGATCACCAGCACCACATCGCTGTGCTCGACGGAATCGAAATCCTGCGTGCCCGCCGAGGTGCCGAAGGTCTCCTTCAGCCCGTAGCCGGTCGGCGAGTGGCAGACGCGGGCGCAGGTGTCGACGTTGTTGTTGCCGAAGCCGCCGCGCACCAGCTTCTGCACGAGGTAGGTCTCCTCGTTGGTGCAGCGCGAGGAGGTGATGCCGCCGATCGCGAGGCGGCCGTGCTTCTCCTGCAGGCGCTTGAACTCCGACGCCACACGCCCGATCGCCACCTCCCAGCTCACCTCGCGCCAGGGCTGGTCGATGCTGTCGCGGATCATGGGCTTCAGGATCCGTTCCTTGTGGTTGGCATAGCCCCAGGCGAAGCGGCCCTTGACGCAGGAATGGCCGCGATTGGCCTTGCCGTCCTTCCACGGGACCATGCGCACGACTTCCTCGCCGCGCATCTCGGCCTTGAAGCTGCAGCCGACGCCGCAATAGGCGCAGGTCGTGACGACCGAATGTTCGGGCGTGCCGATCTCGATCACGCTCTTCTCGGACAGCGTCGCCGTCGGACAGGCCTGCACGCAGGCGCCACAGGACACGCACTCGGAGCTCAGGAAGTCGTCGCCCAGCGCCCCCGGAGACACCTTCGACTCGAAACCGCGACCCTGGATGGTGAGCGCGAACGTTCCCTGGACTTCCTCGCAGGCGCGCACGCAGCGCGAGCAGACGATGCACTTGGAGGGATCGAAGGCGAAATACGGGTTGGACTCGTCCTTCTCCTGGCCGAGATGGTTGGCGCCCTCGTAGCCGTAGCGCACCTCACGCAGGCCGACCGCGCCGGCCATGTCCTGCAATTCGCAATCGCCGTTGGCGGCGCAGGTGAGGCAGTCGAGCGGGTGGTCGGAGATGTAGAGTTCCATGACGCCGCGGCGGATCTGCTTCAGCCGCTCGGTCTGGGTCGACACCACCATGCCCGGCGCGACCGGCGTGGTGCAGGAAGCCGGCGTGCCGGGACGCCCGGCGACCTCGACCAGGCACAGGCGGCAGGAGCCGAAGGCCTCGAGCGAGTCGGTGGCGCAGAGCTTCGGCACCGACACGCCGGCCTCGACGGCGGCGCGCATGATCGACGTGCCGGCCGAAACCGTCACGGCCTGGCCGTCGATGGTCAACGTCACCTGCTCCCCGGCGCGGCTGGGCGGGGTGCCGTAGTCCGTCTCGGATATGAGCGACATGGTCCTGTCCTCTATTCCGCCGCCGCCGCAAGGCGCGGGCGGTTGAAGTCCTCGGGGAAATGCCGGATGGCGCTCATCACCGGGTAGGGCGTGAAGCCGCCCAGGGCGCAGAGCGATCCGAACTTCAGCGTCTGGCAGAGGTCCTCGATCAGCGAGAGATTGGCCTCCACCCGCTCGCCGCGGATGATCCTTTCCATCGTCTCGAGGCCGCGCGTAGAGCCCAGGCGGCACGGCGTGCACTTGCCGCAGGACTCGAGGGCGCAGAATTCCAGTGCAAAGCGCGCCTGACGGGCCATGTCCACCGTGTCATCGAACACCACGACTCCACCGTGACCGATCAGTCCATCGCGCGCGGCAAAGGCTTCGTAATCGAAGGCGGTATTGAACAGAGCGCGCGGGAAGTAGGCGCCGAGCGGGCCGCCCACCTGGACGGCGCGGATGGGCCGACCACTGTGCGTACCGCCGCCGATCTCCTCGACGAGCTCGCCAAGCGTCAGACCGAAGGCGGTCTCGAACAGCCCGCCATGCTTCACGTTGCCCGCGAGCTGGATCGGCATCGTGCCCCGCGACCGGCCCATGCCGAGATCGGCATAGTGCTGGGCCCCATCGGCCAGGATCGCCGGCACCGTAGCGAGCGAGATGAGATTGTTGATGACTGTTGGCTTGCCGAACAGGCCCTTGTGCGCCGGCAGCGGCGGCTTGGCGCGCACCTGCCCCCGCTTGCCCTCGAGGCTCTCGAGCAGCGCGGTCTCCTCACCGCAGACATAGGCACCAGCGCCGACCCGGACCTCGATATCGAACTTGATCGTATCGCCCAGTATGCCGTCGGCCCGGGCAAGGTCGATCGCACGCTCCATGATGCGCACCGCGTCGGGATATTCGGAGCGGGTGTAGATGTAGCCCTTGCGCGCGCCCACGGCGAAACCAGCGATCGCCATGCCTTCGATCAGCACGAAGGGATCGCCCTCCAGCAGCATGCGATCGGCATAGGTGCCGGAATCGCCTTCGTCGGCATTGCAGACGATGTACTTCCGGTCGGCCTCTGCCTCGGCGACCGTCTTCCATTTGATGCCGGTGGGAAAGCCTGCGCCGCCGCGGCCGCGCAGGCCGGACCGGGTCACTTCCTCGACGGTCGCGGCCGGTCCCAGGCTCAAGGCGCGCGCGAGTCCCTTGCCGCCGCCGTGGGCGCGCCAGTCGGCAAGCGACAACGGGTCGACGATGCCACAGCGCGCGAAAGTGATGCGCGTCTGGCGC
>JAFEFG010000116.1 GCA_018240685.1 Pseudomonadota bacterium | reverse complement strand
ATCGGCCCGCGGTCCTTGTTCTGCACGGCGCTGACCGAGCCCTTGGTCAGCACGACCTGCGGCGCCGCCTTGAGATCGCCATTGGCGAGCCGGCGCAGGTCGCGATCCATGGCGATGGCGAGCGCGGGATAGCCGGCCGCCACCACCTCGCCCAGCGCCGCCGGCTCGGCAGCGAGCGGCAGGGGGTGCGTCGTGCCGGCCGGCACATCGGCGCGGATGAGGGCGAAATCGCCCTGGCTCTTGGGCGACGTCGTCAGCACCTGGCCGATATAGGGCGTCTTCAACGCCTTGCTCACCAGCAGCACTTCCGATCCTGCGGGGACGTCACCCACCACGTGATGGTTGGTCACGACGATGTTGGAGGACACGAAGAAGCCGCTCCCGCTCGAGCCGTCGGGAGAGACGACGAGCACCGTCGCCCGCTCCAGGGCCGAGGCGAGGTCGGCCGCCGTCGACTTGCCCGCCCGGCCGGACGCGGCGGCCGGAACGATGCCTGGCGTGGACCCGGCGTCGCTCTTGCGGCCTGGCAGGCTGCCTTCCGGCGCCGGAGTCGCATTGGGCGTGGACTTGCCGCCGGAATCCTTGCCCAACGGATCCTTGATCGTGCAGACGTCCGCCTTCAGCCGCTCCTTGAGGACGGCGATCTGCTCCTCGATCTGCTTGTTGGCGGCCTTCTGCTTCTCGATCTGGTCCTCGAGCGCCTTGACCTGCTTCTCGTCCGGTCCCGGCGGCGCGGGCGGTGGCGGCGGCGCGGGCAGCTGCACCGCGACATTCACGATCGGCCGATAGAAGAGGTACCAGCCAAGCCCCAGCCCCACCCCGATGAGCAGGGCGGCGCCCACCAGCGTGCCCAGGATGAGCGGCCAGCGCCAGCGCGGACGGGCGGTCGGGGAATCGGAAGGCGGCGTATCGGACATCGGCGAATAGGGCTCCAGGGCGCAGCCCGCAGTCAACACCCGCCGGAGGGCGGAATTTGGGCGGGCGCCCGCACGCAAGGCGGGGTATCGATGAGCAAATGTCCTGCGATCGGGCTTGCCCGGCCGGCGGGGCCATATAAGTGTATATGCACATCCGATAGGAATCCGAGGAGAATCCCATGACGGCCTGCATCGTTGGCTGGTCCCACGGCAAGTTCGGCAAGCTCGACGGCGAGACCAGCGAATCGCTGATCGTGAAAGCGGCGAGCGAGGCCATCGCCCATGCCGGCATCGAGCCCAAGGACATCGACGTCATCTATGTCGGCAACATGAACGGCGGCTTCGTGCGCCAGGAGTTCCATTCCTCGCTCGCGCTGCAGACGCACCCCGACCTGCGCTTCAAGCCCAGTACACGCGTCGAGAACGCCTGCGCCACCGGCTCGGCCGCGATCCACATGGGCCTCAACACGCTGGCCGCCAACAAGGCGCGCTTCGTGCTGGTGGTCGGCGTCGAGAAGATGACCGAGCTCAACAGCGCCCAGGCCGGCGAGGTGCTGATCAAGGCGTCCTACGTCGCCGAGGAAGCGACCATCGAGGCGGGTTTCGCCGGCATCTTCGGCAAGATCACCTCCGCCTACTTCCAGCGCTACGGCGACAAGTCCGATGCGCTCGCCAAGATCGCGGTCAAGGCGCACAGGAACGGCGCCCGTAATCCCTTCGCCCACTTCCAGAAGGAATTCACCTACGACTTCTGCCGTACGCCGTCGGACAAGAACCCGTTCGTGGCCGGTCCGCTGAAGCGCACCGACTGCTCGCCCGTCACCGACGGTGCGGCGGCGGTAGTGCTCGCCGACGTCTCCACGGCGCTCGGCATGAAGCAGGCGATCGCTTTCCGCGCCGCCGAGCAGGTGAACGACTTCCTGCCCATGAGCCGGCGCGACATCATCAAGTTCGAGGGCCCGCAGGTCGCCTGGCAGCGTGCGCTGGCGCAGGCCAAGCTCGACCTGCTCGATCTCTCCTTCGTGGAGAGCCACGACTGCTTCACCTCCGCCGAGCTGATCGAGTACGAGGCCATGGGGCTGACGGCGCCGGGCGAGGGCGAGCGCGCCATCCTCGAAGGCTGGGTCGAGCGCGACGGCAAGCTGCCGGTCAACGTTTCGGGCGGCCTCAAGGCCAAGGGCCATCCGGTCGGCGCCACGGGCGTGAGCATGCACGTGATGTCGGCCATGCAGCTCTCGGGCACGGCGCCGGAAGGCCTGCAGCTCCCCAAGGCGACGCTGGGCGGCGTCTTCAACATGGGCGGCGCGGCCGTCGCCAACTATGTGAGCATCCTCGAACCGCTGCGATAGGCACGGCCGCACCGGGACGGCTTGACTTCGCCGTTCCGGTTCGAGTCCCATTAAATAAATGGGCGAAAAATGGAAACGGTCCGGACACGCTGACATCTGGGCCCTCTTACCTGGGCGCCCATTCTACCCGCGGCCGGAGTCGGACCACGATTCCGGTCGCCAATGCGCCCGAACACAGGCCGGCTGGCTGACGGGCAATCAAGGAAACGCCGCACCGTGAAAGCCATCCAGGCCAGCGACCTCGCCTCGATCGAGAGCTATCGCGTCGCCGAGCTTCCCCTGCCCGAGCCGGGGCCGGGCCAGGTCCGCCTCAAGGTCGCCGCCTGCGGCGTCGGCTACGTCGATGCGCTGGTGGCGCTCGGCCGCTACCAGGTGAAGCCGCCGCTGCCGCATGTGCCCGGCGGCGAGGTGGCGGGATGGATCGACGCCGTGGGTGCAGGCGTGGACGGCTTCTCCGTCGGCACGCGGGTTCTGGCGCAGGTGCAGGGCGGCTTCGCCGAGTACGCGCTCGCGCCCGTCGCCTCGCTGCATCGCCTGCCCGACCGCATGAGCCTCGCCCAGGCCGCCGGCTTCCGCATCAACTACGTGACGGCGTTGCACGCCTTGCGGGATCGTGCCCACATCCGGCCTGGCGAGACGCTGCTGGTGATCGGCGCCGCAGGCGGCACCGGACTCGCCGCGGTCCAGGTCGGCAAGTGGCTCGGCGCGCAGGTCATCGCCGTTGCGTCCACCGAGGCGAAGCGCGGCGTCGCGGCGAAGCACGGCGCCGATGCGGCGATCGATCGCGAGCCGGACGGCTGGCGCGAGCGGCTGAAGGACGTGGCGCCATCGGGCGTCGACGTGGTCTTCGATCCGGTCAGCGGCCCGCTGCTGCAGCCGGCCTTCCGTTCGCTGCGCTGGGGCGGCCGCTATCTGGTGATCGGCTTCGCGGCCGGCGCCATCCCCGCCCTGCCGCTCAACCTGCCGCTGCTGAAGGGCGCGGCGCTGATCGGCGTCGATTATCGCCAGTTCGCCGCCGTCTATCAGGCCGACGAAGCGAGGCAGGAACTCGACGAACTGCTGGGCTGGGTCGGCGCGGGCCGCTTCGAGCCGCCGGTCGGCCGGGTCTTTCCCTTCGAGCAGGCACGCGACGCGCTGGCCTTCGCCCTGAGCGGCGAAGGCGCCGGCAAGACGGTCCTCAGCGTCGCCGCGGTCTGAATAGACGCCGCTACGCCATCACCGAACGGGCGCCGACCGGCCTGGCCTCGGCGTTCGTCGTATCGACCGCTTCCGGCAACAGCCCCAGTTCGCTCGCCTTGATCTGCAGGCCGAGATACTTCGAGTAGATGCGACACTGGGCGAGGCTGCCGGCGATGAACCAGAGGCCCGGGTGCGGCGTGCGCATGAACATGTTGCGCAGCTCCTGCCCGTCGCCGAAGCCCCAGATCGGGCCGACGCGCGCGGCCACCACCTCGCCGAACAGCTTGCTCACCAGCGCTTCCTGACCCTTGTAGCCGGTCGCCAGCACCACGAGGTCCGCGGCAACCGTCGCGCCGGACTTGAGCCGCGCGCCGTCGGCCACGAAGGCGTCGATGTCCGCATACTGCATGAGCCCGACCTTGCCCTCGACGATGAGCTCGGAGCAGCCGACGTTGAAGTAGTAGCCGCCGCCGCGGGTCAGGTACTTGAACTGCCAGCCGGTGCCATCGTCGCCGAAGTCGAGGCGGAAGCCGCGGCGTTCGAGCCCGTCGAGCAGCTTCTGGTCGAGGTTCTTCGCCTGCTCGGTCAGCATCTGATGCGTCCTGCGCGACAGCGCCAGCGGTGTGGCGACGGTGATCAGGTCGCAATCCTCCAGCGACGGGCCCTCGTCGTAGAGCGCATAGGGAAGCTGGGCGCTCGGCTCGACATTGACGACCAGGGTGGGGCTGCGCTGCACGATGGTGACTTCGGCGCCGCCCGACTGCAGATCCTGCGCGATGTCGTGGCCGCTCGTGCCCGTGCCGATGACCAGCGCCTTCCGGCCCTTCCACTCCGCCGGATCGCGATACTGGCTCGAATGCAGGACCGTGCCGCGGAAGGCGTCCAGCGTCGGAATGCGGGGCAGCGCCGGCAGATCGCTCGCCCCCGTCGCCATCACGATGTGGCGGGGATGCATCGTACGCCGCGAGCCGTCGGCCCGCCGCAGCGTCACCGACCAGCGGCCTTCCTCAGCGTCGTAGCGGCCGCCCTCGAACTCGGTGCCGGTCCAGCAGTTCAGCTCCATCGCCTCGGCGTAGGCCTCGAACCAGCCGGCCAGCTTGTCCTTGGGGATGTAGGTCGGCCAGGTCGACGGGAACGGCATGTAGGGCATGTGGTTCACCTGCACCTGGTTGTGCAGCGTGAGCGCGTGATAGCGGTGGCGCCAGTTGTCGCCGATGCGCGGCCAGCGATCGATGATCAGCGTGTCGACCTGCAACTGCGTCAGGCGTGCCGCGATGGCAAGCCCCGCCTGGCCGCCGCCGACGACGAGCACCGCCGGATCGTGGTCCTCGTAGGCCATCGCCGCCTTGCGCAGGTCGAGCCAGTTGGGCCCGCGGAAGTCGCGCGAATAGGCGTCGCCGCGCGGCCGCGACTTGCCGACATGCTCCTCGTGACCCTTCAGCTCATCGAGCGCCGTGAGCAGCGTCCATGCCCTGGGCGCCCCGCCCGCCGCATCGCCCGCGAGCCGCACCACGCCGCTGCCGCGACCCTGGGCGGTCTCGAAGGCGAAGATCGCCTCGATCGTCTCGCTGCCGGCGCGACGCACGCGGCGCGGCACCGTGCGCTTCGGATCGACGGCGAAGCCGGACGGGCGCGCGGACGCGGCGGACGACGCCAGCGCCCTGGCGAGCGCGTCGCCGCCGCTCACGGTGTCGATCGTCCAGGTGAGTGCGACGACGTCGCGCCAATGGCTGTCGTCCCGGAACAGATCCCGCAGGCCGGCCTCGTCGCCTCGCGACAGAGCCGCTTCGAACCGGCCGAGCCAGTGCGCGGCAACCGCCTGGATATCCTCGTTTCCGCCCGACATCCGTTCCTCCGTTCTTGTTCTTTGCATGCTTCCCTATGGGACACGATCTCGATGGGCGCGGCCAGTGCGGGATTCGGATTCCGCGAGCGGTTTTCCGGCAGGCGGTGGAAGCGCTTGCCCTGCCGCCCGCTCCCATGACAGTTGTCCCACGGCAGTTGGGGCGTAACAGACGGGCCTCTATACTGCCTGCGAGCCGTTCGCGGTCGGAGGGGAGAGGCGTGCGCCAGGTCGACCATCGTCAGAGCGACGCCATCCTGGGCGCGATGCGTCAGGTGGCATTGGCGGCGGGCAGGCCACTCAGCCATGCCGACACGGCGAGCGTCCTCGCCGCGGCGCGCTACCTGCTGCGGCGGCCGGACGTTGCCGACATCGGCACCCTGCCGGCCGTCGAGCCGGTCGATCTCCAGCGCCTTCTGGACGAGCCGGAGCTCAAGACCGAGGCGGTGAAGTACCTCACCGTCATGACGATGGTCGACGGCGTGCTGGACCGCAAGAAGGTCGGCCGCGTGCTGGAATATTCCCGCGCCCTCGATATCGAGGAGGGCTACCTCACCGAGATCGTCGAGGCGGCGTCCGGTCATGTCGCCTGGTCGCTGGCCGACATGACGCGCCAGAACATGGAAAGCATCACCGGCAAGCCATGGGGCGACGCCGACCCCATGCCCTGGCTGCTGCCCTATGCCGACGGCGGCGCCGATCCGGCGCTCGTCGCGCGCTACGAGGCGCTGGGCGCCCTGCCCGAAGACAGCTTCGGCAAGGCACTGTGGCGCTTCTACAAGAAGAACGGCTACGCCTTTCCCGGCGACCCCACCGCGCTCAACGAACGCTTCGGCACACCGCACGATTCGACCCACGTGATCTCGGGCTACGACACCAGCGCGCGCGGCGAGATCCTGGTCTCGACCTTCACCGCCGCCATGCATCCGGTGAACCCGATGGGCGGCCACATCCTGCCGGTGATCTTCAGCTGGCATCTCGACATCAAGATCAACGATGTCGCCAAGTCGACCGCAGGCGGCCTCGATCCCCACGAGTTCTGGCACGCCTGGGCGCGCGGCGGCGAGACGAAGGCGGATTTCTTCTCGGCGGACTGGCGGGTCTGGGACTGGGTCGAGCACGACCTCGAGGACCTGCGGCATGAGCTCGGCGTCACACCGCCGGGCAGCCCGCGCTGACGGAAGCGGCATTGGACAAGGGAGACAGGATGCTGGACAGCAACAACGGCCGGGCGGAGCTGTCCCGGTTCGCCGTCGATCTCGTGATCCGGCTCGCGCTTCTTGCCGGCATCATCTACGCCACCCTGCTCCTGCTGCGCCCGATCGCCGGGATGCTGCTGTGGTCCGTGATCCTGGCGGTCGCGGTCTTTCCCCTCTTCGCCTTCCTGCGACGGCGCCTGCACCTGCGGCCGGGGCTGGCGGCGGCCCTGCTCGCCATCGTGCTGCTGGCCCTGATCGTCCTGCCGGCAACCGTGCTGGGCGTGTCCGCCGTGGATACGCTGGAGCAGTATGCCCGGCATCTGCTCGCCGGCGACTCGCTGCTGCCGCATCCGCCCGAAGCGATCCGGAGTTGGCCGCTGATCGGCCAGCGCATCTACAGCTTCTGGTCGGAAGCCGCGAACGATGTGCGCAAGCTGCTGGCGGCCCATGTCTCGCAGATCGCCTCGCTGGGGCGATGGATCGGAGGCATCGCCGCCGGCGTCGCACTCGAACTGCTGCAATTCGCCGTCGCGATCATCGTCGCCGGCATCCTGCTCTCCTACTCGGAGCGCCTGACCGGAACGGCCCGCCAGCTGGCCACCCGCGTCGCCGGCTCCCGAGGCGGGCACTTCCTGGAGATCGCCGGCGCCACCATCCGCAACGTCTCGCAGGGCGTGATCGGCATCGCGCTTCTCCAGTCGGCATTGCTGGGCGTCGGCATGCTGGTGGCGGGCATCCCCTTCGCGGGCGCCATCACCTTCGTCGCGCTCGTGCTGGCGATCGTTCAGATCGGCCCCAATCCGATCATGATCCCGGTGATCATCTGGGCCTGGACCGCCTTCCCCGCCTTCAACGCCACGCTCTACACGATCTACACAGTGCCCCTGCTGCTGATCGACAACGTGCTGCGCCCTATCGTCATGGCGCGCGGGCTGCAGACGCCGATGGTGATCATCCTCGCCGGCGTGATCTGCGGCACCCTGGCCGGCGGCCTGATCGGCCTGTTCATCGGACCGGTGGTACTGGCCGTCACCTACGATCTCGTCATGGCCTGGCTCACGACCGAACCAGCAGATGCCGCCACGACAGCGCGCGGAAGCGACTGACGCCGGACGCGAACGTCGCCCTGCAGATCGGCCTCGAACGATCCGGTCTTCTCAGACGACGGGACTCATGCCGCCATCGACATTGATGGCGACACCCGTCACATAGCTGCCGGCATCGGAGCAGAGGAAGCAGGCCATGCGGGCGAACTCCTCGGCCTTGCCCATGCGGCCGAGCGGAATGCGGCCCTTGGCCATGCCGGCCAGGAACTCGTCGTAGCTCTTACCCTGGCCCTGAGGCGTCTTGTGCCGGCGCACCCACTGGTCGCTGTCGATCAGGCCGACCAGCATGGCGTTCACGAGGATGTTGTGCGGCGCGTTCTCCTGGCTCAGCGCCTTGGTGAGGGCGAGTCCGGCCGCGCGGCTGACGCTGGTCGGCGTCGAGTTCGCGGTCGGCGCCTTGGCACCGATGTTCAGCACGTTGAGGATGCGGCCCCACTTGCGCTCGCGCATGCCGGGCAGTGCGAGGCGGATCAGGCGGATGGCGGCGAAGAGCTTGAGATCGAGATCGCCCTGCCAGTCCTCATCGGTCACGGTCTCGAACGGCTTGGCGTGGCTGACGCCGGCATTGTTGACGACGATGTCGACCTTGCCGAAATCGGCCTCGATCTTCTTCCAGGTGTCGGCGATCGGCTGCGCCTTGGAAACGTCGCAGGAATAGACCTCGATCTTGCCGTTGGTCTTGCCGGCGGCCTTCTGCACCTCCGCCTTCGCCGCCGCCAGCGCATCGGCCTTGCGCGCCAGCAAAGCGACCGAACCGCCCGACGCGGCAAACTCCCTGGCCATGGCAAGCCCCAGCCCCGTGCTCGCGCCCGTGATCACGGCCACGCGGCCATCCATGCGTACGTCCATCGATTTCCTCCGATTACGCCTTGAGTTTAGCGATGGCCGCCAGGATGTGCTCGGGCGTGGCCGGCGCATCCAATCGCACTGCGATCCTGTGATCGCACGTTGCCGCGATGGCGTCCTTGAGCGCGGTCCAGACGGCCGTCGCCAGCATCAGGGGCGGCTCGCCGACGGCTTTGGAGCGGAAGATCGTCGCCTCCCGGTTGGGCGCATTCTCCAGCAGCTTCACGTTAAAGACCGGCGGCACGTCGCGGCTGCCGGGGATCTTGTAGGTCGAGGGCCCCGCCGTGCGCAGCCGGCCCTTGGCGTCCCACCACAGCTCCTCGCAGGTGAACCATCCCTGCCCCTGCACGAAGGCGCCTTCGATCTGGCCGAGATCGATGGCGGGATTGAGCGAGGCGCCGCAATCCTGGACGAGATCGGCGCGCAGCACGCGGCTTTCGCCGGTGAGCGTGTCGATCGCCACTTCCGCCGCCGCCGCGCCGAACGAATAGTAGAAGAAGGGCCGGCCGCGCATGGCCGCGCCGTCCCAGTGGATCCTGGGCGTCCTGTAGTAGCCGGTCGCGGAGAGCGACACGCGGCCGAGATAGCAGAGCCGGGCCAACTCGCCGAAACTCATCACCTGGTTGCTGCCGGGCTTGGCGATGCGGACGGTGCCGTCGGCGAACTCGATGTCGCTCGCGGCGACGCCGAACTGCTCGGCCGCAAAGGCGACCATGCGCTGCCTGATCGTGCTGGCGGCCTCGTAGGCGGCCCAGCCGTTGAGGTCGGAGCCGGTCGAGGCGGCGGTCGGCGAGGTGTTGGGAACCTCGGCGGTCGAGGTGGCGCTGGGTCGGATACGGCCGATGTCGACCTTGAACACCTCGGCCACCACCTGGGCGACCTTGATGAAGAGCCCCTGCCCCATCTCCGTGCCGCCGTGGTTCAGGCGGATCGAGCCGTCGGTATAGACGTGGACCAGCGCGCCGGCCTGGTTCATGTGCGGGATGTTGAACGAGATGCCGAACTTCAGCGGGAACAGGCCGAGCCCGCGCTTCAGCACCTTGCTGGTGCGGTTGAAGGCGGCGATCTCGGCGCGCCGCCGCTCGATGCCGGCATCGCGGCGGATCTCGGCCCAGACGCGCGGCAGGTGGTTCTGCTCGACCTTCTGGCCGTAGGGCGTCTCGTCCTGGCCGTCGCCGTAGAAGTTCAGCGCCCGCACCGCATCCGGATCGCGACCGAGCTGATGGGCGATGCGATCGATCGCGTCCTCCATCAGCACGACGCCCTGCGGTCCGCCGAACCCACGGAACGCGGTATTCGACTGCTTGTTGGTGCGGCAGGCATAGCCGACGGCGCAGAAGTGCGGGATCCAGTAGGCGTTGTCGGCATGCGTGAGCGCGCGGGCCATCACGCCCGGCGTGAGGTCGAGGCTCCAGCCCGCATCCGCAGCCAGCACGGCATCGAGCGCGAGCACGCGGCCGTCGTCATCGAAGCCGACCGTGTAGCGGTAGTGGAAGGGGTGGCGCTTGCCGGTCGCGATCATGTCGATCTCGCGCGGCAGGCGCAGCTTCACCGGGTGGCCGGTATGGTGCGCGGCCAGCGCCGCCGCGCCCGCCACCCAGGAGGCGTTGCTCTCCTTGCCGCCGAAGCCGCCACCCAGCCGGCGCACGACCGCCGTGATGCGATTGAAGTCGCAGCCCAGCAGCCGCGCGCAGATATGCTGCACCTCGGTCGGATGCTGGGTCGAGGAATGCACGACGATGTCGCCGTCCTCGCCCGGCAGCGCGAAGGCGATCTGGCCCTCGAGATAGAAATGCTCCTGGCCGCCGACGGTGAATGCGGCGCTCAGCCGATGCGGCGCCGCCTTCAGGGCCTGTTCCGGGTCACCGCGCCGCAGCGTCGAGGGCGCCTGGACGTAATCCTGGCGGGCGAGCGCCGTCTCGATGTCGAGCACCGGTTCGGCCGGTTCGATGTCGATCCCGGCCCGCTCGGCGGCATGGCGGGCGGCATCGAGCGTGCGCGCCACCACCAGCGCCAGCGGCTGGCCGGCATAGGAGACCTGGTCGACGGCGAAGAGCGGCTCGTTCTGGCCCACCGCCGCCACGTCGTTGCGGCCGGGAATGTCGGCCGGTCCCAGCACGGCCACCACATCGGGCGCGGCCGACACGGCGGCAAGGTCGAGCGCGCGCAGGCGGCCCGCCGCGACTGGGCTCAGGATCAGCGCCGCGTGCAGCGTGCCGGCGGGCTCCGGCATGTCGTCGATATAGACGGCTTGTCCGGTAACGTGCTTCAGCGCGCTGTCGTGGCGGTGCGAAACGTGGACGGCCGCAGGCGCGGTCATGGCAACGGTCATAGCGCCTCCACCTCCAGCGGCTGTGCCGGATCGGCGAGCCGCAGCTCCAGCCGGCGCAGGAGATTGGCGGCGACCTGCAGGCGGTAGCCCGCCGTGCCGCGCCAGTCGTCGATGGGCTGGAAGTCGCGCCGCAATGCTTCCGCTGCGGCGGCAAAGCCGTCCTTCAGCAGCGCTGCCTCGGCCGCACGCGCCCGCCGGGGCGTCGCCGCCATGCCGCCGAAGGCCAGCCGCGCATCCTCGATGCGGCCGTCGCGAATCCGGACGCGATAGGCGCCGGCGACGGTCGAGATGTCCTGGTCGCGCCGCTTGCTCACCTTGTCGCAGAAGAAATGCTCGCCCGGCCACAGCCGCGGCATCGTCAGGCTCTGGATCACCTCATCGGGCGCCAGCGCCGTCTTGCGGTAATCGAGGAAGAAATCCTCGAGCGGCAGCTCGCGCGTGCCGCGGCGGGAGACGAGCGTCAGCCGCGTCTCCAGCGCCAGCAGGACGGGCGGCATGTCGCCGATCGGCGAGGCGGTACCGATGTTGCCGCCAATCGTGCCGAGAGTGCGGATCTGCCGCGAGCCGAGGCGACCCAGATAGCTGCGGACGGCCGGGAAGGCCGCGGCGAGCACCGGGATCGCCTGCGCATAGGGCACGGCGGCGCCCAGCGTCAGCTCGTCCTCGCCGTCGACGACCGCCGTCAGCTCCGGCACATGCGCGACGTGGACGACGGCCTCGGGCGGCTTGCGCGCGCGGCTGGCCAGCAGGCCGAGATCGGTGCCGCCGGCCAGCAGCAGCGCCTCTGGATGCGCCGCACGCAGCGCCACGAGCTCGGCCAGCGACCGCGGCGCAAAGAAGACGCCGTCGAAGGCCGCCGAGGCCGTGCGCGGCGCCGCGGCGGACACGGGCTCCGGCGCAAGGCCCGCCACTTTCGCCATCGCCTCGACGATCGGCCGGTAGCCCGTGCAGCGGCAGAGGTTGCCGGCCAGCGCCTCGTGGACGACGTGCGGATCGGCGTGCTCGCCGCCCGATGCGAAGGCGTAGGCCGACATCACGAAGCCGGGCGTACAGAAGCCGCACTGCGTGGCGTCGGCTTCCGCCATCGCAAGCTGCACCGGATGCGGGCCGCCCTCCTTGCCGCGCAGGCCCTCGACGGTACGGATCGCCTGCCCATCCATCTGGCCCACGAGCGCGATGCAGGCATTCATCGCCTCGCGCCGGCCGTCGGCATGCTCCAGCACGACGGTGCAGGCGCCGCAATCGCCCTCGGCGCAGCCCTCCTTGGTGCCCTTGAGGCCGCGCCGCTCGCGCAGCCAGTCGAGGAGCGTGGTCATCGGCGACACGTCGGTGAGCTCGACCGGACGGTCATTCAAGGTGAAGCTGATGCGATCCGCCATGCGAACAACATGATGAGAGCAGACGAAGCGTGCAAGCCTCGGCTGCCGACCGCCGTTGCACGCGAGGGGCCGGCGTGATGGACTCCACCCACCAAGAAGAAAGGGATCGATGATGGATCCATACCGGTTCGGCTATTCCCCCATCGTTCAACGGCCGAAGCTCGCCTGGCCCAACGGCGCCCGTGTCGCCGTCTGGGTCTGCCCGAACATCGAGCACTACGAATACATCCCGGCCGAGGTGCGCATCCGCAATCCGTGGCCGCGCATGCCGCATCCCGACGTGCTGGGCTACGGCGGCCGCGACTACGGTAACCGCGTCGGCCTGTGGCGCATGTTCGAGGTCCTCGACAAGTACAACATCCGCTGCACGGTCTCGCTCTCCATGTCGGTGATCGAGATGTATCCCGAGATCCTGGAGGCGATGGAGCAGCGGCGCTGGGAGTACATGAGCCACGGCTACTTCAACACGCGCTATCACTGGGGCTATAGCGAGCAGGAGGAGCGCGAGGTCATCGAGCACAGCAAGGCGACGCACCTGCGCCTCACCGGCCGCAAGCTGCGTGGCTGGTTCTCGCCCGCCGTCTCCAACACGCTCAATACGCCGGATCTCGTGAAGGAGGCGGGCCTCGACTATTTCTGCGACTTCTATCACGACGACCAGCCGACGCCGGTCGCGACCAAGCACGGGCCGCTGATCCATATCCCGTACTCGATGGACCTCAACGACGCGATGATCTACCGCCAGCCGGTCGAGGCCGAGGAGTTCGCGCAGATGATCGTCGACCATTTCGACACGGTCTATCGCGAGGGCAGCGAGAACGGCCGCGTCATGTGCCTCGCCCTGCACCCCTACATGATGGGCGCGCCGCACCGCCTCAAGCACCTCGACCACGCGCTGGGCTACATCCGCCGCCACAAGGATGCCTGGATCTGCACGGCAGAGGAGATCCTCGACTGGTACACCGCCAAGGGCCTCGAGCCCTATCAGGCCCATCTCGGGAAGGAGGCGTGAGATGAGCTCTTCCGTTCCCAAGAACCCGGCGCCGCTCGCGCCCGGCATGGACAATCCCTGGTACGACTTCTCGCCCTTCCCCAGGCGGCCGCGTCTCGGCTGGCCGGGCAATGCGCGCGTGGCCTTCTGCGTCGTGCTGCATCTCGAGTACTACGAGCTGCTTCCCCCCGACGACAGCGTGAAGGACTCGCGCTTCGTCGGCGAGTTCGGCAGCTATCATCCCGACTACCGCACCTGGACGCAGCGCGAATACGGCAACCGCACCGGCATCTTCCGCGTGCTCGACGTGCTCGACCGCTACCAGATCCGCGCCGGCGTCGCCGTGAACGCCATGGCCGCGGAGCGCTACCCGTTCCTCGTCGCACAGTTCAAGAAGCGCAACTACGAGTTCATCGCCCACGGCATCTCGGCCAACCGCATGATCTCCTCCAGGATGAGCGAGGCCGAGGAAAAGGCGCATATCGCGGAGTCCAGGGCCGCCATCGAGACGGCTGCGGGCGCCGCGCCCAAGGGCTGGCTCGGCCAGGAATACGGCGAGAGCCAGCGCACGCCGGGCCTGCTGGCCGACGCGGGCTTCGACTACGTGCTCGACTGGCCCAACGACGACCAGCCCTATGCGATGAAGGTGGGCCGCAAGTTCGTCTCCCTGCCCAACCAGCCGGAATGGGACGACGTGCAGCAGCTGTGGCTGCGCCGCATCAACACCACGCGCTATCCCGACCTGGTCGGCGACGCCTTCGAGCTGCTGCACCGCGAGGGCGGGCAGGTGTTCAGCCTGTCGGTCCATCCCTGGCTGATGGGCATGGCGCATCGCATCAAGTATCTCGACGAGGCGCTGCGGCGGATCGAACGCTTCGGCAATGTCTGGCACGCGACACCGGGCGAGATCGCGGCCCACTACATGCAGACGATGCCGGCGTGAGCATGTCCGCCTTCTGGCTCGACACCCTCGCCGACTTCCTGGCCGCCTTCCGCTTCGAGCAGCTCGGCCGCGCGACCGTCGAGCAGACGCACCTGGTCGTCCTCGACACGATCGGCGCCATCGCCGGCGGCGCCGCCGAGCCCGAGATGCGGGCCCTGACCCACCGGCTTGCCGCCGGCGCGCCGGGCGCGGCGTCGGTGATCGGCGCCGAGGCGACGGCCGCCGCGGCAACGGCGGCCTTCCTGAACGGAACGGCGGGCACCTTCCTCGAGATGGACGAGGGCAACCGCTTCGCCAAGGGGCATCCCGCCATCCATGCGCTGCCCGCGCTGTGGGCGCTCGCGGAGACCCGCAGCCTCTCCGGCAGGGCGCTGATGGAAGCGCTGGTGCTGGGTTACGAGGTCGGCGCGCGCATCGGCATCGCCGCGGCGCTGCGCCCGTCCATGCACCCGCACGGCACCTGGGGCACGATCGGCGCGGCCGTCGCCGCCGCCAAACTGCTGGGCTACGACGCCGCCCGCATCCGCGAGACCATCAACGTCGCTTCCTCGCTCACCCTCGCCAGCTCCAAGCGCACCATGCTGGAAGGCGGCACGGTGCGGAACGCCTATGCCGGCATCGCCAACCGCATGGGGCTGATGGCGATCGATCTCGTCGAAGCCGGCTTCATCGGCGAACGCGACGGCGTGGCGAGCGTCTTCGGCCATGTCGCCTCCGACACGTTCGATCCCGCGAAGATGATCGACGGGCTCGGCCGCGACTGGCAGATCGACCGGAACTATTTCAAGCTCCATTCCTGCTGCCGCTACAATCACGGCGCGCTGGACGCGCTCGACCGGCTGCTGGCGGAACAGCCGATCGCCGCCGATGCCGTCGAGCGTGTCGACGTCGCAAGCTACCTCTACGCCGCCGAACTCGACGATCAGGCGCCGCGCAACACGCTGGGCGCCAAGTTCTCGGTGCCCTTCGCCGTCGCCACCCGCCTGGTGCGCGGCTCCTCGCGGGTCGAGAACTTCACCTGGGAGGCGGTCCGCGACCCGCGCGTGCAGGCGCTGGCCAAGCGCGTGTTCGTGACCGAGGACAAGGCGATGACGGCGAAGCTGCCGCAGTTCCGGCCGGCCCGCGTGGACATCCGGCTGCGCGACGGCCGCCGTCTCAGCGCCGCGGTCGAAGCGAACCGCGGCGACGACCAGGCCCCCTATTCCCGCGACGAGCTGGTCGGGAAGTATTTCTCGCTGACCGCGCGCGTCTGGCCGCATGAGCGCGCCGACCGGATCCGCGATGCGCTCCTGCACCTGGAGCAGGCGCCCGATATCGCCGCCGTCCTG
>JAFEFG010000115.1 GCA_018240685.1 Pseudomonadota bacterium | reverse complement strand
GGCCACCCGCCCCGACGCCCTGCCGTTGCGGCTGCATCACAACGCCTATGTCTGCGCCGACCAGGAACGCACGCGGCGCTTCTACGAGGACGTCCTCGGCCTGCCGCTGCTCGCGACCTGGATCGAGGACGGCGAATTCCCCGACTTTCCCGGCCGCCGGGTGAGCTACAGCCACACCTTCTACGGCATCGCCGATGGCGGAGCGCTTGCCTTCTTCGCCTTCGCCGATCCCGAGATCGCGGCCGCCTACAAGGCCAACCGCCAGCCGCTGTTCGTCCATATCGCGCTCGCCGTGACCGAGGCCGGCCAGCAGGAGCTGCAGCGCCGCCTCGACGCCGCCGGCCTGCCGGTGACGGTGCGCGAGCATGGCTACTGCCGCTCGATCTATGTCGAGGACCCGGACGGCCTGCTGGTCGAGTTCACCGCCGACGCGCCGGACGTCGAGCAGATCAACGCCCGCCAGCGCGAGACCGCGCACGAGACGCTCCGCCGCTGGTCGGCCGGCGACCGCACCGTCAACAACGACATCCGCCCGCACCGCTGAGCCGCGCGCCGCGGTCAGCCGGCATAGGGCTCGCCCCAGCGATCCTGATAGACGACCTCGGCGAGCGGAGCGCGCTTGACCGGCCCGAACTTGCCGAGCGGATAGCCGATCGGAAGGATGGCGTAGGACTGCACACCCTGCGGCAGGCCGAGCGCCGCCTCCGCCTCCTTCTCGTAGAAGAGATGCCGCGTCGTCAACGTGGCGCCGAGGCCGAGTGCGCGCGCCGCCAGCAGCATGTTCTGCACCGCCGGATAGATCGAGGCGCCGGAGCCGCGGCCGGGATGGGGATCGTCGACCAGGCAGGCGACGATCCAGACCGGCGCCTCGTGGAAATGGTCGGTCAGATAGGAGACGGCCTCGAGCTGGCGCAGGTAGCGTTCCTTGCTGACGCCCGGCGGCGGCTCGGCGGTGCGATAGCGCGGCCCGATCCATTCGTCGAAGGCGCGCTTGTACCAGACCTGCACCGCCTCCTTGATCTTGCGGTCCTTGATGACGAGGAAGCGCCACTTCTGCGTGTTACCGCCGCTCGGCGCGCAGGTGCCTGCCTGCAGGATGCGCCGGATCAGCGCGTCCGGCACCGGATCGGGCTTCAGCCGTCGCATGGCGCGGCACGATTCCATGATCTCGAACAGGTCAGGCATGAGCTTTATCCCCGCAGCACTTTCCCCGCCTTCGCCTCGGTGAGCCTGCCCTGCTCCCAGGTCAGCGCACCGTTGACGATCGTGTATTCGACGCCGCGTGAAGGCATCACCATGCGCTTGGCGCCGCCCGGCAGGTCGTAGCGCCGCTCGCCGTGGTTGCTGGAGCCGATGCTGGCGGGATCGAAGATCGCCACGTCGGCCGGCGCGCCCTCGACGAGGCGGCCGCGGTCGGCGAGGCCGAACAGGTCGGCCGGATCGGAGGTGAGCTTGCGCACGCCCTCCTCCAGCGTGATCGCCTCCTTCTCGCGCACCCAGGTGCCGAGCAGGTAGGTCGGGTAGCCGGCGTCGCACAGCATGTCGACATGGGCGCCGCCATCGCCCAGCGCCATCAGGATCGCCTTGTTGTTGAGGAGCTCGCGCATGCGGTCCTCGCGCGTGTTCCACGACGCCATGGTAAGCTCGCAGTTGAGCCCGTCGGCCAGCACCGTGTCGAGGAAGGCATCGACGCCGTCCTTGCCCTGCTCCTGGGCGATCTGCGCCACCGACTTGCCCTCGAGCCCCTTGAGCGCCGGATTGTGGACGGTGTGCACGGCGATCCGGCCCCAGTTGCTGAAGCCGGTCGGATTCCTGAGGTCCTCGCGGAACTGATTGCGGAAGGCCGGATCGGCATAGACCGCCTTCTGCGCCGCCTTTGAGGTGTCGGCGAACACCCGCTTCCACGACGGGAAGGCGGCGAAGGCGAAGGGATTGTCCATGTTGACCTCACGCGTGAGCGGCAGCGGCGAGGTCTGCGGCCGCGCGCCCTTGGCGATCATCGGCGCGGCGCGGCGCAGCGTGTCGCGCACCGCCTCGGGGATGTCGTCGCGGTCAAACAGGGCGATGAAGGTCACCGGCCGCCCGCTCTCGTCGAGCAGGAAGTCGAGCAGCTCGCACTGGTCCTGCTCCAGCACACCGACCTGGCGCGTGAGCGCGATCTCGATGGCGCCCTTGCCGCGCGCCTTCAGCACGTTGGCATAGGCCTTCATCTCCTCGCGGCTGGCATTGCGGCAGGCGAGCGGCTTGCCCTCGAAGCCCATGTGCTGGTTGAGCGTGGTCGAGGAGAAGCCGAGCGCGCCGGCATCCATCGCCTCGCCGATCAGGCCGGCGATGCGGGCCGTCTCCTCCGCCGTGGCGGCGCGCTCCATCGAGGCCTCGCCCATCACGTAATGCCGGAACGGCGTCAGCGGCGCGAGGAAGGCGAGGTTGAGCGACGGCCGGCGGGCGGCGGCGGCGTCCATGAATTGCGGGAAGGTCTCCCAATCCCAGGTGATGCCCTTGTTCAGCACGTCGAAGGGAATGCCCTCGACATTCACCAGGTCGCGCATGGCGATCTCGCGCGCCTCGGGCTTGCAGGGCGCGATGCCGACGCCGCAATTGCCCATCACCACCGACGTCACGCCGTGCCACGACGACGGCGTCACCGCCCCGTCCCAGCAGATCTGGGCGTCGTAATGCGTGTGCGGATCGACGAAGCCCGGCGCCACCACCAGCCCGTGGGCGTCGATGGTGCGCTTGGCGCCTTCGGTCACCTTGCCGATGGCGGCGACCCTGCCATCCGCGACGGCGACATCCGCCTGGTAGCGCTTCTTCCCTGTCCCGTCGACGACGGTGCCGTTCCTGATCAGGAGATCGTAGGCCATTCCACTCCTCCCTTACATAATTGGCGAAAGCCTACCCCTCGCTGCCTGCACGACGCATGCCCAAATGCGCAGACGAGCCATGTCCGCTGTTCCGATGCGGGGTAGCGCACTAGCGCTAACTGCGGTAACCGCATTCAAGTGCTTCCTCCGGGTCTGCCGGAAGAGACGCGCGATCCGCCGGCCGCGCCGCCTCGCCTTTCCGCTCTTCCCATTGCGTTGGAAGCCTCCGATTCCGATGCCATCGGCATCCCCGCCCGGCGATTCCTCGCAAGAACCTTTCGCAAACTCTGGAATCTCCGCGCTTCCGTCTCATCCCGGACGACCGCCTCCTTTCCCGTCCGGCTCCCGACGGTCCAGCCCCGTCGCACTCACGATCAGCCCACAAGCCGACCCGTCGATCAAATCTCATAATTGCGATTTTCACACTTATATTTTATACAAGACCGCAAGGAAAACCGCAATGTGACCGGCGCCTTGCAGCGCCGCCCTCTCTCGCCCCCCAACTGCCGGCACCGCGGCCGATCCTAGCGCCGCTGCTCACCAGCCGGACGCTGGCGCTACTCCACGGGCCGCGCGGCACGACAGTGCCGTGGTCAGCGTGCTGCACCGAACAGCGCCCGCAACTCAGCAGCCGCCTCCTTCAGTGGCTTGTCGTTCCTGCTGACGCGGCATTGGATCAGGGCACCCTCCAGTGCGGCGATGGCAAAACGGGCCAATGAAGCGGCGCGCTTCGGTGGGACACCGCTCTTGCGGGCCGAATCGGCGATGACCTCCGCCCAGGCGGCGAAGGCGGCTTCGCCAGCGTCGCGGATTGCGGCGTGCTCGGGCACAGTCTCCAGCAGCGTCGTGGTGATGGGGCAGCCGTCGCGATAGCCGGACTTGCGCATCCAGCCGGCCAGCGCCGCGAGATAGCGCGCGAGCAGGTCGCCAGGGCCCGTGGCCTCGGCCGCCAGCGACCGCAGCGTCGCCGTCACCGTCTCGCCCGCACGCCGCACCGCCTCGGCACCGATCTCGGCCTTGCCGCCCGGGAAGTAGTGATAGAGCGAGCCCTTGGGGGCGCCGCTCGCGGCCAGGATCTCGGCCAGTCCGGTGGCGGCGTAGCCCTGCTTGCGAAACAGGGTGACGGCGCTGGCGAGGAGCGCCTCGCGATGCTTGCGGGGTGGGGCCACGGCGGTTCCGGATCGTAGACTCGAATCTATATAGACTGGTCTATATGACTCCGTCCATACTTCCGGCCCGGCCACCGACAGAGGGAAGCGGCGGATGAGCGACGGGATTCCGGCGGGCTTCGCGCCCCATTTCAGGAAGAGCGGCCTGACCGATCCGTGGGAGCCGCTCTATTCGCGGCGCACGGCGGATGCCGTGATCATCGGCCTCAGGGCCGGGCCGGCGCATGCCAACGGGCGCGGCTTCGTGCACGGCGGGCTGGTCACCGCGCTGGCCGACAATGCCATGGGGCTGAGCTGCAACTTCCGGCTCGACGAGGCGACCGGGCTGGTGACGGTCGGCCTGTCGGTCGACTTCATCGCCACCGCGCGGCAGGGCCAGTGGCTGGAGATCCGGCCGGTGGTGCTGAAGGCCGGGCGCACCCTCTCCTTCTGCACCGCCACCATCCACGCCGACGACACGCTGTGCGCGCGCGCCAACGCGACCTTCCAGGCGGTGCGATCAAACCCGGCGCCGGCCTAGCGGCAGCACCTCAGGCGGCGGTCACATGCACACCGGGCTTCTTGCCGTCGTTCCACTTGCCGCCGATGGCGCGCTCGATCTGGGCGGCGAGCTGGAGCAGCAGGCCGTCGTTGGCCTGCCTGGCCTGCGCCTGGATGCCGAGCGGCAGGCCGTGCTCGTTGGTGGCCATCGGCATCGACAGCGCGGGAATGCCGCACAGGTTCGACAGCGGCGTGAAGGCGAAGTTGCGCCACAGGTTGCCGAACCAGTCGAGCACCGAGGGATTGTCGCTGATGGTGAGGTATTCCGTCGTGCCCACCTTCGGTGTCGGCAGCGCCGTGATCGGCGTCAGGATGATGTCCCATTCCTCGAAGAAATTGCCGAAGCCGCGCGCGGTGGTGTTGAACACCGCCTGCATCTGCGCCCGCTCGGTGAAGCTCGTGTTCCGCCCCGCTTCCCAGATGCGGATGTTGATCGGCTCGATCAGGTCGGCCGGCGGCCGCTCCAGCCCGCGCGCCGCCAGCATGTTGTTGATGACCTGCGCGAAGTTGCTGATGTAGCAGGTCGTCTGGGCGGCGAAGGCGGCGCGGTAGTCGATCGCCGGCTGGGCATGGCCGACGTGATGGCCGAGCCCTTCGAGGAAACGGCCGACGCGCTCCAGCTCGGCCGCGATGTGCGGCGTCGCGGTGTAGTCACCCCACTGGTGCGACAGCGCGATGCGCAGCTTGCCGGGGTCGCGCTTGATCAGTTCCGTATAGGGCTCGGGCGCGGTCCAGTAGGGCATGAACTCGCCCGGCGCGCCGCCGCGGCAGGCATCGACGAAGGCGGCGGTGTCGCGCACCGTGCGCGACTGGCAGCCCTGGATCGAGACCAGCCCGGTGAGGTCGGACAGGTGCGGCGCGATCGAGAACACACCGCGCGAGACCTTGAGGCCGATATTGCCGTTCACGCCCGCCGGGATGCGGATCGAGCCGCCGCCGTCGGTGGCGTGTGCGATCGGCACCACGCCCGCCGCCACCATGGCGGCGCTGCCGGCCGAGGAGCCGCAGGTGGTGTAGTCGGTGTTCCAGGGATTGCGCGTGACGTAGACGGCGGGATTCTCGGCCGAGCTGCAGACGCCGAACTCCGGCGTCGTCGTGCGGCCGATCAGGTTGAGGCCGGCCTGGCGCATCTTCCCGGTCAGGAAGGTGTCGGCGGTGGCGCGGTTGCCGCGCATGAACAGCGAGCCCTGCTCCTGCAGGCGGCCCTTCATCGTCGGGCCGAGATCCTTCATCAGGAACGGCAGGCCGGCGAAGGGACCGGCGAGATTGGCGCCGTCCCTGGCCGGATCGGCGATCACGTCCTCGAACAGCTCGACGACGCCGGAGAGCTTCGAATCGACCTTGGCGACGCCTTCGGCAGCCTGGCGCGCCAGCTCCGCGGGCGTGACCTCGCCCTTGCGGACCCGTTCCGCCAGCGCCACGCCGTCGTGCTGCGCCCACTCATCCCAACTCATCGGCAAGGTCATGCGACTCCATCCTTCGGTGCGGCGGCAACCTTAGTTTCGCACCGCGCCGAGTCAATGAATTGAGCCTGCAGGGCCGTGCGAGTTGAACGGAGACGCAGGGGCGACGCCGATGGCCTACCCCGCCAGGCGGCCCTTCATCACCTCTCCGGCGAAGGCGCCGGTCGCCGCGCCATTCTCGAACGCCACGGCGCCGTTGACGACGGTGGCGCGGACGCCCTCGGCCTTCTGCACCAGCCGCCGCGCGCCGCCGGGCAGGTCGCTCTCGACCGTGGGCAGGCAGGGGCGGATGCGGTCCTCCTCGAACAGCAGCAGGTCGGCCTTGCAGCCCTCCTTCACGAGGCCGCGGTCGGCGAGTTCCCACGCCGCGGCATTGTCGTGCGTCAGCTTGCGGATCGCCTGCTCGAGCGTGAAAGCGCCGCGCCGGCGCACCCAGTAGCTGAGGAAATGCGTCTGCAGCGACGAGCCCATCTCCTGGCAGACATGGGCGCCGGAGTCCGAGAAGGTGGCGAGCGTGTTGGGGTGCCGGAGGATGCCGAGCACGTCGTCGGGCTGCTCGTTCACCAGCGGCTGGACGTAGATCTGGTTCTCGTCGGCGAGCGAGAGGTCGATCATCACCTCGACCGGATGCTGGCCGCGCGCCTTCGCGAGCTGCTCGACGGTGGGATCGTCCCAGTCGACGCCCTTGAGCGCGAACAGGTTGGCGTAGTCGGGCCTGCGCGGATCGGTGGTGGCCGCGCCGCCGCCCTGGAAGGTGTTGTCGCGCGGCTTCATCTTCGCCTCGGCCTCGACCAGCGTGCGGCGCACGGCGGGATCGGCCAGCCGCCGCTTCTGCTCGCGGAGCGGCAGGGCGCGGATGGCCTTCCAGGCCGGCAGCACGTCGAACGGCAGGTAGGATTTCAGCGAGAAGATGGCGTTGATCGACCGCGTCGTGCCCTGGCCGAACATGCGGCCGCCCGCCGCGATGGTGTCGTCGATGTACTTCGTCTGCCAGTGCCAAGGGGTGGGATCGTCGCCTTGCCTGGTGGCCAGCACGCCGAACATGACCGGCCGCCGGGAGGCCAGCGCCACCTGGCGCAGGCGGTCGAGGAAGGCGCGGTGGGCCGGGCCGCTGCCGACATCGGGGCCGACCTGGAAGATGCCGGCGTCGAGTTCCGCCATCGCCGCGACGATGCGGTCGATCTCCTCCCAGTCGGCGACGCGGCTCGCCACCGGCGTGTTGTCCGGCGTCACGTGCGTGGGCGCGCGCGAGCTGGAGAAGCCGAGCGCGCCCGCCTTCAGCGCCTCCTGCACCAGCAGCACCATGCGGCGCAGATCCTCCTCGCCCGCCTTCTCGTCCAGCGCGCGCCGGCCCATCACATACATGCGCAGCGCCGAATGGCCGATATACATGCCGTAGTTGATCGCCTTGGGCAGGCGTTCGACGGTGGCCATGTAATCGGGGAAGGTCTCCCAGCTCCAGTCGATGCCGGCGGCCATCGCCTCGGTCGGGATGTCCTCGACGGCGGAAAGGCAGCGCGCATACCAGTCGCGGTCGGCGGGCTTGCAGGGCGCCAGGGCAAAGCCGCAATTGCCCATCACCACCGAGGTGACGCCGTGCCAGCACGAGCAGCTTCCCAGCGGATCCCACGCCACCTGCGCATCCATGTGCGTATGGCCGTCGATAAAGCCCGGCGAGACGATCAACCCATCGGCATCGATGGTGCGCCGTGCCGGCTGGGCCAGGCGGCCGATCGCGGCGATGCGCCCGTCCGCGACGCCGACGTCAGCCGTGAAGCGCGGAGCACCCGAACCGTCCACGACGGTACCGCCGCGTATCAACAGGTCCAGCATCATTAGTGTTTCCTCCCGTTGGTTGTCATGATGCTATTGCTGACGGGGAACATCGTCACGCGCGGATCCCCCGACGGATCCGCCTGACAAGAGGGAGCCATTACGATGTGTCTGCAGTGCGCCAGGATGGAACGGCGGAATTTTCTCTCGCTGGCTGGAACGGCCGCGGCGGCGGCCGGGTTGTGGACGGCGGGACTCTCGGCGGGGCTGGCCCCGCGCCCTGCCCTTGCCCGCACGACGCTGGCGGCCGATGCGGCGCTGGCGCAGCTGAAGGCCGGCAACGAGAAGTTCGTGGCGGCGCCGCAGCTCTGCGCCGCCAGCCTCGCCAACAATCGCGCGGCGGTGGCGTCGGGGCAGTCGCCGTGGGCGACGGTGCTGACCTGCTCCGACAGCCGCGTGCCGCCGGAACTGATCTTCGGCGGGCTGGGGCTGGGTCAGCTGTTCGTGGCCCGCACCGCCGGCAACGTCGCCGACCCCGCCGTGGTGGGCACGATCGAATACGGCGCCGAACATCTCGGCTCGCCGCTGATCGTGGTGATGGGCCACAACCGCTGCGGCGCGGTCCAGGCGGCCTGCGCCGAGGTCGACAAGCCGGAGAAGCTGCCGGGCTCGATCGGGTCGGTCGTGCAGGCGATCGTGCCCGCCGCGCGCGCGGAGAAGGGAAAACCCGGTGATTTCGTCGATAATGTCGTGCGCGAGAACGCGCGCCGTACGGCCGAGCACATCGCCCGCGACAGTCCCGTCGTCCACGAGCTGGTGCACGAGGGCAAGGTGAAGGTCGTCTACGCGCGCTACGATCTCGATAGCGGTCGCGTGGCGTTCCTGGGCTAGGCCGCTCCGCTCACGACATCAGCGCATAGACGCAGACGCCGCCCCAGGCGAGGATGCACAGCGCCAGGGGGACGTCGGTCAGAAGCACGTCGGTGGGCGACTCGCCCTCTTCCTTGCTTTCGACCACGTACCAGTAGCGAAACAGGCCGAAGATCACCAACGGGATGGTGATGGCAAGCTGCGTGTTGGTCGAGATCACGAACAGGCTGTAGAAGATCAGCGCGCCGACCGCCGACATCTCGGCATAGCGGTCGACCAGGGCGATGGAATAGTCGCGCAGCACGCGGCGCGCGTCGGTGCCGGTGCTGGTCAGCTCCTGCCGCCGCTTGATCGAGGCGAGGTAGAGCGCGAGGCAGAGCGTGGTGATCGCCATCCAGTGAGACAGCGGTACCTCGAGCGCCACCGCACCGGCATAGACGCGCAGCACGAAGCCCGCGGCGATGGAGAAGATGTCGAGGACCGGCTGGTCCTTCAGGAAATAGGTGTAGGCGAGGTTGAGCGCGAGATAGCCCAGGATCGGGACCGCCACCGCCGGCAGGAAGACGAAGCCCAGCAGCAGCAGGGCGTAGAGCAGCAACAGCAGCAGCACGGCGGCGCGCACCGGCACGGTGCCGGCAGCCAGCGGCCGCTTGTGTCGTTTGACCGGATGGGCGCGGTCGCGCTCGACGTCGTGCAGGTCGTTGACGATGTAGCTGGCCGACGAGGCGAGGCAGAACAGGACGAAGGCCGCCGCCGCGCGCGCCACCGAGGGCAGGACCAGGAATTCCCGTGCGAAGACGAGGGGCGCCAAGACAAAGCTGTTCTTGATCCACTGCCGCGGACGCAGCAGCGAAAGCAATGCAAGGGTCGTTGTCGGAATTGAGCCGGCTCCCGGGCGCGTTATGCGCTATAATATCAAACGATTTGCACAGCCAAAGCCCGTTGATGCCGCTGGCCCTCCTCTACGCCCTGATCGCCGCGGTCGCAACGACTGCAAATATCGGCATGCAAGAGCTGGCGACCCGCCTCTATCATGGTCCGTTTGCGCTCACGGCCTCGGTATTCGTCGGCACCGGAGTCGGCCTGGTGGTGAAGTACGTGCTCGACAAGCGCTTCATCTTCCGCTTCTCCGCCCGCAATTCGCTGCACGACGCCCAGACCTTCGTGCTCTACACGGCGATGGGCGTGGCCACGACGCTGCTGTTCTGGGCCTTCGAGTTCGGCTTCAACCGCCTCTTCGAGACCAAGGAGATGCGTTATGTCGGGGCGCTGATCGGCCTGGCGCTCGGCTACTGGGCCAAGTACCACCTCGACAAGCGCTTCGTCTTCCGCGTGCGGCCGGCATGAGACCGGTCGCCTCGTGGGGCCGGTTGAGCGCCCCCCCGCACGACGTGGTGGAGCTCGGCGACCGCGACCGGGTGGCGGCCCAGATCGCCGGGCGCGGTCCCGGCATCGCCCAGGGCATGGGCCGCAGCTACGGCGATGCCTGCCTCAATCCGAACGGGCTGCTGTGGCGCACGACCGGCCTCGACCGGCTGATCGCCTTCGACGCGGCGACGGGCCGCCTCACCTGCGAGGCGGGCGTCGTGCTGCGCGACCTCCAGCGGCTGATGCTGCCGCGCGGCTGGGGCCTCGCCGTAGTGCCGGGCACGCAGCTCGTCACCGTGGGCGGCGCCATCGCCAACGACGTTCATGGCAAGAACCATCACGTCCTGGGCACCTTCGGCGACCATGTGCGCCGCCTGCGCCTGGTGCGGACCGACGGCGAGACGATCGAATGCGGGCTCGACCTGCAGCCGGACTGGTTCGCGGCGACGATCGGCGGGCTCGGCCTCACCGGCCTGATCGTCGAGGCCGAGCTGCAGCTGCAGCCCGTCGCGGGACCGTGGCTGGAGGCGCAGACGCTGCCTTACCGCGGGCTGGCCGAGTTCTTCCGCCTGTCCGACGACTCGGAGGCCGGCTGGCACCACACCGTCTCGTGGATCGACTGCACCGCGATGGACGGGCGCGGCGGCGACCTGCGCGGGCTGTTCATGCGCGCGCGGCCGAGCGCGACGCCCGGCCGGCCGTGGCGCGAGCGGCGGCGGCGCATGCCGTTCACCCCGCCACTGTCGCTGGTGAACCGCCTCTCCCTGCGTCCCTTCAACGCCGCCTACTACGCCCTCAACCGCGGCCGCGCGGACACGCGCATCGTGCATGCCGAGCCATTCCTCTATCCGCTCGATTCGCTGCTCGAATGGAACCGCATGTACGGGCCGAGGGGCTTCTACCAGTACCAGAGCGTGGTGCCGCGCGAGGCCGGGCTCGACGCCACCCGCGAGATGCTGCAGGCGATCGCCGCCTCCGGCGAGGGGTCCTTCCTCGCGGTGCTGAAGACCTTCGGCAACCGGCTGCCACCGGGCCTGATGAGCTTCCCCGCGCCCGGCGTGACACTGGCGCTCGACTTCCGCAACACGCCGCGCGCGGTAGCGCTGTTCGAACGGCTCGATGCGATCGTGCTCGCCGCCGGCGGGCGGCTCTATCCCGCCAAGGATGCACGCATGCCGCGGGCGATGTTCGAGGCCACCTATCCCAATCTCGTCCGGTTCACGCGCTTTCGCGACCCCGGCATGAGCTCGGGACTGTCGCGCCGGCTGACGGGACGGTGAGGCCAGGGAACGGAAGGGACGAGCGATGAAGATCGTGGTTGTGGGAGCGACGTCCGCCATCGCCGAGCAGTGCTGCCGGCTGTGGGTCGCCGAGGGGCCGACGGAGCTGGTGCTGATCGCGCGCGACATGGCGAAGGCGGAGAAGATCGCCGCCGATCTGCGCGTGCGCGGCGCCGGCGCGACGGTGGCGGTGGTCAAGGGCGAATTCCTCGATCCGGCCGCGATCTCCGCGCAGGTCGCCGACGCCGCGGCGACGGGCCCGATCGACATGGCCCTGATCGCGCAGGGCTGGCTCGCCGACCAGGCGGCCTGCCAGGACGATCTTGCCATGCTGCGCGAGGCGCTCGAGATCAACGCCCTGTCGGCGGCCCTCTTCGCCGAAGCCTTTGCACAGCACTTCGCGCGCCAGGGACGCGGGACGCTCGGCATCATCGGCTCGGTCGCAGGCGATCGCGGCCGCAAGGCCAACTACGCCTACGGTGCCGCCAAGGGCTTCCTGGCGCGCTTTGCCGAGGGCATGGACCATCGCTTCGCCGGCACGGACGTGCGGATCGTGCTCATCAAGCCCGGGCCGACCGATTCGCCCATGACCGCGGAGATCAAGGCCGGGGGCCGGCGCGTCGCCGCGACCGACGATGTCGCCCGCACCATCGTCGTCGGCATGGCGCGGGGCAGGCCGGTGATCTACGCGCCGCCGATCTGGCGCGTGATCATGCTGATCGTGCGCCACCTGCCGCGTTTCGTCTTCAACAGGCTCTCGATCTGAACGGCGGTTGCCGCCGCGCTCAGGAAGCGCGCTTCGCCGCCGCTTCCTTCTCGGCCATCTTGGTCTTGAGCTGCTCGGGCGTGAGGCGGACGATGTGCTCGTTCTGGTGGCTGAAGATATCGTAGGGCGTGACGTCGAGGTCCTCGAGCATGATCTCGCGCGCCAGCACCTTCTTCTTCCAGGCTGCGTGCTCTGCCTCGGCGGCGTGGAACTCCGGCATCACTTCCCGGGCGAACAGCTCCAGCGAGTCGCAGATGTCCTTGTGGCTGGTCTTGCCGGCCTGGTTCAGCAGAATGACCTGATCGACACGGCTCTCCTGGAACTGGCGCAGCTTCCGGCGGATCGTCTCGGGCGAACCGATCAACCCTGACTCGAGCGCCTTCTTCTCCTCCGGCCCGCCCTTCCAGCTCTGGTATTCCCTCCAGAGGTCGGACGTGCCCGGCGCATCGACACCTTTGCGGCCGTAGTAGGAGAGCGCGAAGATGAAGAAGGTCCAGCCGGCGGCCTTGGCCTCTGCTTCTTCGTCGGTGGGCGCGCACATGAAGCCCGACACCATCGCGACGTTGGGGTTGCTGGGATAGTCGGCGAGCTTGTTCTGGTTGTTGAGCAGGTTGTTGTAGTACTTGTGCACCCAGGCGCGCGCCGCCTCGGGCGTGACGAAGGTGAAGCCCAGCGCACCCATGCCCCACTCGCCCGCCTTGCCGATGGTCTGGATGTTGGAGCAGGCGACCCAGAGCGGCGGATGCGGCTTCTGCAGCGGCTTGGGGATCACGTTGCGGGCCGGGAAGTCATAGTACTGGCCGTGGAACTCCCAGCTCTCCTTCGTGAACATGGGAACGATGGCCTTCACCGCCTCCTCCCAGCGGTCGCGCTTGTCGCGCACCTTGACGTTGAAGGGATGCAACTCGGCCGGCCCGGCCGCCTCGCCCATGCCGAGTTCGACGCGGCCGCCGGACAGCAGGTCGAGCGTGGCGACCTTCTCGGCGACGCGATGCGGCTGGTTGGTGGTGAGCTGGATCACGCCATGGCCGAGCCGGATGTTCTTCGTGCGCTGGCTGGCGGCGCCCAGGAACACCTCAGGCGCCGAGGAGTGCGAATACTCCTCGAGGAAGTGATGCTCCACTTCCCACGCGTAGTCATAGCCCAGCCGGTCGGCGAGCTCGATCTGCGTGAGCGAGTCCTGCAGGAGCTGGTATTCGCTCTTCGCGCCCCACGGCCGCGGCAGCTGGTGCTCGTAGAAGATTCCGAACTTCATGGGCCTTTCCTCCAACGGGAAAGGTCCCTCGCGGCGCCCGGGAAGACAAGAGTCGAGGCGGAACGATCCGCCTAGGAAGCCGCCTTGCAGAACCCGCCGATGCGATCGATCAGCGTCGGAACCAGCACCTTGGGAAAGTCGTGGCCCCAGCCCGAGAAGGTCTCGATTTCCGCCCCCGGCACCAGGCGCGCCACGTCGCGACCGCATTCGACGGGCAGCAGGGGATCCTCCTCGCCATGCAGCACCAGGGTCGGCACCTTCACCGTCTTCAGCATCTCGACGCGATCGCCCGAGGCAATGACGGAGAGATAGTGCCGCGCGCTGCCTTCGGGATACCAGCGCCGGTCGACGTTGCGCTCGACGAACGTCCGCAACTCCGCTTCGTCCGGCGGATAGCCGGAACCAGCGATGACCCGGCGCAGCTTGATGCCGTGCTGGACACGGTCCTCGCGCGTGTCGCCCGCGGGCGACGAGCCCAGCATGGCGAGCGCCTCGGGCTTGCCGATCGGCAGACCCGGCCGGCCGCTGGTGGAGTAGATCGATACCAGGGATCGCGTGCGTTCGGGATACTGCGCCGCCATGATCTGCGCGATCATGCCGCCCATCGAGGCGCCCACCATGTGCGCCCTGTCGATGCCGAGCGCATCGAGCAAGCCGATGGCGTCGGCCGCCATGTCCTTCAGGAGATAGGGCGCTTCCACCTTCTGGCCGCTCATCGCCTTCTGGATCGCGGCGGGAATGTCGGGCATGCCCCAGGCGCCGAAATCGGTCGACAGGCCGACATCGCGATTGTCGAAGCGGATGACGCGGAATCCCTTCTCCGCCAGCCCCTCGAACAGCGAGTCGGGCCAGATGGTGAGTTGGGCGCCCAGGCCCATGACCATCAACAGCGCCGGATCGCCCGGGTTGCCCGCGCTCTCGTATTCGATCTCGATCCCGTTTGCCTTGACCTTCGCCACGTCAACTCCTCCCGTTCGCCGCTGCGGTCACCGTCATATGGCGTCCCTGCGCTGCTCCGCCAACCAGACGACGCGCTTGACCGCAGCGCCCAAGGCAGCCTCCTTCGTCGCATAGGCAACGCCGGAATGATACGCAACCGGTGTCCAGCCGCCGGCATCCTCGACATCGCGGCGGAACTCCTCGAAGCCGAAGCTGCCGTCGGGGCGCCGGAAGAGGTCGACGCAGCGGTCGTGCTCGCCGTTCTCGATGCTGTCGAACACGATCCACGACTTGTCGATGCGCCGCGACATGCCTCCCTCCTCCTCGTCAGTACCGGCCGCGCCGCGCCGCCCACCAGTAGGCGAGCGGCTTGCGCCAGGCGCTGAGACTGCCCGCGAGTGCCAGGGCGGGCAACAGGATCGGCAGCGCCGCCATGTCGACGTCGCCGCGCAGGGCGCGCGCCTCCTGCAGGAGCGCCACGCGCTCCGGTCCCTCGCCCATCAGTCCCGCCGCGGCAACGGCATGCGCGGCCTTGCGGCTCGCCGCATCGGCGACGTCCAGCACGGCGAGCTGGAGATCCGCCAGGGCGCCGCCCGTCCGCAGCACGTCGAGCGGCCCCTCGATCTCCTCCGCCCGCGCATCGATCAGCGCGATCAGCGCCTCGGCGCCGAGATCGTGCCGGCGCACCGTCTCGCTCAACGCCTCCACGACGGGCTGCGCCCGCGGCGCACCGCCGCTGGCGGCCTCCGCCGCCGCCTCGCGCCACCATTCGAGCCGGATCTCGGCCAGCATCGGCTCGCGCGTCACCGCGCGCGTGCGGGCGAGTTCGTGATCGAAGGCGAGCAAGGCCAGCAGGCCGCTGCGCGCCGGCTCGGGCGCGAACAGCGCCGCCAGGAAACGGTCACGGTCGACGCCCCGCACCGTGTCGAACACGTAGCGGTGGGAAGCGTCGGAGGCGCGATAGGCCGACCTCATGGCCGCACGTCCGGGGTTGGAGTCAGTGCACGCAGGAAAGGTTGCCTTCCTTGCAATTCAACTGCGCCTCGAGATCCTTGGTGCGCTGGCGCGTGAGGCGCGCCTGACAGTAGGCGACGAGCATCCCGTGGATGGATCCGCCGACCGTCCCGTCCGTCTCGAAGGCGCATTCCTCCTCCAGGAAACGAAGCCATGTCAGCTCGGCCTTGCGAAGGCGCTCCTTGCTTTGAGGCGGCAGCTTGGCCATCAGACGCGAATAGACGGCGTTCAGTTCCTTGTCCGCCGCTTCCCGTTCCTGTCCCGCCTGCGCGTTCAATTCCATCTGGCTCTGGCCGAAGGCCGCGCCCGTTCCGGCCACGGCCGGAAGGAGCAGGAC
>JAFEFG010000114.1 GCA_018240685.1 Pseudomonadota bacterium | reverse complement strand
GTACGTGATCCCGAAACCGCCCTGACCCAAAACCGAAACGATCTCGTAACGACCGATCGTCCGGCCAGCAGACAACGCGACGAAGTCGACCTCCGAGACCCGACCGCGATTCTGATCCTGGCTCGTAGTGTCGCTCATGAGGGCTCCCGCGGCAGAAATGCCATGAGGGACCGGAGCCGGCAAGGGCAGGACGTCAACCGGACCGAAGGTGACGCCCGCGACGCGCGGGCGCCCATCGGCCGGTGACGATCCCAGACGCTCAGACGGAAACCGGCTTCAGCTCGTTCGACCCGGCCGCCTGGCAGAAGGTCGTCGTCTCGCGGGTCGTCTGGCCATTCTTCGTGGCGGTCAGCTCGATCGGTCGGCAGGTCCCACCGTCGGGACGCGCGGTGCGCGGACCGACGGGCTTTGCCGCGACGACCGTCGGCGGAGGCGCCGACGAGGAACTCGAGGACTTGGTCGGCTCGACCGTATAGACCGTGGCCTCGTCCGTGTCGGAGGCATAGGCGCGCTGCGTCGCCTCGGCGAGGCGACGGCGTTCCTGCTCATCGAGCGCGCGGCCGACAAGATTGCCGGCGAGCGCGCCCACCAGCGTGCCGCCGACGACGCCGCCGACCGAACCGAAGGCGAGGCCGCCAACCGTGCCGCCCAGCGCAGCACCGACGATCGTTCCCGTCGTCTGATTGGAGGGACGCGAATCGTCGCCGGTCACGCAGCCGGCGGCGATCATGCACAGCGCGGCGAGCCCTGCGAGGCGAGCCGCCAACTTGAGGCGCGTGGCGGCGAACGGCGCCGCGCCGGACATCATAGCCGTCATTTCGAACATCTCCCTTTGTACTCTTGCACTTTAACTCTACTCCAAAGCGACTGGCTGCGCTTGCGTGCATCATCCTCCGCGTCCGCATAGGCGCGGGGCGCATCGCAGGATGCGAGTACCAAGCCATTGCGTACCAACGCCAGGGCGAGGTCCGTCCGTTCCGAATCCGGGATGTCGGCCAGGGGTTCCTTGGCGTTGAGCGGCGTCACCAGGCATCGATAGAGCGGCGTGCCGTCCGTGAGCCGGTCGGTCTGGCGGCACTTGAGATGGCGCGGCTGCGCCGCGAGCGCAGTGACAGCAAGCTGGCGCAGGGCGGGATCGTCGACGATATCGACGCCCTGCAGCCGAATCTCGTCCGGCTGATCCTTGAGGCCGATCACCATCAAGGTCTTGCCGAAATGATCGAAGTAGCCGGCAACGAACTCGATCTTCTTGCGCGCCTCCTCGATCGCCTTGCGACGCGCCTCGGCCTCCTGGTCGGCCTTCGCCTTATCGGCCTCCTCCTGGCGCTTCTGCTCGGCCAGTTCCGCCTCGATCTTCTTGCGCGTCTCCTCCTCGATCCTCTTCTGCTCCGCCGCGCGTGCTTCCTCCTCGCGCTTGTGCGCCGCCGCCTCTTCTTCCGCTTTCTTCCGCTGCTCCTCGGCCGCACGGATCTTGGCCGCCTCTTCCTCCGCCTGCTTGCGCGCCGCCTCGGCCTGTTCGGCCGCCGCGCGCGCCTTCAGCAGTTCGGGATCGGGGCCGTGCGGGGCGAAGGCGTAGTAACCACCGCCTCCAAGCACCAGAAGGGCCGCGACGGCGACCGAAATCCATACCAGCGGCGACTTGCGCCGCGAGCCCCCCGCCCCGGTCTCCTTTTTTTCCGGCGCATCGGGCGCAGGCTGTGTCGAAACGGGATCCGGCGAAGGTGAAGGCGGCGATGCCACCGTCGCAGGCCGCGCCGCCGCCGGCTCGCCGGCGTGGCCCATGATGACCGTCGCATCGGCGACCGGAGCCGCCGTCAGACCGAGAAGCGGACGCCAGCCAGCGATGTTCTGCGGCCGGTCGCGCTGGGTCACGGCGAGGCCCGCATCGATACCGGCCAGCAGCCCCGGCGGGAAGCCCGGCGGCTTCAACTGCGTCAAAGGCTCGTAGGTGTCCTCGATGATGCGCTCGAAGCTGCTGGGGGGCACCTTGCCGGTGATGGCGTGATACAGCGTTGCCGACAGGCCGTAGATGTCGGTGGCCGGCCCCTGCTTGGCCGAGGTCATCTGCTCGGCTGCCGCGTAGCCCGGCGTGAAGATCGCCGTCATCGCCGTCGTCCGGCCCGCCATCGCCGCTCGCGACGCCCCGAAGTCGATCAGCGTCGGATGACCCGCCGCATCCAGAAGGATGTTCGCCGGCTTGATGTCGCGGTGCAGGAACCCGGCCTCATGTACCTGCTCCAGCCCGTCGAGCAGCGGCCACAGGATGCGTTCCACCTCCTCCGGACCGAGCTTGCCGACCCGCCTGAGGCGATCCTCGAGCGTTTCGCCGCTCAGGAGCTCCATGACGATGTAGGCGGTGCCGTTGGTCTCGAGGAAGTCGAAGACATGGACGATCGCAGGCGTGCGATGCAGCGTCGCGAGCGTGCGTCCTTCGGACACGAACCGCTCCCGGCCCCAGCCGAAATCGTCGGCGAGCTTGGTGGTACGCGGCATTACGGTCGTGCCCGCTTGCCGGATGGCAAGCGCCGAAGGCAGGTATTCCTTGATCGCCACGTCGCGGCCAAGCTGAACGTCGCGCGCCCGATAGGTGATGCCGAAGCCGCCCTGCCCCAGCACCGACACGATCTCGTAGCGGCCGATCATCTGGCCGGGCGTGAGAGCCGTATAGTCGACTTCCGGAGGCTGAAGCGGCCCGGCACCGGCGGCGGAGTTCGACGTTTCGGTCATCGGTGCCCGTCGGCCTAGACCTGCCGAATCGCCAGTTCCACGTCCCCGACCCGCAGGCGACTGCCAGCCTGCAGCGCAACCGGAGAATTCGCCTTCACGAGCGCGCCGTTCACCGCGGTGCCGTTGGTCGACCCCAGATCCTCGATCTGCAGCGCGTCGCCGTCCAGCGTAAGCCGTGCATGCCGCCGCGACACCGTTGCGTGCGGGATGACGAGCTCGCATTGATCGGCCGACCGGCCGATCACCATGCCCTGCGGCGTCGATATCAGCTTGTCGAGCGCGACATCGAACGAATATTTCTGGCCGACCGAATTGGCCCCTTCGAAGCGAAGCGTGATCTGCGGCAGGATGCGGGTCGTCGTTTTGGACGACAGGGCCACGGTCACACCCGCTTCCGGCGGAGCGGTGTTGCGCACGTGATAGATGTGAACCGGGCGGCTCACGTTCTTCATCTGGTGCTCGCCGCCGTCGACGAAGGTGTAGTCGATGCGCAGCTCCGTGACGTCGCGCACCGCACGCGAGACGGCGATGCCGCCGGGCTCGGCCTTCGCCTGGATACGCGCAGCGAGGTTGACGCCGTCGCCGAAGATGTTCTGATCCTCCTCGTCGACGATCACCTCGCCGAGATGGACGCCGACGCGGAACAGCATGCGCTGGTTCTCGTCCAGCTCCTCGTTGAAGCGCGCCATGCGCTCCTGGATGTCGATCGCGGCGGAGACCGCACCGACGGCCGAACTGAACTCGGCCAGCATCGCGTCACCCGCGGTGCCTACGAGTCGTCCGCCGCCGGCAACGATCGCCGGCCGCCAGACATCCGTCTGGGCGGATTTGAGGTGACGGAAAGTCCGGGTCTCCGCGCCTTCCATCATCCGGGTGAAACCGGCGAGATCGGCATGGACAATTGCGGCCAGTCGACGCTGCATAGGTTTCATTTTAGCGCTGAACTGCACATTCTGCTCGTCCGAATAGCAGAATTTATGCGATCTCAGCGAGCCCTGAAAACAGGCGTCCGGCGATCGCGCAGGGCCGCCAGCCCTTCCCGCAGGTCGTCGGAGTTCTGGCACGTCCGAATTCCCTCTCGAATCGATGGGATATCGGGCTGCGCCTGGGCGAACTGCTCGATAGCGCGTTTCATATGCATCATCGACAGCGGCGCGAGGCCAGCCAGCCGGGCTGCCGTCTCGTCCACCCTGGCCGTGAACTGGCTGCGCTCGACCAGCCAGTCGAGATAACCCACCCGCAGCAGCTCCTCGTCGGTGAAGTCTTCCGACAGCAGGAAGGCGCGCTTGGCAAAGCTCGGGCTCACCTTTTGGGTATAGCGGCGCACGCCGCTTGGATAGTAGTGGAGGCCGAAACGCGCGGCCGGCATGAAGAAGCGCATGCCTTTGACGCCGAGACGGAAGTCGCAGGCGAGCGCCATATCGGTGGCGCCGCCGTAAACGCCGCCGTTGAGGGCGCAGAGAGTCGGCATGCGCATCGCCTCGAGGCGGTCCATCACCGTCTCGAAGCTGTCGCGGCCCTCCGGCGGCTGGGCCGACTTGCCGGAAGGGATCGAGCCCAGGTCGTAGCCGGAGCAGAAGCTCTTCTCGCCCGCGCCCGTCAGCACCGTCACCCGCACATCCGGGTTGGCGTCGACGGCCTCGATCGCCTCGCGCAACCTGCCGAGCCCGGCCGTGTCGAGCCGGTTGTGCTTCGCGGGATCGTTGAGGGTGATGGTGGCGCGGGGGCCGTCGATGGCCAGCAGTACGGTGTCGGTCATGTTGTCCGGACCATAGCCGAGCCCGTCGCCAAAGGCGACCGAGCGCGCCATATTGCGAAACGGAGGAGTACTCATGACCTATACAGCCCCCCTCGACGATATGCGTTTCGCGCTGCGCGAAGTCGCCGGCCTCGGCCGCGTGGCCACCCTGCCCGGCTACGAACACGCGACCGACGACACGATCGACGCCGTCCTCGAAGAGGCCGCCAAGCTTGCTGGCAACGGACTCGCGCCGCTCAACCGCGAGGGCGACAAGGTCGGCGCCAAGCTCGAGAACGGCGTGGTGCGTACGGCGCCCGGGTTCGCGGCGATCTACAAGGAGTTCGTCGAAGGCGGCTGGAATTCCCTGCCCTTCGATCCGGAATTCGGCGGCCAGGGCATGCCGTGGCTGCTCGCCGCCTCGGTGCAGGAGATGTGGCAGGCGGCCAACATGGGCTTCGGGCTCGTCCTGCTGCTCAACCAGGGCGCCATCGACGCCATCCATCACCACGGCTCCGCCGAGCAGAAGGCGACCTGGCTGCCCAAGATGATCTCGGGCGAGTGGACCGGGACCATGAACCTCACCGAGCCGCAGGCCGGCTCCGATCTTGGCCAGCTCAAGTCCCGCGCTGTGAAGGACGGGGACCACTACCTGATCACCGGCCAGAAGATCTTCATCACCTACGGCGAGCACGACATGACCGAGAACATCGTGCATCTCGTGCTGGCGCGCACGCCCGACGCGCCGGCCGGCGTGCGCGGCATCTCGCTTTTCATCGTGCCGAAGTTCCTGGTCGGTGCCGACGGCAAGCTCGGCCGCCGCAACGACCTGCGCTGCGTCTCGCTCGAACACAAGCTCGGCATCCATGCGAGCCCGACCTGCGTGATGTCCTACGGCGACGACGGCGGCGCCGTCGGCTATCTCGTCGGCGAGGAAGGCCGCGGCCTCTCCTATATGTTCACCATGATGAACAATGCCCGCCTCTCGGTCGGCATCCAGGGCCTGGCCATCGCCGAACGGGCCTACCAGCAGGCGGCAGCCTTCGCGCGTGCACGCGTGCAGTCCAAGGATGACGGCAGTCCCGACGCCAAGCCGGTGTCGATCGTCCATCACGCCGACGTGCGGCGCATGCTGATGAGCATGCGAGCCCAGATCGAGGCGATGCGGGCGCTGGGCTACTACACCGCCGCCGGCATCGACGCCGCCTCCAGGCACCCCGACAAGGAAGCCGCCCGCAGGACGCAGGATCGCGTCGATCTGCTGATCCCCGTCGTGAAGGCCTGGTTCACCGACCTCGGCAACGAGATCGCGTCCATGGGCGTCCAGATCCATGGCGGCATGGGCTTCATCGAGGAGACCGGCGCCGCCCAGCACCTGCGCGATGCGCGGATCCTGCCCATCTACGAAGGCACCAACGGCATCCAGGCGCGCGACCTGGTGGGCCGCAAGGTCGCCAAGGACGGCGGCGAGACCATGCTGGGCCTGGTGGCGGAGATGCGCGCCCTGGCCGGCGAACTGAAGGCCGCCCCGGGCGACGACCTGGCGACAATCGCCGCCAGCCTCGCCACCGCAGCCGATGCTCTGGAAGAGGCGACCCGCTGGGTGGCGCAGTCGGTGAAGGCCGACCTCGTCGCCGCCCTGGCCGGGTCGGTGCCATTCCTGCGGCTTGCCGGAACGGCGCTGGGCGGCTGGCTCCTGGCCAAGGGCGCCCTGGTAGCTCAGGGCAAGCTCGCCACCCGCGACGGAGACCCCGCCTTCCTCGAGGCCAAGATCGTCACCGCCCGCTTCTACGCTGAAGTCATCCTGCCGCCGGCCCTGGCGCAGCTGGGGCCCCTCAAGGCGGCCGGGCGGACGGTGCTCGCCCTCAAGGAAGAGCAGTTCTTCTGACGGACCGCCTGGCAGTACTTTCCTTTTTAAAAAGGGAAATAAAAACGTTACTTCCGAGTAACCACCCGGCAGGAGTCGGATATTGGAGACTTGCACCATCGCCAGCAGCATAAGGCCGCGATGGTGCGGCAACCGATTCCGGTCGCTTACGAGCTTCCCAAAGGCGTCCAAAAGAAAACGCCCGGTGCTGGGCACCGGGCGTTGTCTGTTTCATGAGGAGGTCGAGGCTTACGCCGCTTCCTTCTGCTCCGTCTCCGCCGACGGGCCCGAATCCTGGCCCTTGGCCGAGGCGTCGCGCTCGACGAACTCGATCACCGCCATCGGGGCGGCGTCGCCGAAGCGGAAGCCCGCCTTCAGCACGCGCAGGTAGCCACCGTTGCGCTTGGCATAGCGCGGGCCGAGCGTGGTGAAGAGCTTGTCGGCAACGTAGGGATCGCGCAGGAAGCCGATCGCCTGACGGCGCGCATGCAGGCCGCCCCTCTTGCCAAGCGTGACCAGCTTCTCGACGATCGGACGCAGGTCCTTCGCCTTGTGCAGCGTGGTCGTGATCTGCTCGTGCTTGATGAGAGCCCCGGCGAGATTCATGAACATCGCCTTGCGATGCTCGGCGGTGCGGTGGAATTTCCGGCCGCGATTTCCGTGACGCATGACTTAAGTCCCCTTACCGGCCTAGTACGGCTCTTCCAGCCGCTTGGCCATTTCCTCGATGTTGTCCGGCGGCCAGCCCGGGATTTCCATGCCCAGGTGCAGGCCCATGCCGGCCAGAACTTCCTTGATCTCGTTCAGCGACTTGCGGCCGAAGTTCGGCGTCCGCAGCATCTCGGCCTCGGTCTTCTGAACCAGATCGCCGATGTAGATGATGTTGTCGTTCTTCAGGCAGTTGGCCGAACGGACCGACAGCTCGAGCTCGTCGACCTTGCGCAGCAGGTTGCGGTTGAACGGGAAGGTGTCTTCCGCCTCTTCCTTGCGAACCTCGCGCGGCTCCTCGAAGTTGATGAAGAGCTGCAGCTGGTCCTGCAGGATGCGCGCCGCGAGCGCCACGGCATCGGCCGGCAACGTCGTGCCGTTGGTCTCGACCGTCATCGACAGCTTGTCGTAGTCGGTGACCTGGCCCACGCGGCTGTTCTCGATCTTGTACGAGACGCGCTTGACCGGGCTGAACACCGAATCGACCGGGATGACGCCGATCGGCGCATCCTCGGCGCGGTTGGCCGATGCCGGGATGTAGCCCTTGCCCGTGGCGACCATGAGTTCCATCGAGATCGAGGCGCCGTCGTCGAGCGTGCAGATCAGGTGCTTGGGATCCATGATCTGGACGTCGCCCGGCAGTTCGATCATGCCGGCAGTGACTTCGCCGGGGCCGACCGCGCGCAGGTACAGGCGCTGCGGGCGATCGCCCTGCATCTTCACCGCCATCGCCTTGATGTTCAGGACGATATCCACCACGTCCTCACGGACGCCGGGAATGGAGGAGAACTCGTGCAGCACGTTGTCGATCTTGATCGACGTCACGGCCGCACCCTGGAGCGAGGACAGCAACACACGGCGCAGCGCGTTGCCAAGCGTGAGACCGAAGCCACGCTCGAGCGGCTCGGCGACGATCGTCGCCACGCGGCTCGGATCAACGCCCGCTTCGGTGACAAGCTTCTCCGGCTTGATGAGATCTTGCCAGTTCTTCTGAAGCACGGGGGCTACCTCTCTAGACCGGTTGGTTCACGCGACTCCCGGAGGAGCCGCGACACATGCGAAAAGGCGCGGCGCGCAACGGCGCGCCGCTGCTCTAACTCAGACGCGACGACGCTTGGGCGGACGGCAGCCGTTGTGCGGGATCGGCGTCACGTCGCGGATGGCGGTGACGGCCAGACCGACGGCCTGCAGCGCACGCAGCGCCGACTCGCGTCCCGACCCCGGACCGCGGACCTCGATTTCGAGCGTGCGCATGCCGTGCTCCATCGCCTTGCGGCCGGCATTCTCCGCCGCCATCTGCGCGGCGAACGGCGTCGACTTGCGCGAGCCCTTGAAGCCCTGCTGACCCGACGACGACCAGGCAATGGTGTTGCCCTGGGCATCGGTGATCGTGACGATCGTGTTGTTGAACGAGGCGTTCACGTGAGCGACGCCCGCAATGATGTTCTTGCGCTCCTTGCGGCGAGGACGTGCGCCGGCGGCGGCGCCACTCGTAGCGGCAGGCTTGGCCATGATCCGGTTCTCCTCGGTTTACTTCGTGACTTTCTTCTTGCCGGCGATCGGCTTGGCCGGACCCTTGCGGGTGCGCGCATTGGTATGCGTGCGCTGGCCATGAACCGGCAGGCCGCGGCGATGCCGCAGACCGCGATAGCAGGCGAGATCCATCAGGCGCTTGATGTTCATCGCCACTTCGCGGCGCAGATCGCCTTCGACCGTGTAGTCGCGGTCGATCGCCTCGCGGATGCGGATGACCTCATCGTCGGTCAGCGTGTTCACGCGCCGCGACTCGTCGATCCCCACTTTCCCCAGGATTTCCTTGGCTTTCGCCTGGCCAATCCCGTGGATGTATTGCAGCCCGACGACCACCCGCTTGGCGGTCGGAATGTTCACGCCGGCTATACGAGCCAAAGTTCTAACTCCTTCAATGACTTACGGCGCGCTCACGCGCGCCCGTATGACGTTCCGCTGGCCCCGGAAAAGCGCGCGATTATAGGTATCGGCGCCCCCGAGTCAACGGACCTCGAACTTGTCAAGCCCCCGCCAGGACGGCGCGGATTTGACGGTACACTTCATCCATGGCCGCCATCCCGTCGACCTTCCGCAGCACCTTGCGGGCGCTGTAGTAGGGCAGCAGGGGTTCGGTCTGGGCCCGGTAGGCGGCCATCCGGGTCTTCATGGTCTCTGCATTGTCGTCCTTGCGGCGGGTGAATTCCTTGCTCCCGCAGACGTCGCAGATGCCCTCAGCCTGGGGCCGCTTGAACTTGTCGTGGTAGCCCGCGCCGCACTTGCCGCAGGTGAAGCGGCCGACGACGCGCTCGGTCAGCGCCGCCTCGTCCACTTCCATCTCGATCACGCGGTCGAGCGTCTTGCCCGACTTGGCCAGCATCTTGTCCAGCGCCTGGGCCTGGGCCTCGGTGCGCGGGAAGCCGTCCAGGATGAAGCCCTTGGCGCAATCCGGCTTCTCGATCCGGTCCTCGATCAGGCCGACCATCACGTCGTCGGGGACCAGTTGCCCCTTGTCCATGATGTCCTTGGCCTTCTTGCCGAGCTCGCTGCCCGACGCCACCGCCGCCCGCAGCATGTCCCCCGTCGAGAGCTGCACCATGCCGAGATCGGCCTGCAGCCGCTGTGCCTGGGTGCCTTTTCCAGCCCCCGGCGGCCCGAGAAGAATGATGTTCATCGCCTTAGCGTCCCCTGCCCCTCAGCCGGGCCTTCTTGATGAGGCCCTCGTATTGATGCGCCAGCAGATGCGCCTGGATCTGCGTCACCGTATCGAGCGTCACCGACACCACGATCAGGAGGCTGGTGCCGCCGAAGTAGAACGGCACGCCGCCGCGGGCGATCAGCAGTTCCGGCAGAATGCAGACGGCGGACAGGTAGAGGGCGCCGATCGCCGTCAGCCGGTTGAGGATGTATTCGAGATACTCCGCCGTGTTCTTGCCCGGCCGGATGCCCGGGACGAAGCCGCCGTTCTTCTTCAGGTTCTCCGCCGTCTCGACGGGATTGAACACGACCGTCGTGTAGAAGAAGCAGAAGAAGACGATCAGCCCGACATACAGCGCCAGATACAGGGGCTGTCCGTGGGCCAGGTAGGTGGCGATCCACTGCGCGATCCCAGGCTCGCCGGTATTGCCCTGGAACGACGCGATGGTCGCCGGGAAGAGCAGCAGCGAAGACGCAAAGATCGGCGGAATCACGCCCGAGGTATTGATCTTGAGCGGCAGATGAGAGGCCTCGCCGCCATACATGCGGTTGCCGACCTGGCGCTTGGGATACTGCACCACGATGCGGCGCTGCGCCGTCTCCATGAAGACCACGACGGCCACGACCACGACCACGCCGACGGCAAGGCCGATGATGAAGAGCGCCGACAGCGCGCCCGTACGGCCCAGTTCCAGCGTCTGCACCAGCGCGTTCGGCAACGCCGCCACGATACCGGCGAAGATGATCAGCGACACGCCGTTGCCGACGCCGCGCGAGGTGATCTGCTCGCCGATCCACATCAGCAGCAGCGTACCGCCAACCAGGGTGACGATCGTCACGAAGCGGAAGAACAGGCCGGGATCGTGCACCACCGGCCCCGCACTCGCCACTTGGCCCTCCAGACCGACGGCGATGCCGTAGGCCTGGAACGCGGCCAGGAACACCGTGCCGTAGCGCGTGTACTGGTTGATCTTCTTGCGACCGGCCTCGCCCTCCTTCTTCAGCGCCTCGAGCGACGGCACGACCGTCGTCAAGATCTGCATGATGATGGAGGCCGAGATGTACGGCATGATCGACAGCGCCAGGATCGACATGCGGCCGATCGAACCGCCGGAGAACACGTCAAGCATGCCGGCGATGCCGCCAGCATTGCGATGGAAGATCTCGGCCAGCGCCGCCGGATCCACGCCGGGCACGGGGATATAGGCGCCGATGCGGAAGACGATGAGCGCGCCGATGGTGAACCACAGGCGCTTCTTCAGCTCGGTCGCCTTACCGATCGCGCCCCAGTTCAGATTGGCTGCGAGTTGCTCGGCGGCGGATGCCATGGACCCTCACGCTTGAACGACGACGACACGAAGGAGGCTTGCGCCTCCCGGAGCGGTGTCGGACCTAGGCCGCCTCTGCGACGGGCTTCGGCGGCAGCTCGACCTTGCCGCCGGCCTTCTCGACCGCGGCGATCGCCGACGCCGAGGCGCCCGCGACCTTCACTTCGACCTTGGACGTGAGCTCGCCCTTGCCGAGCAGGCGCACGCCGTCCGTCAGCTTCTTGAACAGCCCGGCCGCCTGCATGGCGGCGGCATCGATCGGCTTGGCCGCATCGAGCTTCTTGTCGTCGATCGCCTTCTGCAGCGCACCGAGATTGACCACCTGCCACACCGCCTGGTGCGGCGGACGGAAGCCGCGCTTCGGGATACGACGATGCAGCGGCATCTGACCGCCCTCGAAGCCCTTGATGGCGACGCCGGTACGGGACTTCTGACCCTTCACGCCGCGACCGGCCGTCTTGCCCTTGCCGGAGCCGATACCGCGGCCCACGCGCATGCGGCCCTTGCGGGCGCCTTCGTTGTCGGCGATCTCGTTCAGCTTCATCTTCTTGCCCTCCGCGCCGCAGCCTCCCGGCTCAGCGCGTTTCCTCTTCCACCTGCACCAGATGGTGCACCTTGTTGATCATGCCGCGCACCGACGGCGTGTCCTCGAGGACATTGCTGCGGTGGCGCTTGTTCAGGCCCAGCCCGATCAGCGTCGCGCGCTGGTCGTCCGTGCGCCCGATCGGGCTGCCGGTCTGGGTGACCTTGATCTTCTTGCCGTCGGCCATCGTCATTCTCCTCAGGCGGCGGCTTCGGCGGCCTGCTGCTCGCCGTCGCGACGGCCGAGCAGATCGCCGACCTTCTTGCCACGGCGGGTCGCCACCATGCGCGGCGAGTTGAGCTGCGTCAGCGCGGCGAAGGTCGCCTTGATCATGTTGTGGGGGTTGGACGTGCCGACCGACTTGGCGACGATGTCCTTGATGCCCAGCGTCTCGAAGATGGCGCGCATCGGGCCGCCGGCGATGATGCCGGTACCGGCCGGAGCCGCCCGCAGCGTCACCTTGCCGGCGCCGAAGCGCCCCTTGACGTCGTGATGCAGCGTGCGGCCATCGCGCAGCGGCACCCGGATCAATCCGCGCTTGGCGGCTTCCGTCGCCTTGCGGATCGCTTCCGGCACCTCGCGCGCCTTGCCGGCGCCGTGACCGACGCGGCCACGCTGGTCGCCCACCACCACGATGGCGGCGAAGGCGAAGCGGCGACCGCCCTTCACGACCTTGGCCACGCGGTTGATGGTGACCAGCTTGTCGGTCAGTTCATTTTCCTCGTCGCGGTCGCGATCGCGGCCCCGTTCGCGCTCGCGCGGGGGACGGCCGGAACCACCGGGTGAACGAGCCATTGTGCTAACTCCCGATCAGAACGACAGGCCGCCCTCACGGGCGGCATTGGCCAGCGCAGCGACGCGGCCGTGGAACATGTAACCGCCACGGTCGAACACGACCTCCTTGACGCCGGCCGCGATCGCCCGCTCGGCGATCAGCTTGCCAACCTCGGCGGCGGCGGCCTTGTCGGCGCCGGTCTTGAGCTTCGCCTTGAGGCCTTCGTCGAGGGACGAGGCGGCCGCCAGGGTCGCACCCTTCCGGTCGTCGATGACCTGGGCGTAGATGTGCTTGCCGGAGCGGAAGACGCTCAGGCGCGGACGGCCACCGGCGGCCTGACGCAGCGCGTGACGCGTGCGGCGCTGGCGGCGGGCGAAGAGAGCTTTGATGTCGGCCATGGTGGATCGCCTTACTTCTTCTTGCCTTCTTTGCGCCGGATCGTCTCGGTCGAGTACTTGATGCCCTTGCCCTTGTAGGGCTCGGGCGGCCGCAGCGAGCGGATTTCCGCCGCCAGCTGACCGACCTTCTGGCGATCCGACCCGGTGATCTCGATCTCGGTCGGCTTGACCGCCTTGATCTGGATGCCGGCCGGAATGGGAACCTCGACGTCGTGGCTGAAGCCGAGCTGCAGCTTCAGGTTCTTGGCATCGGCCTGCGCACGATAGCCGACGCCGTTGATCTCGAGGTTGATGGTGAAGCCATCCGACACGCCCTGGACCATGTTGCGGGCCAGGTTGCGGGCGGTGCCCCATTGCATCCGCGCGCGGCGGCTGTCGCCGCGCGGCTTGAAGGTCAGCCCTTCGGCGGTCTTGGCGACCTCGACGTCGTCGTGCACCACGAGCGAGAGCTCGCCGCGCTTGCCCTTGACCTTGAGGGCCTGGCCCTGGAGGTCGACGGTGACGCCGCTCGGAATGGGGACGGGATTCTTGCCGACGCGCGACATGGTCAGAACACCTTGCAGAGAACTTCACCGCCGACATTGGCGGCGCGCGCTTCGGCGTCGGACATGACGCCGCGCGGCGTGGACAGGATCGAAATACCGAGCCCGTTGAAATGGCGCGGCAGCTCGCGGATCTTCGAGTAGACACGGCGGCCCGGGGTCGACACGCGGCGGATGTCCTTTATGACCGGACGACCGTTGTCGTACTTGAGCTCGACCCGGATCTCCTTGACGCCCGGACGCAGCTCTTCCTCGAACCAACCGCGGATATAACCCTCACGCTGGAGCACATCGAGAACGCTCGACCGCATGCGCGAAGCAGGCACGGTCACGCTGTCGAGGCGCGCCGCCTGTCCGTTGCGGATGCGGGTCAGCAAATCACCGACGGGATCTGATATCGCCATGGTCTACGGTCCCCGGTTACCAGCTCGACTTCACCACGCCGGGCAAGGCGCCCAGCGAGGCCAGCTGCCGCAACGCCACGCGCGACAGCTTGAACTTGCGATACACGGCGCGCGGACGCCCCGTGAGCTCGCAACGGTTGCGGATGCGCGTCGGCGAGGAGTTGCGCGGCAGCTCGGCGAGCTTGAGCCGGGCGCCGAAGCGCTCCTCCGGCGTCAGCTTGTCGTCCACCGCCATCGCCTTCAGCTTGGCGCGCCGCGCGGCATACTGCTTCGCCATCTTGGCGCGCCGCTTGTTCTTCTCGACTGAACTCGTCTTGGCCATTTTGGTCTCCGGCCTCAGTTCACGAACGGGAAGGCAAACCCGCGGAGAAGCGCCTTGGCCTCCGCGTCCGTCTTCGCTGTCGTGCAGATGATGATGTCCATGCCGCGCACCTGGTCGACCTTGTCGTAGTCGATCTCCGGGAACACGATCTGCTCCTTCAGGCCCATGGCGTAGTTGCCATGCCCATCGAAAGACTTGCCGTTCAGGCCGCGGAAGTCGCGCACGCGGGGGAGCGCGATGTTCACCAGGCGGTCGATGAACTCGTACATGCGGTCGCGGCGCAGCGTGACCTTGGCGCCGATGGCCATGCCTTCGCGCAGCTTGAAGGTCGCGATCGATTTGCGCGACTTGGTGACGACCGGCTTCTGGCCGGTGATCGCCGTCAGGTCGGCGACGGCGCCGTCGACGGCTTTGCGGTCATTGACCGCCTCGCCGACGCCCATGTTGATCACGATCTTCTCGAGCTTCGGCACCTCGAAGGCGTTCTGGTAGGAGAACTCCTTGACGAGCGCGTCTCGGACGGTCTTGGTGTAGTGCTCTTGCAGTCGCGCGGGCATGGCCCGTTCTCCTAGCGGTCGATTGTTTCGCCGGAGGCACGCGCGAAGCGCACTTTCCGGCCGTCTTCGAGGAACTTGAAACCGACCTTGGTCGGCTTGTCGGACTTGGGATCGAGCAGGGCCACGTTCGAGACGTGGATCGCGGCCTCGCGTTCGATGATGCCACCGGCATCGGTGCGGCCCGGCTTGGTGTGGCGCTTGATCACGTTCACACCCGAGACGACCACGCGCTGCTCGGTAGGGAGCACGCGCAGGACGTCGCCGATCTTGCCCTTGCTGCGGCCGGCAATGACCTTGACGCGGTCGCCCTTGCGGATCTTGAGCTTGTTGGTCATGGCCTCAGAGCACCTCCGGGGCGAGCGAAATGATCTTCATGAACTTCTTGGCACGCAGCTCGCGCGTCACCGGTCCGAAGATACGGGTGCCGATCGGCTCGTCCTGCTTGCTGATCAGGACGGCGGCGTTGCGGTCGAAGCGGATGGCGCTGCCATCGGGACGACGCAGCGCGAACGACGTGCGCACCACGACGGCACGATGCACTTCGCCCTTCTTCACGCGGCCACGCGGGATGGCGTCCTTGACCGACACCACGATCACGTCGCCCACGCTGGCATATTTGCGGCGCGAGCCGCCCAGCACCTTGATGCACTGGACTCGACGGGCGCCGGAATTGTCGGCGACCTCGAGATTGGTACGCATCTGGATCATTTCTGCCTGCCCTGCGCCTTAAGCCTTCGCGCCCTCGACCAGAACTTCCCAGCTCTTGGTCTTGGACAGCGGCCGGCACTCACGGATCCGCACGTTCTCGCCAACCTTGCCTTTGAAGGCGTTGGTCTCATCGTGCGCGTGGTACTTCTTCGACCGGCGGATGAACTTCTTGTAGATCGGGTGCTGAACGCGCCGCTCGACCTTCACGACGATGGTCTTGTCCATCTTGTCGCTGACGACGACGCCTTCGAGAATTCGCTTCGGCATTGACGACTCCTTAACCCGCGGCCTTCTCGCCCAGCATCGTCTTGATGCGGGCGATGTCGCGGCGGACCTGGCGCACGCGGCCGGTCTTGCCGAGCTGGCC